>ONQP01000015.1 GCA_900319975.1 uncultured Bacteroidales bacterium | reverse complement strand
GTTCACGAACAACCGTTTCGGCGCGGCGCTCGAAGCCGCCTATTGGTTCCCCAACGAGCGCTTCTGGGTCGACACGCAGCTGGGCCTGGTCTCGGAGGCCACGTATGTCGGCTTCAAATGGATGTTCATGTGGGAGCCGCAGTTCTTCTGGAATATAGCCGGGAACTACTACAACGCCGCCCTCAACACGCAGTTCACCCTGCGCGCGCAGCGTTTCCTGTTCGGTGATTATGGACTCAAGTTCGAGATGATCAGGCACTTCCGGCGTTGCTCCATCGGCTTTTATGCGGAGCGTGGCCTGATGTTCGACGGGTGGACCCTGAAGCCGGAGAGCGCCCAGCCGCACACCAACGGCGGATTCCGGATCCATATCTCCCTGCCGCCTTACCGGCAGCGCCGCCACGGCTACGTGCCGCGCATCACGACTTCCGGCCAGTTCACCTTCGATTACAACGCCAACAACGAGCGCTATTATTATAAAGAATTCCGTACTGAAGCGGCCGACAATCTGGTCAGCAAAAATTATTTTAATCCGTTTTTTATAGATGGTCAGATTGGTAAATAATGGCCTACGGACCCGGCAGATGGCGAAAAACTTGCGAAATTATTTGGTTTTTCGGTTTTTGTGAGATATATTTGTCTTCTGTAAAGTGGTATGCCATAGAGCGGGAGACCGTTTTTATGGACAAAAAAACAGAATTTAAGTTTAACGTTTAATATTTATTTTAAAGGAAATGAAAAAGTTTTTTTCACTCATTGCGTTAGCTGGTGTTATTGCCGCTTGCACGCCTGAGCAGATCCAGACTGCCTTCAAACTCGCCGGTGCCAAGGGCGCTATCGAGGTTGAGGTCGTCAAGCTCAGCGGTGATCCGATCGAGGGTCAGTTCTCGATCGCCGGTTTCGAGTCGCTGCCTGGCAGCAGCATCGCTTACTCCGGCAACAAGGCTACGATTACTTTCCAGGCTGGTGAGAGCACTCCCATCGCTCAGCAGCAGCTGACTCTCACCGCTACCGGTGAGCAGATCCTCAAGCCTGTCTCTACCACTGTTACCGTTCCTGATCTCCTCGCCGGCCAGACCGCCATGCTTTCCTGCAAGATCCGCGCTGGTGAGAGCCTCGAGGGCTGGTATTTCTATGAGGATCCCGTCGAGGGTGACGCCATCGTCAAGAGCGGTTACCTCCAGAATGCCAACTACGAGAAGTATAGCGCTACTCACTTTGACATTCCTTTCTGGTATGTCAACAACTCCGAGTACATCCTGGAAGGCGTCGCCGAGATCCCTTACAAGATCGGTAACTCTGCTGCCTATGACATTGTCAAGACTGACTATGCCGGTTTCGAGGAAATCTATATCGAGTCCCTCTTTGGCCTTTCTGAGAAGCTTACGGTTTCCGAGTGGCTTGATTACTATCTTGAGTCCTACGGCGAGGCCGACATTGAAGAGGATGTCTTCGAGGCTCCTTTCCAGGTCTCCGCTTGGGCTATGTGGAATGTCTATGTCGATCAGGCTACGATCCCGTATGATGTGAAACTGTATGCCGTCAAGCTGGATGAGCAGGGCAAAGAGACCGATGAGAAGGTCGTGCTTGCTTCTTTCAAACTGGACTTCTACGATTACTATGCGGGTAAGATCGAACTCGCTTATCCTGATGCTGCCGGTCACTATGTCAAGGGCCATGGCCATGATTCCCACGGCTCCGCTGCCAACGCCGGTGGTGGTATCTCCTTCAACGAGTAATCTTGCGTCAAGATTCATCTTGTTTCCTGATTGTTAAACGAATTTAATTGTTAATCGATATGAAACTCAAAGCTCTTGCACTGTCTATCGCTCTCGTCGCCGGCGCGTTCGGCGCGAACGCCCAGACTGCTTATAAGGGAAATGACGTGTTCGTCGGTATCGGCGGCGGTATCATCTCCGTCTACAACGGTGGTTTCAATACCCCTTCCGTCTACGGTAACATCATGGTCGGCAAGTACATTACTCCGGTTTGGGGTGTGCGCGCCGTCATCGGTGGTCCTTTCCAGACCCTCGATCCCGTGAATGGCAATGCCCAGAACTACATCACGATGGGCAACCTCTTCTCCGCCAAGAACAAACTCTTCGGTGAGGTCAACCTCGACGCTATCGTGAACTTCAGCAACATCTTCGCTGAGGATCTCGCCAAGTTCGACGTCTATGGTTTCGTCGGTCCGACCGTGAACTTCTCCACCAACGGTACGAAGTTCCAGAACGGCACCAACGCCGCCACCGCTCTCCTCGTCGTCGAGGATAACACCTTCAAGGCCCGCTTCGGCGCTACCGCCGGTATCGGCCTCGGCTACAACTTCACCAACGCTTTCGAGCTCGCTCTCGAGGGTCGCTATGGCATCACCCCGTCCGTGTTCGGCGACGCTTCCCAGTACCGCAAGGCTGAGGGCACCGGCCGCGTGACCCTGAACGCCATCTGGACCATCGGTGGCAAGCACGGCAAGTTCGCCCGCGCTGCTGCTGCCGCTGCCGCCGCCGGCTACCTCTCCAAGGAGGCTGCTGACGCCCTGGCCCGCGACTACGCTGCCAAGAACCCGAAGATCGTCGAGAAGGTCGTCGAGAAGGAAGTCATCAAGGAGGTCGAGAAGTACATCAACAACGAGATCCCTGCTTCCACCGCTGTCTTCTTCGAGCTTGACAAGGCTGTCCTGTCCCTCAAGGACAAGGCTCGTCTGACCCTCTACGCTGAGGATGTCAAGAACTCCGACGCTGTCTTCACCGTCGCCGGCTACGCCGACAAGAAGACGGGTAGCGTCAAGCGCAACCAGGTCCTCTCCGAGCAGCGCGCCAAGGTGGTCTTCGACTACCTCGTCAGCCTCGGTGTCCCTGCTGAGAAGCTTGAGATGAGCGCCAACGGTGGTGTCGGCCCGATCTTCTTCAACAACGATGTGCTGAGCCGCACCGTGATCATCCGCCCGAAGAAATAATTTTCTCTTTAGATAAATATTATTCTTCCCGGAGAACCCGCGACCTCGGTTGCGGGTTCTCTTTTTTGTTTTAGTGAATTATTCACTATATTTGGCTGGTCAAGTAATAATCTGTGTGATATGAAAAAGTTCTTTTCACTCATTGCGTTAGCCGGCGTCCTCGCCGCCTGTACGCCCGAACAGATTCAAACCGCCTTCAAGCTGGACGGTGCCAAAGGCGTGATTGCGGTTGAAGTCGTGAAACTCGATGGCGCCCCGATCACCGGCCAGTTCCAGATCGCCGGCTATCAGAGCCTGCCCAACAGCAGCATCTCCTATGAAGGCAACAAGGCTCTTATCGCTTTCCATGCTGAAGAGAGCACTGCCATTTCCGAGCAAGTCCTGACGCTTACCGCCACCGGTGAGCAGATCATCACCCCCGTTTCCACTACGCTGACCGTTCCTGACCTCATCGCCGGCCAGGTCGTGACCCTCTCCGGCCTCATCCGCGTCGGCGAGAACGCCGACGGCTGGTATGTGGATGTGGTGGAGACCAAAGGTGAACCGTCCCAGAGTGAAGGTTTCCTCGCGAACGATTCTTATTCTACTTACGCTTACTCGCACGCCGGCATCTCGTCCTGGTATGTCAACAACTCCGAGAACTACCTGACGGGTTCTGTCCAGATCCCTGTCGAGGCCGGTTCCGAGCCCTGCACCAATTTCACCAGTACCGACTATGCCGGGTTCGAGAACGCCATCGCTCAGTTCAAGAGTTCCAGCGAAGCCGGGACCTTGACCAGCGAGGTGGTCAACTACGATTTCGTGGTCTCCGCGTGGGCTATGTGGAATGTATATGTCCAGCGTTCCGTCTGCCCGGTTCACGCAAAGCTGCAAGCTACCAGGCTCGGTGCTGACGGCGAGCGGACGGATGAGGTGGTCACCCTGGCCGAATGTGACTACGTGTCGCATCTCGAGACTACGTATCGCGCCGTGGAGCTTCCTTATCCCGAAGCTGCGGGACACTATGTCGAGGGGCATGGCCATGCCAATGGCGGCAACAACGCCGGTGGCGGCATCTCTTTCAACGAATAATCCGTACAGCGAAAGATCGATGAAAGGCCTGCGAAGATATTCGCGGGCCTTCGTTTTTCCGATGCTTGATGTTTTGCGATTAATTGATTATATTTGCCTATGTATTTTAGGTATCATCTGCGATGCTCGAGGATATCAAGTCAAATATCGCCAAACTGGTTGCGCTGTACGAGGCCGAGAGGCAGCGGGCGGACGACCTGGCGGGCAGACTTTCGGCGAGCGAGGAGAAGTGCCTCAAGTACAAGGAGCAGATTACTGATTTGAACCAACAGATAGACAATCTCGAGCTGATGCGCGCGTTTCAGGCTTCCGGAGACCCTGCCGAGTCGAAGGAGCGGATTGCAAAGCTGATCCGGGAGATTGACAGATGCATAAAGCTGCTGGAGAGTTGACATGGCACAGGACATCACGTTGAAAGTTGCAGGCAAACCCTATCGCCTCAGCGCCGCCACCCCGGAGATGGAGCAGCTGATGCGCCTGGCCGCTGCGGACGTGACTGCGATGATGACCAAGTTCGACGCCCGCTTCCCGGACAGCAGTCCGGAGGACAAGCTGGTCTTCGTCGCGATCCAGGAGGCCGCCGGCAAGCTCTCCGCCCAGAAGAAGATGTCCCGCCTCGTAGAAGAGGTCGAGGCGCTCCAGGGGGATGTATCCGCCTATCTGGAGGCTATGGAAAAGTGATAAGCCGTCAGGCCCATCTTCTGAAAACAACAAGTTCTTCGGAACCGGGTCTACTCGCACTGAGGAAGGCAAGCCCGCTACGACGGGAAGCCCGGGACAGTACGGAGCCCAAATCTTATTCAGAGGCTTTCTGAAAGCTCGGCTGACGGCTTTTTTCTGATAACAGTATCTGCCCCGCAAGGACGGATACTGTTAATTTTATATATAAACCTATGTTTTTGTACATCATCCTAAGCGCTATTGCCGGTGCCGCGTTGGCCCTCGCAATTTATATACTGGTCAGCCGGGCCGCGTCGAAGGGACGCGCGAACGCCATCGTCGAGAAGGCGAACCTGGAGGCCGAAAGCATCAAGCAGCAGAAGATCCTGCAGGCCAAGGAGAAATTCCTCCAGCTCAAGGGCGAGCACGAGGAATTCGTCAACAAGAAGAACAACGAACTCCGCGACCGCGAAAACAATATCAAATCCCGTGAAGGTCAGTTGAAGCAGCAGCAGGGCGAGCTCGACCGCAAGCAGCACGACCTCGATTCCCAGAAGGGCCAGGTCAACGCCCTCAAGACCAAACTGGATGCCAAGATGGAAGAGTGCGAGCGCGTGACCGCGCAGGTCAACAAGGAGCTGGAGAATATCGCGGGGATGTCCGCCGAGGACGCCCGCAAGATGCTTGTCGAGAATATGAAGGCCGAGGCGCGCAGCGAGGCGCAGGCCTATATCAACGATACGATGGATGAAGCGCGGCTCAACGCCGCCCGCGAGGCGAAGCGCATCGTGATCAACACGATCCAGCGCACCGCCACGGAGACGGCCATCGAGAACGCCGTCACCACCTTCCCGATCGACAACGACGAGGTCAAGGGCCGCATCATCGGCCGTGAGGGCCGTAACATCCGCGCCCTCGAGGCCGCGACCGGCGTCGAGATCGTCGTGGACGACACGCCCGACGCCATCCTCCTTTCCGCTTTCGACCCGGTGCGCCGCGAGGTGGCCCGTCTGTCCCTGCACCAGCTGGTGATCGACGGCCGCATCCATCCGGCCCGCATCGAGGAAGTGGTGGCCAAGGTGAGCAAGCAGCTTGAGGACGAGATCCTGGAGACCGGCAAGCGCACCTGCATCGACATGGGCATCCACGGCCTCAACCTGGAGCTTGTCAAGCTCATCGGCCGCATGAAGTATCGTTCCTCCTACGGACAGAACCTCCTGCAGCACTCCCGCGAGGTGGCGAACATCTGCGCCATCATGGCTTCCGAGCTGGGGCTGAATCCCAAGATCGCCCGCCGCGCCGGCCTGCTGCACGATATCGGCAAGGTCAGCGACTTGGATCCGGAGTTGCCGCACGCCATCCTGGGCGCCAAGCTCGCCGAGCAGTACAAGGAGCGTCCCGAGATCTGCAACGCCGTGGGCGCGCACCACGAGGAGATGGAGATGACCTCCATCTACGCTCCGCTGGTGCTCGTGGGCGACGCCATTTCCGGCGCCCGTCCGGGTGCCCGCCGCGAGGTGATCGAGTCCTATATCAAGCGCCTGAAGGGGATGGAAGACCTGGCTGCTTCCTATCCGGGCGTGACGAAGTCCTACGCCATCCAGGCCGGCCGCGAGCTCCGCGTGATCGTGGGCGCCGAGGAGGTGACCGACGACCAGGCCGCCCGCCTGTCTACGGACATCGCGCAGCGTATCCAGGATGAGATGACGTATCCGGGCCAGGTGAAGATCACCGTGATCCGCGAGACGCGTTCCGTCGCCATTGCCAAGTAATCTTTCAAGATGACCAACTTTCTTCTTTCGCTGGTCCTGCTGCTGCAGCTTGCGCCCCAGGTCAACTGGAAGTCCGAGGTCCGGCAGGACGCGGACGGCAACAAGATCGTCCTGACGGGCGAGCTGGAGGAGGGGATCGACCATATCTCCGGCACCGTCACGTACATGCCTTGCAAGGGCGACGCGTGCTATATGCCCGTGGACTGGGACTTTGAAGAGTTCCTCGAAGAGACTTCGGCAGATGGAGCTGTCGACCCGGGAAACGTCTCGCTGCGCGAGACCCCTCCCACCGCTGAAAGCGGCGGGTCCCTCCCTCTTACGAAGCCGAGGGTGGCTACGGTTTCCCGGGCCGACACTCCATCTGCCGGAGACAGCAATAACAGCCTCTGGGCGCTGATCCTGGAGGCGATCCTGTGGGGCTTCATGATGCTCCTGACGCCTTGCGTGTTCCCGATGGTCCCGATGACCGTCTCCTTCTTCATGAAGGGCAGCGACAACGCCCGCCAGGGCCGCCTCAAGGCCGCCCTGTATGGCCTGTTCATCATCCTGCTTTATACGGTCCCGATCTGCCTGATCATCGGCATCACGTGGATCGTCGGCGGCAGCGGCGTGACGGCCGACATCTTCAACTGGCTGTCCACGCACTGGCTGCCCAATATCCTGTTCTTCCTGGTATTCATGGCCTTCGCCGCGAGCTTCTTCGGCGCGTTCGAGATCACGCTCCCGAGCAAGTGGACCAACAGCGCCGACAAGAACAGCGACCGCAAGGGCCTCGGCGGCATCTTCTTCCTGGCTCTCACGCTTGTGCTCGTCAGCTTCAGCTGCACCGGCCCGATCGTGGGCACGGTGCTCATCAAGAGCACGCAGGGCGAGTTCTGGGCCCCGATGGTCACGATGCTCGCTTTCAGCGTCGCATTTGCCCTTCCGTTCACGATCCTGGCGCTTTTCCCGTCCCTGCTCAAGAAGCTCCCCAAGAGCGGCGGCTGGCTCAACTCCGTCAAGGTGGTGCTGGGCTTCATCGAGATCGCTCTCGGCCTCAAGTTCCTCAGCACGGCGGACCAGACCTACCACTGGCACCTGCTGGACCGCGAGGTCTATCTGGCCATCTGGATCGCCGTCTTCACGCTCCTGGGCCTCTACCTGATCGGCAAGATCCGCTTCAAGAACGATTCTCCGCTCGAGTATATCGGCGTGCCGCGCCTCGCGCTCGCCATCGCCGTGTTCTCCTTCGTGGTCTACCTGATCCCGGGCATGTGGGGCGCGCCCCTCAAGGCCCTGTCGGGCTATATGCCGCCGATGGAGACGCAGGATTTCGTGCTGGGTGCATCCGCGCGGGCTCCGATCCAGATTTCGGACGCCCGGCCGGGCAACATAATCATTGCGCACAACCTGTCAGCCTTCGACAACCTGCCGGATGCGCTGGCGGCGTCAAAGGCCACCGGCAAGCCGGTGTTCCTGGATTTTACGGGCTATGGCTGCGTGAACTGCCGGGAGATGGAGGCGCGCGTGTGGTCGGATCCGGAGGTGCTGCGGCGCTTGCGCAACGATTTCGTCATCGCCGCGCTGCACGTGGACGACAAGACGAAACTGCCGGAAGAGAAATGGGTGAAGAACGAGCGCGGAACGCTGCTCAAGGATGTCGGGCGCGTCAATTCCTACGTGGCGCTGCACGACTTCGGCGTGAACGCGCAACCGAACTATTTCATACTGGATAGCGACGGCAACCGCCTTGCCGGCCCCCGTCCCTACAATCTCGATGTACAAGGATTTATAGAATTCCTCGACGCAGCTCTGTAGAGCGGTCGAGGAATTCTCTTATTCGTAGTCTGCCTCACCGAACCCTTCTGCGGTCCGCTGGGGAATCTCTCCGTGGAAACAGGTATCGCGGATGTAGGCGATCACTTCGTCCAGCCCCTCTGCAAACTTCTCAAAGTCCTCCTTATAGAGGAAAATCTTATGCTTGTCGTAGTTGAAGCTGCCGTCGGGGTTGGTGCGGCGCTTGCTCTCGGTGATGGTCAGGTAGAAGTCTTTGCGTCCCTTCGTGGCTTTCACGTCGAAGAAATAGGTCCGCTTGCCGGCCCGGACAGGCTTGGAGAACACGTCTTCGGCGTCGCGGCTTTCATAGCGAGAATCGTAATCGTCTCTGTACATTGTAGCGATTTTTAGTGTATATCTTATACAAAAATAGGATTTTTTATCGATTACTTACTATCTTTGCAGATAAATTTGTTTGAAAGTATGCTCAACCGAAGAATTCTCCGTATCAAGGCTTTCAAGGCCGTCTACTGCTACGCGGAAAACCACGGTATGACTCTCAAGGAAGCAGAATCCCTCCTGGATGTTTCGTGCGAGTCCACCCGGGACCTGTATCTGTTTCTGCTTGCCCTGGCGGGACCCCTCACGGAGGAGGCCCGCGCCCGCATCGAGGCGGCGCGCGCCAAGTTCAATCCCACCGAGGAGGAACTCCACCCCAACCTCAAATTCGTCGAAAACCGCATTCCCGCGCTCCTGGCGCAGGATCCCGATTTCAACAAGCTGGTAGGCAAGAAGAAGCTGTCCTGGGACCAATACGACGTGTTGCTGCGCCGCCTCTATGAGCGGATCCGCGGCCGTAAATATTTCCAGGAATACCTCGACAGCGGCGAGAGCTCGCTGGAGGAAGATGCCCGCCTGTGGTGCAAGATCTACGAGCGCGAGCTCGAGGACAGCCCCGAGCTGTCCGACATCCTGGAGGACCTGTCGATCCACTGGAACGACGACCTCGGCTACACCCTCGGCTGGTGCATCCGGACGATGCGTTCCCTGGGCCAGGGCGAGCCCTGGCGCCTGCCGCCCCTCTACCAGAGCGAGTTGCCCGGCAACGAAGCGCTCGAGAGCGACAAGCGCTTCGTGGTGAACCTCCTGCGCACGGCGTACGCCAACTACGACGCCTTCTGCGCCAAGGTCGCCGAGCTCACGCCCGGCTGGACGCGCGAGCGCCTGTGCACCACGGACCTCAGCCTGATCGCCTGCGGCATGGCGGAGGCGCAGATGGCCCCCACCGTGTCTCCCCGCATCATTATCAACGAATACGTGGAGATTTCCAAGTACTATAGCACACCGGAGAGCAGCGGCTTCGTCAACGGCCTGCTCGACAAACTGATTAACCAACACGAATAAAGAATATGATGAACATTGTTTTACAGGCAGCCGGCGCTGCCGCACAGCCCGCTGGCAGCGGCTGGGGCATGATCCTGATGCTCGGTGCCATGTTCCTGGTGATGTATCTCTTCATGATCCGTCCCCAGCGCCAGCAGCAGAAGAAGCTCGAAGAAATGCGCAACTCCCTCAAGAAGGGTGACAAGGTCATCACTGCCGGTGGCATCTACGGCACCGTGGCCGAGATCGACGGCAACACCATCCTCGTCAAGGTGGACGGCGACGTCAAGATCCGTGTCGACAAGTCTTCCATCAACAAGGACATGTCGGCCGAGCAGCCTGCCCAGAACGACAAGAAATAAATAGGGGATTCCCGTGAAGAACTGGGTCCGGTTCCTGCTCTGCGTGCTGTTCTCGGCCAGCATCTGGCTCGTGCTCAATCTGTCGCAAAGATATGTGGCGATCGTGAGCGTGCCGGTCGTGGCCAGGAGCAACATCGAGGGCCGGGCGGCGGTGTCCAGGTCGGAAGCGACGGCTTCCGCCCAGGTGTCCGCCACCGGTTTCCAGCACATCATGCTGGCCCGCCCCCACAAGCGTACCGGCCAGGTCACCATCGCGGCGACCGATTTCCGGTACCTGGGCGGCGACCGGTTCTCCCTCCCCAATTCAGCGCTCTTCCGTTACGCGTCCCAGCTTTTCGGCGACGGCGTGACGGTGGAGGGCTTCATTTCCGAAGACCTCGAATTCCTCTTTGCGGAGGAGACCTTCAAGAAGGTGCCGGTGCGTCCGGTGCTGACCGTCAATTTCCTGCCGCAATACATGGCGGTCAGGCCGATGACGGTGCAGCCGGATACGGTGCTCGTCTATGGCGAGCCGTCGCGCCTGGAAAACGTGGAGTCCGTCGCCACGAAGCCGCTGGAGCTGTATGACGTGCGCAGCAGCGTCCACGGCAAGATCCAGCTGGAATCGCCCAGCGGCGTGCGGATCTCGCAGGGAGAATGCGTCTATTCGATGGAAGTCTCGCGCTATGTCGAGATCCGCGCGGAGGTCAAGCTGGAGACGCGCAACGTCCCGCCCCGCGTAGAACTGTCCATCCTCCCGTCCACGGCCACGGCCGTGTTCCGCTGTGTCTTCCCGACGGGGACGGCCCCTTCCGTGCAGACGCGCTTCTACATCGACTACAACGATTTCGCGAAATCGCGGAGCGGTCGCTGCATGGCGCAGGTCGAGGGCCTTCCCTCCAGCGTGATCGACTACACGCTCACGCCGGAAGTGTTCGACTGCCTCCAGAAATCCGCCGAATAGCAAGCCGATGCGTACGATCCTCGTCACAGGCCCCATCGGGAGCGGGAAAAGCGAAGCGTGCCGCTATCTGGCGTCGCTGGACTTCCCGGTCTACGAGTGCGACACGCGCACCAAGATGCTCTATTCGGTCGTCCCGGGCCTCAAATGCAGCATCGAGGAGCGCCTCTCGCTGCCCTGGTCGCAGATCGGCACGGTCTTCTCCGACCCGGACAAGCTCCGGACCCTGGAGGAGATGGTCTACCCCTACGTGGTGGAGGACCTGAAGGCCTGGAAGGCCGCGCAGAAGGCTCCGCTCCTGTTCGTGGAGTCTGCCATCGCGCTGGACAAGCACCAGTTCGACGGGCTCTACGACACCGTCGTGCTGGTCGACGCGCCTTATGAGACGCGCGTCGCCCGCAACCCCAAGGCCGCGGAGCGCGACGCCCTGCAGTCCTTCGATCCGGCCCGGATCGATTTCGTCGTGAACAACGGCGGCACAAAAGAAGAATTACAACTTTTAATCCGACAACTGATATGCAAACTGATTTAGCACGGATCCTGTCCGTCTCGGGCCAGCACGGCCTCTACCAATATGTCGCCCAGTCCCGCAATGGTGCCATCGCCGAGAGCCTGGAGACCAAGCAGCGCAAGGTCTTCACCGGTTCCAACCGCATCTCCAGCCTGGCAGACATCGCCATCTACACCAGCGAGGGCGAGCTGAAGCTGGACCAGGTCTTCCTGGCCATCAAGGCTGTGCTCGGCGACGCCGAGGCTCCCTCCGCCAAGGCTTCCGAGAAAGAACTCGTGGCCTTGTTCAAGAAGGCGATTCCCAACTACGACGCGGACCGTTTCTACGTGTCCCACATGCGCAAGGTGGTGGACTGGTACAGCCAGATCGTCAAGTATGCCTCCCTGGACTTCGTAAAGGAGGAGGAGCAGAACGATGACGCCGCGAAAGAAGCTTAGGGTCGTCACCCTCGGCTGTTCGAAGAACACCGTAGACACGGAGCATCTGTTGGCCCGCCTGCCGGCAGATGCTTTCACCATTGTGGAGGACGACCAGCCCGTCGACACGCTGCTGGTCAACACCTGCGGTTTCATCGGCGACGCCAAGGAAGAATCGATCGAAGCCATCCTGGCGGCCGTGCAGGAGAAGAAGCAGGGGAGAGCCGGGGAAGTGCTCGTGTTCGGCTGCCTCTCGCAGCGCTACATCGCCGAACTGCCGAAGGAGATCCCCGAAGTGGACGCCTGGTTCGGCGCCCGCGACCTCGCGCCCGTGCTGCGGCACCTGGGCGTGGAGCCGGGCCGGCTGACGGAGCGCTACATTTCCCATCCGCTGGGCTACGCCTACCTCAAGATTTCCGAAGGATGCGACCGGCGCTGCTCCTATTGCGCCATCCCCTTCATCCGCGGCGCACACCGCTCCGTGCCGATGGAGGACATCGTCGCGGAGGCCGAATCGCTGGTCGCGCGCGGCGTGAAGGAGCTGATCCTGATCGCGCAGGACACGACCTACTACGGGCTCGACCTCTACAAGCGCCGCGCGCTCGGCGAGCTGCTGGAGCGCCTGTCCGCCGTGCCCGGCGTCGAGTGGATCCGCATCCATTATTCCTATCCGGCCGACTTCCCGGAGGATGTGCTGACCGCGATGGCCAACAATCCCAAGGTCTGCCGCTACCTCGATATCCCGCTCCAGCACATCGCGGACGGGATGCTGGAGCGGATGCACCGCCACGTGGACGGCGCCTGGACGCGCGCGCTCATCAAGCGCCTGCGCGCGGAGGTGCCCGGCGTGGCGCTGCGCACCACGATGATCGTGGGCCATCCCGGCGAGACGGAGGAGGAGTTCGAGGAGCTGCTCGAATTCGTGCGCGAGGCGCGCTTCGAGCGCCTGGGCGCCTTCACCTATTCCGAGGAGGAAGGAACCTGGGGCGCGGAGCACCTCAAGGACGACGTCCCGGAGGACGTCAAACGCGAACGCCTGGACCGCCTGATGTCGCTCCAGCGTGAGATTTCCCTCGAATGCAACCGCGCCCGCGTGGGCTCGGAAGTACGCGTGATGGTGGACGGCTTCGTGGACGGCAACGCCGTGTGCCGCAGCGAGTTCGAAAGCCCCGAGGTGGACGGCGAGATCCTGCTGCCGCATCCCGACCCCGGCCTGCGCGTTGGCGACATGGTCCGGGTGCGCATCGTCGCGGCCGACGACTACGACCTGACGGGGGAGCAGATTCGCTGATTTTTTATATATTTGTCTTCGACAAAACCAAGTGTACCATGACCGCTGATAACCAGGACCGTTTCCTCGACATCGAGAAGATCATTTCCTCCAAGTTCGGAGAAGGCAAGGTGTCGAAACCCGTCGTCCGTTTCTTCAAGCGCTTCATCCACCAGGACTGGATGAACGAGATGCTGAAGATGCCTTCGGACGGCGCGGATTTCTGCGACGACCTGCTGCAGCGGATGGACGTCAAGATCGAGGTGGAGGGGCTGGAGAATGTCCCTGTGGACGGCACGCGCTACTGTTTCGCCTCCAACCACCCGCTGGGCGCCGTGGACGGCATCGCGCTGTGCTCGCTGATCACGCGCAACTTCGGCCCGATGAAGATGCTGGTCAACGATTTCCTGCTCTATATCAAACCCATCGCGCCGCTCTGCGTGCCGATCAACAAGGTCGGCAGCCAGGCACGCAACCTCCCGCAGATGATCGACGAGGCCTACCGGTCGGACAACCACCTGCTGATGTTCCCCTCGGGCAGCGCTTCGCGCAGGGTGAAGGGCAAGATCCAGGACCTTCCCTGGACCAAGACCTTCATCACCAAGAGCGTGGAGACGGACCGCGCCGTGGTGCCGGTCCACTTCGTGGGCCGCAACCCGGGGCGCTTCTACCGCGCCGACTGGTTCTTCCGCAAGTTCTTGAAACTCAAGTTCAACATCCCGATGCTCTTCCTGCCCGACGCGTTCTACCACGCGCAGCACAAGACCTTCCGGGTGATTTTCGGCGAGCCGATCCCGGCCGCCTCATTCGACAGATCCCGCAAACCGGCGGAATGGGCCGCCTGGGTGCGCGAAAAGGTTTATCAACTCTAATCCGAGATGGACGAAAAGATTATTGATCCGGTAAGCCGGGAACTGCTCCTGGCCGAGCTTACGCCCGACAAGAAGTTGTGCGACACCAACAAGGCAGACAACGAGATCTATGTGGTCGACTGCAACGACGCGCCCAACGTGCTGCAGGAGATAGGCCGCCTGCGTGAGATCGCCTTCCGCGACAGCGGCGGCGGCACGGGCCAGTCCGTCGACCTGGACGAGTTCGACCTGGATCCGGCGCACCCGTACAAGCAGCTGATCATCTGGGATCCCGAGGCGGGCGCCATCCTGGGTGGCTACCGCTATATCCTCGGTCCGGATATCCAGCTCCAGGACGACGGCCAGCCGCACATCACGTCCTCCCATATGTTCCACTATTCGGAGCAGTTCATCCAGGACTACCTTCCGCACGTGATGGAGCTGGGTCGCTCGTTCGTGGCCCCAGAATACCAGAGCTCCAAGGCCGGCGCCAAGGCGATTTTCGCCCTGGACAACCTCTGGGACGGCATCGCCGCCGTGATCCTGGGGCATCCCGGGATCCTGTATTTCCTGGGCAAGATGACCATCTATCCCAGCTACGACAAGACCTGCCGCGAGCTGATCCAGCATTTCCTGTGGAAGCATTTCCCGGATCCTGAGGTGCTGGCGCGCCCCAAGCGTCCCGTGCCCGTAGATTCGGACGAGCGCCTGCTCAACCTGGTCCTGCACGACGAGGACTATAAGGCCGACTACCGCAACCTCAAGGAAGCGGTCCGCAAGCTGGGCTTCAACATCCCGCCGCTGGTCAACAGCTACATGAACGCCTCGCCGACGATGAAGATGCTCGGCACGGGCATCAACGACGAGTTCTTCGACTGCTACGACACGGGCATCATGATCAGCTTCGAGGAGATGTACGCCGACAAGCGCGACCGCCACAAGGTGCCGTATTTCAAGTACCTCGCCACGCGCATCCGGCTCCGTTTCCCGGGTCTGCGCACGGAACTGGAAGATCTCGTGGAGCGGATTTCCGTCAAGAAAGAAAGCGACCGCGTGCGGAATTTTTCGGCTTTCCTGAACCGTTCGCGCGGCAAAGTCCGCGCGGCCGAGAAGAATCTGCGCCGCAGGGTGCGGCGGCTCAAAAAAGAAAAGGTGGAGCCGTAAGCCGGTTTCTGTTCACGGATTTTCTGTCATTTATCTTCGCAACCTACCCCCTGGCATCGGACGGGCCGTCCTCGTCTGCCAGTATATTTGGTCTTGCAGGTCCCGGTGCCGTACCCGCACGGCATCGCTGACGTGCGTCGTGGGCTCTTACCCCGCGTTTTCACCCTTACCATCCGAGGATGGCGGTCATTTTCTGTTACGGCTGGCGTGAGGTTACCCCCACCTGCGCTTTCCGCAGCGGGATGCCCTGTCCTGTCCGGACTTTCCTCCCTTGCGGGCGACAGATCGCTCCACCTTATTTTTCTTTGATCTCGCGGTAGGGGACGTTGGGGACGGCGTAGAGGAGCCTGACGCGCTCGAACTCCGGCGGCACGGTGTCGTTGGCGACCCGGGCGTCGTGCTCGAGCATCTCCTGGAGCGTCTGCTCCACGAGCTCGCGCTGCTGCTGCTCCCACGCCTCGCGTTCGCGCGCCGCCCGGGCTTCCCGTGCCTCGCGCAGGGCGGAGCAGGAAGAGAATCCGAGCAGGGTGAGCACACCCGCGAGAAGGTATCTGAAGGGCTTCTTCATGGCGCAAAGTTACGCAATTCTTTTCAGATGGCAAAACAGCAGCCGGCCGTCGCGGTCGCGCAGGTGCATGCCGCCGCCCTGGCAGTAGCGGAAATGGCGGCATTCCGCACATTCGCCCGTGCGCATCCATTCGCGGTCGCGGTAGGGGAGGAACCCGCGCTCCCAGACCTCCATCAGGTCGTCGCCATGGTAGATGTTGCCCTGGTGGTAGTCCGCACGGATGCTGGCGCAGGCGGAGATGGAACCGTCCGCGAGGATGGAGGCGGCGGTGATGCCCGCCTCGCAGCTGTAGAAATGGTCGCGGACGTCGCCTTCATAATTGCCGAGGAAGCCTTCGCAGCCGTAGGAGGCGTGGATGCGCCCTTCCTTGCGCGTGGCCTTGATGAAGTCGAGCAGGCCGCGGAATTCGTCCGGAGGCAGCTGCAGTTCGGGGTCGCCGGCGGCGCGCCCCATCGGGAACACGGTGAACAGGCGCCAGGCGCGTACGCCCCAGCCGATGAGCGCTTCCTTGATGCGGGGGAGCTCGGCGTAGTTGCGGCGGTTGACGCAGGTCACCACGTCGAAGACGACGTCCGGGCGGGCGGCGAGCAGCCGGATCGCGGCGGAGGCGCGCCCGAAGCTGCCGGCCCGGCCGCGCATCCAGTCGTGGTCGTCGCGGAGCCCGTCCAGGCTCACGGTCGCGCTGCCCAGCCCGCTCGCGATGAGGCGGTCCAGGCGCTCTTCCGTCAGGGCGAAGCCGTTGGTGACCATCCCCCAGGCGAAGCCCTTGTCGTGGATGGCACGGCCGCAGGCTTCGAGGTCGGGGCGCATCAGCGGCTCGCCGCCCGTTACGATCACGAACACGGAATGCGGGGGGCAGCGGCGGTTGACGCTGTCCAACACGCGCAGGAAGTCCGCAAGGGGCATGTCAGGGGTCTCGGAGACGGTCTTGCAGTCGCTGCCGCAGTGGCGGCAGGCGAGGTTGCAGCGCAGCGTGCACTCCCAGAAAAGCTGCTCCAGCGGGTGCTTCCGCCGGACGTCGCGCTGCAGCGCACGGTCGATTTCGAGCGCCAGCCGGTGGCGCAGATCCAGTCTGTACATCCTTTCCGTCGTCGGGGTTGTGATCCGTCCGCGATATAAAGATACGCAATTTTGTATCTTTTTGGTCTTTTCCTGCAAGCATTCCAGGTTGCGATGCGGTAACTTTGTTTCTGTCCGTTGGATTGACGTTTACTATTTTTCTAACCGCATATGAAAAGGAATCTTGTTCTTCTTCTTTCTGTGCTCGCCCTGTTCGGGTGCAGCCAGAACGTGAGCACCCCGGTCCTTACTATCGAAGGTGGCCAGGTGCAAGGTGTGGCGTCCGATCTCCCCGGCGTCGTTGTCTATCGCGGTATCCCCTATGCAGCGCCGCCTATCGGCGACCTGCGCTGGAAAGAACCGCAGCCGGTCGTTCCCTGGCAGGGCGTGAAGCTCTGTGACAAGTTCGGTCATCCGGGCTACCAGGCCGTCCATTATCCCGGCGGTTACACGACCGAGTGGGGCTATGGCGATGAATCTCCGTACAGCGAGGACTGCCTCTATCTGAACGTGTGGACCAAGGCTTCCGGCCAGCCCGGCAAGAAGCTTCCCGTGGCTCTCTGGATCCACGGTGGCGGCTACCGCGAGGGCTGGGGCTCCGAGCCTGAGTTCGACGCCCAGGAGTGGGGTGCCAAGGACGTGGTGATCGTCTCGATCAACTACCGCCTCGGCGTCTTCGGCTTCCTGACCCATCCTGAACTCTCCGCCGAGAGCCCGCACGGCGTGTCCGGCAACTACGGCATCCTCGACCAGATCGAGGCCCTGAAGTGGATCAAGAAGAATATCGCCCAGTTTGGCGGCGATCCCGACAACGTGATGATCTTCGGCCAGAGCGCCGGCGCCGGCAGCGTCAAGACGCTGTGCGAGTCCCCGCTGGCCCGCGGCCTGTTCAACAAGGCCATCATCATGTCCGGCGGCGGCCTGACCGTCCCGACGCCCGCCCCTGCCGGCGCCGCTCCTGCCGGCCGTATGGGTGGCATGCGCGGCATGTTCCGCCAGATGTCCCTCGCGGAGTCCGAGCAGCAGACCAAGGAAGTCATGGACTGGGCCGGTCTGACCGACCTCAAGAAGATGCGCGCCGCCTCCACCGAGATGATCTACAGCCTCGGCAACATCTACAACGCCGCCAGCGGCAAGTTCGCCTTCCTGACCGCCATGCCGATCGTGGATGGCTACGTGTCCAAGGAGAGCTTCGACGCCGCCGCCAAGGACGGCTCGCTCGCCGATGTGCCTTATATGATCGGTTACACGCTCAACGATATGGGCGACATGGCCGGCGGCATCGCCGCTTTCTGCCTCAACCGCGAGGAGAAGGGCGCCAAGGCCTGGGCTTATGAATTCGCCCGCCCGCTGCCCACCGACGGCCGTTCCAACGTCCTTTCCGGCGCTTTCCATTCCTCCGACCTCTGGTTCGTGTTCAAGTCCCTGCAGCACTGCTGGCGTCCCTGGACCCAGGGCGACTGGGACCTCTCCGAGAAGATGCTGACCGCCTGGACCAACTTCGCCAAGACCGGCGATCCGGGCCTCGGCTGGGCTCCTTACACCCGCGAGAACAGCCAGTTCATGCTCTTCAAGCTGGATGCCGAAGACAAGGAAGCTTCCGAGCAGGGCGCTCCGATCAAACCCTAAAAAGGTTAGTTGGTAATTTCTGTTAACATATTTCACGAAAGAAGTCCCGGTCAGTATTGACCGGGACTTCTCCTTTTTAGTGTTATGTATCAAGTACGCTAGAGGACCTGGAAGTCCAGGGCCTGCAGGTCCTGCTCACGCGAGGAACTGCCGTAGAGGATGCGGTATTTGCCGGAGCGGACGGACAGGCCGTCCACGGCCTCGTCGTAGAAGGAGAAGGCCTCGCCGTCGAGGGTGATGGAGATCTTCTTCGAGGCGCCCGGAGCGAGCTGCACCTTGTCGAAGCCCTGCAGGGACTTGATCGGGGCATCCGGGTTGTCGAGGGCCTGGACATAGACCTGGGCGATCTCTGCGCCCGCCACGGAGCCGGTATTCTTGACCGTGAAGGTGACCGTGACCTTGCCGTCCTTCTTCATCGAAGATTTGCTGAGCTTGCCCTTTCCGTAGCTGTAGGTGGTGTAGCTCAGGCCGTAGCCGAAGGCGTAGAGCGGCTCGCCGCGGAAGTAGCGGTAGGTGCGGTTCTCCATGCTGTAGTCCAGGAAGTCCGGGAGGTCGGCGGTGGAGGCGTAGAAGGTGACGGGGAGCTTGCCGGAGGGGTTGAAGTCGCCGAAAATCACGTCGGCGAGGGCCTTGGCGCCGCCCTGGCCCGCGTACCAGGCCTGGAGGAGGGCGTCATACTGCTCTTCCACGCTGGCGAAGCCCATCGCGGAGCCGGAGCAGTTGACGAACACGACCGGCTTGCCCGTTTCGCGCATCGCGCGGAGCAGGCGCTGCTGCACGCCCGGAAGCTCGATGTCGGCCTTGTCGCCGCCTTCGCCTTCCATCTGGGCGGAGATGCCGCCGATCACGATGATGGCGTCAACGTCCTGGGCGAGCTGCTTCTCGGCGGCGAAGTCCGCATACTGGCGCTCGCAGAAGTCGGCGCGCAGCATTGCGAACGGGCCCGCGCCGCGGCGGTATTCGATCTCGACGTCGACCGGCTTGCCGGCCTGGACGTCGAAGGTCTTGTAGGCGACGCCGCGGCGGCCGAAGCCGAATCCGCGGCCGCCCATGCCGGGCTTGGCTTCCTCCTGCACGCGGCCGTTGACCTTGAGGACGTAGCCGTTGTCGGAGGAGACGGTGTAGCTGAGCGGACCGGTGAAGTCGGGCACGAAGCGGCCCTTGATGCGGACGGAGATCTTGTCGGTCGGGATGCCTTCGGCGAAGCCGTAAGCGCCGAAGGTGCTGAAGTTGAGCTCCTTGTAGTAGCCGCTCACCTTCGGTTCGCCCTTCAGTTCGTTGTTGTCGTAGAATTCCACGAACACGCCCTGGCCCTCGTTGAAGTCGGGCAGGTGGTAGAACGTGTTGTAGTCGTCGTTGAGTTCGCAGCCCTTGGCGTAGAGGACCTCGGCGCCGGGCACGGCGTTGCGGATGCCCTCGAGCAGGGAATGCTTGTGGTTGTCGGTCGGGGTGCCGCCGTAGTTGCCGTTGAGCAGGTCCACGTCGTCGGCGTTGGGGCCGACCACGAGCAGGCGCTTGACGTCCTTGGAGAGCGGCAGGATGCCGTTGTTCTTGAGGAGGACCATCGACTCGCGCGCAGCCTGGGTGGCCAGCGCGTCATGCTTCTCGCAGCTGATCACCTCTTCGCCCAGGTTGGCCCAGGGCAGGCGGTCGGCCGGGTCGAACATGCCCAGCTCGAAGCGGCCGCGCAGGATGCGGCGCAGGTGCACTTCGAGGTCTTCTTCCTTGACGAGGCCTTCCTGCAGGCCTTCGATCAGGGCGATCATCACCTTGCCGCACTCCAGGTCGGCGCCCTTCAGGGCCACCTCCACCGCGGCGCTCAGGGCGTCGGGCTGGGTCATGTGCTGGCCCGGGGTGTAGTAGTTGTTGATGGCGTCGCAGTCGGTGACCACGATGGCGTCGAAGCCCCATTTGCCGCGCAGGATGTCGTTGAGCAGGCGGTCGTTGGAGCTGCAGGGCACGCCCTCGTAGCGGTTGTAGGCGCTCATCACTTCGCGCACGTCGCCCTCGACCACGAGCTTCTTGAAAGCGGGGAGGTAGGTCTCCCAGAGGTCGCGCTGCGACACGCGGGCGTCGTAGCTGTGGCGCAGCGGCTCGGGACCGCTGTGCACGGCGTAGTGCTTCGCGCAGGCGTGCGTCTTATAGTAATGCTTGTCGTTGCCCTGCATGCCGAGGACGGTCTGCAGGCCCAGGACGCCGGTGAGGTAGGGGTCCTCGCCGCAGGTCTCCTGGCCGCGTCCCCAGCGCGGGTCGCGGAAGATGTTGATGTTGGGGCACCAGAACGACAGCTCCGGGTTGCCGGGGTAGTAGGTGACGCCCATCGGCACGTTGAAGATGTCGTGCGCGGAACGGTTCCAGTTGGCGCGCGCCTCGTCGGACACCTGCGAGAAGACGTCGTACATCTGCTGCGGGTTGAAGGCGGCGGCCATGCCGATCGGCTGCGGGTAGACGGTGTAGCCGTCCTGGCGCACGCCGTGGCAGGCCTCGCTCCACCAGTTGTAGGAGGGGATACCGAGCCGGTCGATGGACACGTTCTTGTTCATCATCAGGCCGATCTTGTCTTCGATGGTGAGCAGCGACATCAGGTTGTCGATGCGCTCGTCGATGGACAGGTCGGGATTCTGGAAAGGATACTCATACTCGACCGGCTTGGAGCCGCAGGCGGCAAGCAGGGCGAGGGAGGAAAGGATCAGAAGGATTTTCTTCATTGTTATGGTAAAATTGGTTTTTGGTTACTTGAAGAGGAGCTGGGCGATGTGGGTGAGGTAGTCGCGGCAGTTCATCCAGGTGTGGCCGCCGTCCGGGGTGTAGAAGGTGTGCTTGACACCGTTCTCCGTCAGGAAGGCGTCCAGTCCGCGCGAGGGCTCGATCAGGAAGTCGGAGGTGCCGGTGCCCAGCCAGATGAGCTTGTAGCTCTTGTTGAGCTTGTTCACGGGGATGTATGTGCCGTTGGCGAAGTTGGTCTCATATTCGTTGCCGAAGATGGCCGGCGCCATGGCGCAGACCCACTGGAACACCTCCGGGTGGCCCAGGCCGGTGGCGAGCGCCTGGCGGCCGCCGAGCGAGAAGCCGGCGACGGCGCGGTCGCGCGCGGAGGTCTTGACCTTGTAGTTGGCCTCGATGAAGGGCCTGACGTCGTTGATGATTTCCGCGGCCACGCGGTCGGTGTCCATCGAATCATAGCGGTCGGCGAGGCCCTGGCGCATCATCTCGATGTAAGGGTTGGCGTAGGGCATCACCACGATCATCCGCTTGGCCTTGCCGGCGGCGATCAGGTTGTCGAGGATGTTGTTGACGTGGCCCACCTTGAACCAGGTCTCGTAGGTGTCGGTCATGCCGTGGATGAGGTAGAGGACCGGCAGGCGCTCGCTGCCCGCGGGGTCGTAGCCGGCCGGCGTGTAGACGGTCAGCGGACGGTCGATGCCGCAGGTGTTGGAGTGGTAGAAGCGGTAGGAGACCTTGCCGTGCGGCACGTCCTGGATGTCCTGGACGGACGGCTCCGGACCGCGCACGTCGGCGAGGGAGTATTTGAACCCTTCGTTGGGGAAGATGAACATGTTGTTGGGGTCGGCGATCTTGGTCCCGTCGATCACGAAGGCGTAGGGATAGATGTCCGGCTTGCCCGGGGTCACCGTGATGGTCCAGACGCCTTTCTCGTCCTTGGTCATCGGCAGGGCTTGCGGGAACATCTGGCAGTCCAGCTCGACTTTCTGGGCGTTCGCCGCCTGGCAGCGGAAGGTCACGGAGCCGTCGGCGTTGTATTCGGGCGAGACGACGCCGGCGGGGAAGAGGCGCGCCATGACCTGCGGGGTGAGGCGCTGGCCTTCGCCGGCCTGCGGCGGCTGGGCCTGGGTGAGCAGCGGAAGCAGGGTCAGCGCCGCTGCGAAGAGGATGCTATGCTTTTTCATATCGTCTTTATTCTTGGAAGAGGAGAGGGAGGGATTCGTCGAGCCAGTATTTGGCGTTCATCCAGGTGTGGCCGAACTTGTCGTCGGTGAACACCTTGACGTTGTTGATGCCCTTGCTGTCAAGGAAGTTCATATAGTCCATGGCGTTGCCATAGAGGAAGTCGTCCGTGCCCACGCCCAGCCAGAAGAGGTGGATCTTGTCGTTGAGGGTCGGGTCGTCATAGACGCCCGGCAGGGTGGTGCTGGTGAAGGAGCTGTAGGAGCACAGCCAGGAGAACTTGTCAAGGTTGGTCAGACCGGCCGCGAGGCCCTGGTTGCCGCCGCGGGAGAAGCCGCCGATGGCGCGGTGGTCGCGGTCGTTGATGGTGCGGTAGTTCTTCTCCACGAAGGGCATCAGGTCGTTGATGAGGTCCTTGGTGAAGAGGTCGCCCATGCGCGGGGCGCGGCCCGCAGGATAGTACTTGGACGGGTTGCCGTAGGGCAGGACGATGATCATCTCCTTGGCCTTGCCCTCCGCGAGGAGGTTGTCGAGGATGAGGTTCATCCGGCCGACCTTGAAGTACACTTCCTCGGTGTCGGTGGTGCCGCTGATGAGGTAGAAGACGGGATATTTCTTCTTCTTGTCCTTGTCGTACTGCGGCGGGGTGTAGACGATGGCGTTGGCGAACACGCCGAGGCTCCCGGACCAGTAGTTGACATAGTCCACGCTGCCGTGCGGCACGTCCTTGAGGGCGTGGAGGAGGGGCTCACCGTTGCCGCGGACGTCCAGGATGCTGTTCTTGAAGGTCTCGTTGGGGAACCACTCGGGGTTCTGCGGGTCCATCACCTGCACGCCGTCCACGATGAAGCTGTAGGGATACATGTCCGGGGCCACGGGGCCGAGGGTGACGGTCCAGACGCCGCGCTCGTTTTTGGTCATTTCCTGCTCGCCGGCGAACTGGGTGCTGACCTTGACGGACTTGGCGTTGGCGTCCTGGTAGTTGAAGGTGACGGTGTTGTCGGGATGCACGACCGGCGAGGCCACGCCGCCCATCTGCGGGGCGCCCATGCCGCCGCCCCACTGCCAGCCGCCACGGCGGGCCTGGCGGCGGATCTCGAGGACGACGCGGCCGGTCTCGGCGCCGCGCTCGACCTTCATCCACATCTCTGCGGTGACCTGGGTGCCGGTGCCCATTTCGGTCAGTTTGGCCTCGATGCCCGGTTCGCCTTCGCCGACGAGGTCGGCTTCGGTCAGCTCACCCGACCAGAGGACGGGTCCGTAGCTGTGGCTGATGGTCCAGAAGCCCGGGTCGATGCCCTCGAAGACGTAGCGGTCCTGGCCTTCCTTGATCATCACGCGCTTGGTCTGGTCGTTGCCGCCGTAGCTGAAGGCGGGGCGGCCGGGGACGCGCTTGTTGATCTCGACCTCGCCGCCGGTGCCGTTGATTTCCTCGGAGCGCTGGCGGAAGAAGTCCAGGCCGGAGTCGAAGGACTCGACCTCGAAGATGTATTCGGACTCGGTGTTGAGGCTGTGGAGCTTGAAGGAGTTGGCGTCGTAGACGATGTAGCTGTTGTAGAGCTTGCCCGGCTCGATGCCGTAGCGGATGATGTAGCCGTCGGCGCCCGGGACGGGATCCCAGAGGAGTTCGGCCTCGCGGCGGTCCTCCTGGTTGCGGACGACCTTGACGCCTGCGAGCTTGACGGAGCCGGCGGAGGCCGGGTTGCCGAAGACGCGCAGGTCCTTGATGCTGAACTTGGCGCCGTCGTGGCACTGGCGGGTGTTGGTGACCTTCACGAAGCGGCCCTGGGCGGGCTTGGCGAGCTCGGTGTAGTCGTGGTGGAGGTCGAGCTTATTGTCGGGCTTGTCGATGACTTTCGTCCATTTCTGGCCGTCCAGGGACACTTCCACGGTGAAGCACTGGTAGAATTCCGGGTTGGCGGGCGCGGGGCCGCCGAAGCCGAAGCCGCCACGGGCCGGCATCTGCGCGCCGATGTGGTCCCAGTTGCACTGGATGGCATAGATGTCAGCTACCTTGCCGAGGTCGATCTGGTACCATTCGCCCGGATCGCCGGTCTCGGCCGCCCAGTTGGTCAGGAAGTTCTCGTCCACGGCGTTGCCCGGGACGTAATTCTCGAAGGTGGAGGAGGCGGTCGCCTTCTTCTTGAGGGAGAGGAGCTTCCAGCCGGTCCAGTTGTTGTCCACGGCGTCGGTGCGGGTGCCCGGCCAGAACTGCGGATAGTCGCCGAATTCGACGTTGGAATGCATCACGCCCTCGGCGTCGACGGCCGTCGGGAAGATGGCGAGCTCGGAGCCGCGGCCTGCGCCGCCGTAGCTGGACGGGATCATGCAGATGGTCCAGAGCTGGCCGTTCTTGTCGTGGAAGGTGCTGCCGTGGCCGGCGCCCACCGCGAAGCCCGTGGTCTTGAAGGTCAGCGGGTTGTGCTGCGAGTAGGTGAAGGGGCCCGTCGGGCTGTCGCTCACGTACACGCCGTGCGAGTAGGAGAGGAGCTCAAGGCCGATGGCGGCATATTGGAGGTAATATTTTCCGTCGTGCTTGGTCATCCACGGGCCTTCGATCCAGGGGTATTCCTCCTCGAAGTAGTCGCGGCGGCCGTTGAAGATCGAGTAGATCACGTCGTCGCGGGTGCGCTTCTCGAAGCCGTGCTTGCGGTAGTCGCTGAAGAAGAGGACCTTGGGCTCGGAGATCTCCTTGAAGGTCGCCGGGTCGAGCTCGACCACCTTGAAGGGCATCAGCTGCGACCAGCCGTAGTACATATAGACGCGGCCGTCGTCGTCGACGAACAGGTTGGCGTCGCCGTAGCGGTCGCTGTCGAGGGTGGCGACCTGCTCCCAGACGCCGGCCTTGGGATCGGTGGCCTTGAAGACGTTCTTGTTGTTCATCGAGCAGCCGAACAGGGCGCCGTCCTTCTCCACGACGGACACGACGCCGCCCGGATAGTTCGGGGCGTCCACGTAGGTCCAGTCCTTGAAGTCAGGGGAGTACCAGTAGCCCTTGCGGTGCGAGACGAAGAGGTAGTAGTCGTCCTGGTAGGTGATCACGACGGGCTCGCCGCCGCGGTAGGAACGCTCACCGGGGACGACCAGGTCGAGCGGGTTGCAGAAGGTTTTCTTCTCCTGCCCCATGGACGGGAGCGCCAGGAGCAGGGCGAAGGCGGCGAGGAACGCGCGCCTGATGGTTTTTGTGCGCATATGTGGATAAAACTAATGTTACGTTCTCTGGGAAAACAAATTTACGCACGCGCGGGCGCATATCCTATTCCCATTCCATCAAACTCTTTTGTTTTTCGTTCAACCGCTCGCCGGGCGGGAGACGGAAAAGGCCCCGGACAGCATGCCGGGGCCTTTTCGAAGAGGCTGGAGGGCGCTTATCGCAGCGCTTCGGGGTCGTTGTAGCGGATCGTCACGCCGAAGTCGCGGACGAAGCGGTTGAGGCCGTTGGCCTCTCCGGGCTCGCCTTTGCGCTTGCCGGAGAGTACCTCGCGGGCGAGCGTGAGCTCGTCCTTGACGCGCTGCAGGGTCTCGGGGTTGTCGCCGTGGTAGTGGCCCGGGTAGAGCTTCTCGATGCCGTTTTTCTCCATGTAGGCAATCGTGCGGGTGCAGGTGTTGGCGAGAGCGGAGAAGGGGCCGGCGAAGAGCAGCAGGTTGGTGGAGCCGAAGGCGTCGCCGCTGAAGCCGTAGTGGTTGGCCTTGTCGAAGAAGGTGATGGAGCCGGAGGTGTGTCCCGGGGTGTAGAGCACCTCGATCTGGCGGCCGCCGAGGTCGATGACGTCGCCGTCGGCCAGGAGCTTGATCTCGCCCTGGTAGTCCGGGATGTTGGAGCGCAGGAGGGCGGTGTCGGCGGCGTGGAGCCAGACTTCCGGGAAGAGGCGCGCGCTGCCGACGTGGTCGCCGTGGCCGTGGGTGAGCACCAGGGTGACGGGCTTGTCGGTGAGCTGCGCCACGACCTTGTCGAGGGTGGGCATATAGACGCCCGCGTCAATCAGCAGGGCGCGGTCTTCGCCCTCGAGGATGTAAACGGATTCGTTGTAGCAATAGTTGCCGTTGCCGACCCAGGTGTGCTCGTCGATCTGGTGGAAGACGACGCCGGCGTCGCGGCAGACGAATTTCTCCGGGTACTGCTTGCGGAATGCTTCCGCCTGGGCGGCGTTCCAGACGACGATGGCGTTGCCGTTGCGGAAGTAGGTGTCGAGGACCGGATGGTCGAGGTTTGACGGCTCGCTCTGGGCGGTGCCGGTCTCGATCCGGTTGCACAGCTCCTGCATCTCGAGGAGGTAGTCGTAGCCCATTTCGCGACCCTTGGGGAGCTCGAGCCAGTCTTTCTGCCAGTAGTGGCCGCCGTAGATCTGGAGGCGGTCCTTGTCGGCGCCGAGGAAGTCCAGCGCCTGGAGCAGGTGCGGGATGGCGGCGACATAGTTCTCGAAGCCGGCGCCGTTGAAGATCCACACGCCGTGGCCCGAGCCGACGGCGTCGCCCGTGAAGAGCAGGTCGTGGCCTATGACATAGTAGGCGAGCGAGCCGTCCGTGTGTCCGGGAACCATGATGGCGATGACCTGCAGGCCGCCGAGGTCAAAGGTGTAGCCCTCCTGGATGAGGGTGCTGCGGTCTTCGGGGAACTTGTCCGCGAACTGCGGGGTGCCGAAGTCCTGGGCCGACAGGGCGAACTTGCAGGCAGGGTCGTCGATGAAGGCGGTGAGCATGCCGGTGTGGTCGCCGTGGTTGTGGGTGAAGGCGATGGTGACGGGCTTGCCGGCGGCACGCTCGGCGACGATGGAGCGGAGCGACTCGGCGGCGTTGTCGGCCCAGTCGATGGGGTTGGACAGGTCGATGACCAGCGCTTCCTTCTCGCCGACAAGCAGATAGATGTCGGAGCAGTTGTTGAAATGTGTCTTGTTGCCTTTCGCGTCGAAGCTCTCTCCGGCGGGGTTGGATTTGTTGTAGTCCTGGATGTGCCAGACATTCTCTTCGATGGAGGAGACGGTGTAGGGGCCGACTTCGACTTCTTTGGGTTGGCCGCAGGCGGCAACCATCAGCGCCAGCCCGAGGGCCGGGAGGATAAAGTGGTGTTTCATGGGATTAAGGGGATGTTTTTACAAAGTTTAGTTTTTACCTTTGGTTAAATTGTTAATCTCTCAAAGATACGGATTTTTCTCATCTCCGCAACCCCTCCACTTCCACCTCTCCCATCCACCTCTCCACTTCCACCGTTCCCGCCTCCTCCTCCGCCGTCACCCCACCATTCCTGCGGTACCCTGTTTTCGTATATTGCTAATTTCCAGTTACTTATGATTTTGCTTTGGGGAATTTTCCCCTAAGCAAAAATACAATCTCCTCATTGATTGACACTTGCAAAAACGGCCCCTCCGAAGATGCCCGATCAGGTCCGGCATGACAAGGAAAGGGAGGTTGGTCGGGACGGGGTGAAAGCATTTGTGATATGCAACAGATTGATAAATAAAGAGTTGTCAAATTACTATGCCCCCGAAACGAGGGTATAATGTTTCCTTGACACTTTGTCGGACAGTCACTTGTAGCTCATGCTGATCGGGCAGGACCTGGCACCACCGCCGGACATCGCCCGTTGCCGACAAGCAAGGTAGCTGCCCGGCGAGGAAAGGGTGGGGGGCAACAAGCATGGAGGCTGCCCGGCATAAACTCTGCCGGTGTCCCCCAAACAGGGACATCGGTAAAGAAATCGACCGTTTTCTCGACCGATGTCCCAAATTTTGGGACATCGGGAAAGGTGGCGAGGGGCGGGAGGGGCGGCGAGGGGAGGTGGTGGAGTGGGAAGGGGTGGGGAAAAGGAGGCGCGGGGAGCGGAAAAAGGGGGAGAGGGGGTACAACCGATATCATTTTTGCTATTTTTGCAAATCGTTTAGTATTGTATGAGATGAAAAATTTCCGTTTCCTCGCGCTTGTAGCCATGGCTGCCGCGCTGATTTCGTGTGAGCCGCCCATCAACGGCGTCCACGTCGACTCCACCAATCTCTCTTTCCCTGGCGAAGGCGGTACGCAGACCCTGCAGGTCAAGGCGGGTACGGCCTGGACGATCGAGGTCCCTGCCGACCTGTACTGGCTGAACGTCAGCCCGAAGTCCGGTTCGGCCTCCGCGGACGTGACCGTGACCGCGTCTCCGAACAAGATGAAGGACCAGGACCGCAACGTCGAGCTTGTCATCAACTATGATGGCAGCCAGATCCGGGTGAATGTCAACCAGGCCCGCGGTGAAGGCGAGCCGGTCTTCGAGATCCAGCCGCGCAATGTCCAGGTGAATGCCGATGGCGGCGAGTTCTCCGTGAAGGTCGTCTCCGACGCTTCGGACTACGATGTCGAGATCAACGCCAAGTGGATCACGGCCGTGTCCCGTGAGGGCAACCGCTACGACGGCGAGACGCTGGTGTTCCAGGTCGCTCCCAACGACAAGAAGGAAGCCCGCAACGCCGTGGTTTCCATCTGCACCAAGAACGGCACCTGCAACCCTGTTACGGTGAGCCAGGCCGCTTTTGAAGGCGCCCTCTATGAGCACGTCAATGTCGGTTTCCGCTACACCGCCACCTGGTGCGGCCATTGCCCGTACATGGACGAGACCTTCAAGCTGGTCAAGAGCCGCCGGGACGATTTCGATTTCGTGACCATCCACGGCTCCAACGGCTATCCGATGTACTTCTCCGATTCCGGCGTGCTGATGGATACGTATAATGTCAGCGGCTTCCCGACCGGCGTCATCAACGGCTGGAAGGAATTCAGCAATTCCCACAACGTGGAGAGCAACGCCACGAAGCTCGAAAAGCTGCTGGACGAGTATGAGAGCTCCTTCTCCTGTCTGGCCGGCATCTCCGTGAATTCCACGGTGGCCGACGGCAGCATCACCGTCAACGCCCAGGTGGAGACCTCCCTGTCCGGCGAGTACCTCGTCAGCGCCTTCCTGCTGGAGAGCGGCATCGTCTCGGCGCAGACGCTCTTCCCGGACAGCGGTGACACGCAGACCCTCAAGGACTTCGTGCACGACAACGTGGCCCGCAAGACCCTGACTTCGAGCGTGACCGGCGAGGCCTTCCAGGCCACCGCCGCCACGAAGACCTCTTTCTCCTGGACGGCCTCCCTGGACAAGTCCTGGAAGGAGAAGAACCTGTCCGTGGTCGTGCTGGTGCTC
>ONQP01000132.1 GCA_900319975.1 uncultured Bacteroidales bacterium | reverse complement strand
CTCCACCACGCCCGTCTTCGAACGCCTCAAGCGATTGGAACGCAGCGGCTTCATCAAGAAGTACGTCGCCGTCCTCGACGCGGAGAAACTGAACCTGGGCTTCGTCGTCTTCTGCTCCGTCAAGCTGAAACAGATGAGCCGCGAAGTCGCCCGCACCTTCGTCTCCATCATCCGCGACATTCCCCAGGTGGCCGAATGCTACAACATCTCCGGCGAATACGACTATCTCCTGAAGATCCACGCCCCCGACATGAAGTACTACAACGAATTCATCATCAACGTCCTGGGCACCATCGACTCCATCGGCTCCATCCTTTCCTCCTTCGTCATGAAGGAAATCAAGAACACCCACGCGCTGTCGTTGTAGCGCGCGGGTGTAATCCTTTTGCTATCGTAAACGTCCGCTATTTCGCGGAGAGGTACTCGTGGATGGCGGCGGCAGCCTTGCGGCCGGCGCCCATCGCGAGGATCACGGTAGCGGCGCCGGTGACGGCATCGCCGCCGGCAAAGATGCCGGGACGGGTCGTCGCGCCGTGCTCGTCCGCGACGAGGCAGCCGCGGCGGTTCGTCTCCAGGCCGCCGGTCGTGTGGGCGATCAGCGGGTTCGGGGACGTGCCGAGGGCCATGATGACGGTGTCGCAGGGAATCTCGAACTCGGAGCCCTCGATGGGAATCGGGGAACGACGGCCGCTGGCATCGGGCTCACCGAGCTCCATCTGGATGCACTTGATGGCCCGGACCCAGCCTTTCTCGTCCGCGAGGACCTCGACAGGGTTCGTAAGCATCTTGAACTCGACGCCTTCCTCATGCGCGTGATGGACTTCCTCCTTACGGGCAGGAAGTTCCACCTCGGTACGGCGGTAGACGATGGTGGTCTCGGCGCCGAGGCGCAGCGCGGTACGCGCGGCATCCATGGCGACGTTGCCGCCGCCGACCACGACGCACCGCGGTACGCGCAGCGTCCATGGCGACATTGCCGCCACCGACCACGACGCACTGCTTGCCGGCGTGGATCGGGGTGAGATAGTCCGGACGGAAAGCCTTCATCAGGTTGTTGCGGGTAAGGAACTCGTTGGCGGAGAAGACGCCGTTGGCGTTCTCGCCCGGGATGCCCATGAAGCGGGGCAGACCGGCGCCGGAGCCCACGAACACGGCTTCGTAGCCTTCCTCGTCCATCAGGGAGTCGATGGTGACGGTCCGGCCGATGATCACGTCCAGTTCGATCTTGACGCCGAGGGCCTTGACGGCCTCGATCTCGGCGGCCACGACCTTGTCCTTCGGAAGACGGAACTCAGGGATGCCGTACTCGAGCACGCCGCCCGGGCGGTGAAGCGCCTCGAAGATGGTCACGTCATAGCCGAGCTTCGCGAGGTCCGCGGCGCAGGCCAGGCCGGAAGGGCCGGAGCCGATGATCGCCACTTTCTTGCCGTTGGAGGGGGCGATGGCGGCGGCAGGGGCCTTGCCCTGCTCGCGCGTCCAGTCGGCCACGAAGCGCTCGAGCTTGCCGATCGCGACGCTCTCGCCCTTGATGCCCAGAGCGAGCTGTCCTCGGCGATGACCGCCGCGGCGGCCGCGAAATCGCCGTCCTTGACTTTCTCGATGAATTCGGGAATCTTGATGCCCACGGGGCAGGCGCCCACGCAGCGGGGATTCTTGCAATGCAGGCAGCGGGTGGCCTCGAGCATCGCCTCATCGACATTGTATCCGTAGCAGACCTCTTCGAAATTGGTCGCCCTCACTTTCGGGTCCTGTTCCCGCACGGGAACTCTTCCAATCTTGTTAGCCATAGCCTATTTTCCTCTTCCGATTCTACATACATGATTCTCCCGGGCCTCGGTCTCTTCCGTCCGGTACTGGCCCTGCCGGCGCATCGCCTCGTCGAAATCGACGTCGTAGCCGTTGAATTCGGGGCCTTCCACGCAGGCGAAACGGGTCTTGCCGGCCACGGTGACGCGGCAGGCGCCGCACATGCCGGTGCCGTCCACCATCAGGGTGTTCAGGCTCACGACGATGGGCAGGCCGAGCTTCTTCGCGGTCAGCGTGGTGAACTTCATCATGATCATGGGGCCGATGGCGACGGCCTGGGTGTACTGGTTGCCGTCGTTCACGAGCTTCTCCAGGAGGGCGGTGACCATGCCGTGGAAACCCTCGGAGCCGTCATCGGTGCAGAGGTGGAGATGGTCGCAGACGGCGGCCATTTCTTCCTTGTAGATGAGGAGCGAGGCGGTCTTGGCGCCGATGATGACATCGACCTTGGCGCCGTGCGCGTGCAGCCACTTGGCCTGCGGATAGACCGGGGCGGTACCGACACCGCCGGCGATGAAGATGAAATGGCTCGCCGCGAGCTGCTCGGGGCTCATCTCGATGAACTCGGACGGGTTGCCGAGCGGGCCGACCACGTCGGCGAAGGACTCCCCTTCCTCG
>ONQP01000033.1 GCA_900319975.1 uncultured Bacteroidales bacterium | reverse complement strand
TCGGCCGCGATCGTGCTGTCCACCTGGGCGATCATCTTGCGGCCCGCCAGGGCGTAGGGATAAACCTTGTTGAAATTATAGACGAGCTTGTAGTAGCGGCGCCAGTCGCCGCTGCGCATCTTGCGCCCCCGGGGGAAGATCCACACGGGATCGAGCGACTCCACGAAGACGGTGTCGCCCTCCTCGATCCGGAAATACATCGGCGTGCCGCGCACGGGGCGGCGGGCCTGCCGGACGATCTCGCGGGCCTCCTCGCCCAGGACAGGGTCCTGTGCGTGTGCCCGCACGGCCGGCAGCAGCACGGCCAGCAGCAGCGCGAGGATGGAAAGACGGCGGCGCATGCCTGCAAATATAAACAAAAACCGGTCCGCATAGGCGAACCGGTTGTGTTTTTCGGGACTTTCTTACCAGAATTAGGCGAGCTTCTCAGCGACCTTATCGCAAGCGTCCTTGACAGTAGCGATCGTGCTGGTCTCCTCGTCGGGGATCTTGATGCCGAACACCTTCTCGAACTCCATCAGAAGCTCCACAGTGTCGAGGGAGTCAGCACCCAGGTCATTGGTGAAATTGGCGGTCTCGGTCACCTCGGAAGGCTCCACGCCGAGCTTGTCGACGATGATCGCTTTCACTTTTTCTACGATTTCTGCGTATTCCATAACGATTTTAGATATTAAGGTTTTATTAGTACATTCAGTTCACTTTTCACCTCGTGAAAATCCTCGCAAAGTAACGAAAAATTTTTCGAATTTGCAAATGTTTACTCCTGAGCGCCTCCAGGGGCATCCGGGCGGCTCAGCGCGAGCCAGATCCGCAATCCGTTGAGGGAATTCACCAAATAAAAACTGTATTTCACCAGATAGATAAGTGCGTAGGAGGAGTCCGGCGTACGCCGCAGGGTCAGGGCCCACATCACCACGGAAGCGATGTTGACGCCGATCCAGAAGATCCACTGCTCCATGTAGGCCGTGGAGAGGAGGTACTGCCCCAGGATGTTGCACATCATCGACAGCGCGTCCATCAGCACCACCCAGCGGATCACGCTGGCGGCCTCCGTCTTGTCCAGGGCGCAGAGCACGTAATAGGCCACGACCAGGCCGACGAGGAAGATGCCGCCGTAGAGCAGCCATTTCCGGCCGTCCAGCCGGCGGGCCTGCACCTGGTGGCCTTCGCTGGCGCCCCGTTTCTTCCACTGCACGAAACCGACCACCTGCATCGGCAAGAAGTAGAGCAGGTGCAGCGCGGCGTTGCCGTATTTCGTGTCGAAGAGACACACCACCCCGTAGATCGTCACGTCGATCAGACCGAACAGGAAGGTCAGCAGGCGGCCGTTGGCCGAAAGGACATTGGCGAGCACGCCGCAGAGCGAGCCCGCCGCGGCCACGATGAGCAGGGCGCGCCCGCTTTCGGCGGCGCCCAGCTTGATGCCGGTCGCGATGACCGTCGCCACCGTCATCCCGATCAGGACGAAGGCGTTGAAGATCTTGTTGAAGAGTTCAGATTTGCTATTGTTCATGGTTCAATTGTTCGAGTATACGTTTCGCGAGGGCGGGGCCGACCAGCGCGGCCAGGTCCGCCTCGGACGCGGCGGCGATGCGGGCGACGCTGCCGAAGTGCATCAGCAGGCGCTCCTCCGTCCGGGCGCCCACGCCCGGGATCTCGCGCAGCGCGGACTGGATCGCCGCCTTGCTGCGCAGCGAGCGGTGGAAGGTGATGCCGAAGCGGTGCGCCTCGTCGCGGATGCGCTGCAGGACCTTGAGGGCCTGCGAATTGCGGTCGAGGAAGAGCGGATACGGGTCGCCGACCCGGATCACCTCCTCGAGCCGCTTGGCCAGGCCCACCACGGTGAGGCGGTCCTGGATGCCCAGCTCGCAGAGCGCCTGCCAGGCGAAGTCGAGCTGGCCCTTGCCGCCATCGATCACGATCAGCTGCGGCAGGTCGTCGGGCGCTTCTTCGAGCATCCGCGCGTAGCGCCGGTTGACGACTTCCTTCATCGAAGCGAAGTCGTTGGCGCCCAGCACGGTCTTGATCTTGAATTTGCGGTAGTCCTTCTTGGAGGGCTCCGCGTTGCGGAACACCACGCACGAGGCCACCGGGTTGGTGCCCTGGATGTTGGAGTTGTCGAAGCACTCCATGTGCACGGGCAGCACCTTCATCCCCAGCGCCTGGCGGAGCTCTTCGAGCACCGCGGCGCGGAATTCGTCGGGGTTGGTGTGCTCCCGCTGCTTGAGGGAATTGGCGCGGAACTCGCGGGCGTTCTTGGCGCCCAGCTCCAGCAGGGCGAGCTTGTCGCCGCGCACCGGGATCTTGAAGTCGACGCCCTCCAGCTCCACGTCGGGCAGGAAGGGCACGATGACCTCGCCGCGCAGGGCGCCGAACTTGGAGGAGATCTCCGCGATGAACTCGCTCAGCACGGCCGCGCGGTCCTCCTCGATGTGCATCTTGAAGCCGAGGTTGAGCGACTGGATGATGGCGCCGCCCCGGATGCGCAGGAAGCTGCCGAAGGCCTCCGCGTCGTCGATCTCGAGCGCGAATACGTCCACGTCGCGGTCGCCCGCCGCCGTGATGATGCTCTTGGCGTAGTGCTTCTGCAGGGCGTCGATGCGCAGCTTGTATTCCTGCGCCGTCTCGAAGTCCAGCGCGTCGGCGGCGGCCGTCATCCGGGCCTTGTAGTCGCGGATGATGCCGTTGACGCCGCCGGAGAGCTGGCGCACGATCTCGTCGATCCAGGAGCCATATTCCTCGCGGGAAACGCCGCCGATGCAGCAGCCCTTGCAGCGCCCGATGTGGTAGTCCAGGCACGGGCGGAACTTGCCGCGCAGGATGGCTTCGGACGTGATCTTGAGGTTGCAGGAGCGGAGCGGATAGGTCTCCCGGAAGAACTCCAGCAGCGCGCGGGCGTGCATCACGGAGCTGTAGGGCCCGAAATAGCGGGAACCGTTCTTGACGACGCGCCGCGTCAGGAAGACCTTCGGGAAATCATCCCCCGTCACGCAGATCCAGGGATAGGTCTTGGAATCCTTGAGCAGGATGTTGTAGCGCGGCTTGTACTGCTTGATGAGGTTGTTCTCCAGCAGCAGCGCGTCCGCCTCGGTGTCCACCACGGAATACTGCAGGTCCGCGATCTTCGACACCAGCAGGCGCGTCTTGACGTTGAGCCGGTCCGGGTCCACGAAATACTGCGCGACCCGCTTGCTCAGGTCCTTGGCCTTGCCTACATAGATCACATTCCCCGCGGCGTCGTAATAGCGGTAGACACCCGGGGAATGCGGTAAGAGTTGTATTTTCTCCCTAACGTCCAAGGACCTCGGCCACGGCCTTCGCCGTCTTTTCGCCGCGCAGGTCGTCACCACGCTTGAGGATGGTGCCGTCCTTGTCGAACAGGATCATGTGCGGAATGCCGTCGATGCCATAGAGGGAGGCGGGCTCCTGGTGGCCGTTGTTGAGCTGCAGCCACTTCATGCCGTAGACGGCGGCGGTGTCGATGGTGTTGCGCCAGTCCATCTTGCGGCTCTCCTCCCAGACCGCGACGCTCAGCACGTCGAAGTCGTCGCCCTGGTACTGCTCCCAGATGGCCTTGATGTTGGGGATTTCAGCCTTGCAGGGCGGGCACCAGGGGGACCAGAAGTCCACCAGCATCACCTTGCCCTTGCCGACGAAGTCGGAGAGGCTCTTCTTCTCGTAGATGGGGTTGCCGTCCTTGTCGACGCCGGCGACATGGTCCACCGTGAAGTCGACGAACTTCTTGCCGACGGCCGTGGCCTTCTTGGTCTCGAGGTTGCCGAGGATGTAGGAGACGACCTCGGTGGCCTTGACCTCTTCGCTGAGCGGCGCGAGCAGGGCGTCCAGCTCATCGTCCTTCATATAGGAATAGATGTTGGCGATCACCTTCGGAGCCACCTCGACGTTGGTGGGGTTCTTGGCGAGCACCTTGCGGCCGGAGGACACCAGCTTGCCGATGGCGGTCTCCTCGAGCGCCTCGAACTTCGTGTCCTTCTGCTCGTCGGTCAGGGCCTCGTCGGCGTCGATCTTCTCGGCGGCCTCGCGGTATTCGTTCATCACGGATTCGATGCCGGCCTGGAAGTCGGCCAGGATCTCCTCGTTGCTCTTCTGGTTCTTGCAGCCGGCGAACACGGTCAGCGCCGCCGCTGCCATCAGGACAATTTTCTTCATTTTATTGGGTATCGGATAGTTGCTGTTCAGATTGAAAAAGCCGGTTCGGGACAACCCGAACCGGCCTCAAATATAGCAATTTATTGAAAAATATCAATCAATTACTTGTTGTCGCGGCGCGGACGACGGTCGCGGTCGCCATCCCGGCGAGGACGACGGTCGCCACCACGGCCACCACGGTTCTGACCGGTAGCCTGAGCGTTGGCGGCGGCGAGGGCGGCAGGAGTCAGGTCCTGCTTGCCATAGCGCTCACCATTGCAGATCCACACTTTGATACCGAGGGTACCGACCTTGGTGTTGGCGACGGCCAGAGCATAGTCGATGTCGGCGCGGAAGGTGTGGAGCGGCGTACGGCCCTCCTTGAACATCTCGCTGCGGGCCATTTCGGCGCCACCGACACGGCCGGCGATCTGGATCTTGATGCCTTCGGCACCGACGCGCATCGTGTTGGCGATGGCCATCTTGATGGCGCGGCGATAGGAGACACGACCCTCGATCTGACTGGCTATGCTGTCAGCCACGATGTTGGCGTCCACCTCGGGGCGCTTCACCTCGTAGATGTTGATCTGGACATCCTTCTTGGTGACCTTCTTGAGCTCTTCCTTGAGTTTGTCGACCTCGGTGCCGCCCTTACCGATGATGAAACCGGGACGGGCCGCGTAGATCGTGACCGTGATGAGCTTGAGGGTCCGCTCGATGACGATGCGGCTGAGGCTGGCCTTGGCAAGGCGGTTGCCGAGATACTTGCGGATCTCGTAGTCCTCAGCGATCTTCTCTGCATAGTTGCCACCACACCAGTTGGAGTCCCAACCACGGGTGATACCGATTCTGTTGCTGATAGGATTAGTTTTCTGTCCCATAATTACTTGTTCTCTGCAGGTTGTTTGACATCGAGGATGACGGTGACGTGGTTGGAACGCTTGCGGATGCGACCGGCACGGCCCTGCGGGCACGGACGGATGCGCTTCAGCGTGCGGCCTTCGTCGACCATGATGGTCTTGACATAGACGTTGCCGTTGTCCAGTTCTTTGCTCTGCTCCGGGTTCTTGGCTTCCCAGTTGGCGATGGCGCTGCGGAGCAGCTTCTCCAGACGCACGGAAGCCTCACGCTTCGAGAACTTCAACAGATCGAGAGCGCGGTTGACCTCGACACCACGGACGGTGTCAGCCACCAGACGCATCTTGCGGGGAGAGGTGGGGACGTCATTCAGCTTAGCAACAGCTGTAACCTTCTTCGCCTCCTTGAGGCGCTCGGCCATAAGTCTTTTACGCTTTCCCATAGTGATTACTTCTTATTGTTACCTGAATGACCTCTAAAGTTGCGGGTGGGCGCGAATTCGCCCAGCTTGTGACCGACCATCTGCTCGGTGACGTACACAGGGATGAACTTATTCCCGTTGTGAACGGCGATCGTATGGCCGATAAAGTCAGGAGAGATCATGCTGGCACGAGACCAGGTCTTGACCACTTCCTTCTTCTTGCTACCATCATTCATAGCAAGAACTCTCTTCTCCAGGGCTTCCTGGATATAGGGACCTTTTCTTAAAGAACGACTCATAATCTCAAAAGTTTATTCCTGTTATTTCTTTCTTCTCTCAATGATGAACTTGTTGGAAGATGCCTTCGGATTACGCGTCTTGTAGCCCTTTGCAGGGAGACCCTTACGGGAACGCGGATGTCCACCGGAAGCGCGGCCTTCACCACCACCCATCGGGTGATCGTGCGGGTTCATCACGACACCACGGTTGTGCGGGCGCTTGCCCAGCCAGCGACGACGGCCGGCCTTACCATGGCTCTCCAGGTTGTGTTCGGTATTCGACACCTCACCGACCGTAGCGCGGCAGGAAACGAGCACCATGCGGGTCTCGCCCGAGGGCAGACGGAGCACGGCGTGGTTGCCTTCGCGGGCGGCCAGCTGAGCGAACGTACCGGCGGAGCGGGCCATTGCGGCGCCCTGGCCGGGACGGAGCTCGATGCAGTGCACGAGGGTACCGACAGGAATTTCGCTGAGCGGGAGGCAGTTGCCGACTTCCGGAGCGACGCCGCTGCCGGAGGCGATAACCTGGCCTACCTTGAGTCCTTTCGGAGCGATGATATATCTCTTCTCTCCGTCTTCATACTGCACGAGGGCGATGCGGGCGCTGCGGTTCGGGTCATACTCGATGGTCAGGACCGTTGCGGTGCACTCGTCCTTGGCGCGGCGGAAGTCGATGATACGGTACATTCTCTTGTGACCGCCACCGATGTAACGCACGGTCATCTGACCGGTGTTGTTGCGACCGCCGGAGCTCTTGAGGGGCTCACACAATGATTTCTGGGGTTTCTTAGCGGTGATCTCCTCGAAGGTGCTGATCACTTTGTTACGCTGACCGGGGGTAACCGGTTTGAATTTTCTTACTGCCATTGTCTGTCCCTCCCTTAAATGTTAGCGTAGAAATCAATCTTGTCTTCACCGGCGAGGGTGATGTACGCTTTCTTGAAGTGATTCATCCGGCCGCGGAGCAGACCCGCCTTGGTGTAGCGGCTCTTGCGCTTGCCGTGATAGTTCACCGTATTGACATCGGCCACGGAGACATTGTACATCTTCTCCACAGCCTCTTTGATCTGAAGTTTGTTGGCCTTACGATCTACGATAAAGCCGTAACGGTTCAACTTCTCGCCCTGAGCCGTCAACTTCTCTGTAACGATTGGCTTAATGATAATTCCCATCTTCGTGTACTTTTAGCGCATGTTTCTCTCGGCGAGGATGTCCTGCACGCCGTCCACGAGCACCAGGGTGTTGGCGTTCATGATGGCGTAGGTGTTGATCTCGTCAACGGAGAGGACGTTCACCTGCGGAAGGTTGCGGGATGAAAGGTAGATGTTGGTCGAATTCTGCGGAAGAACGTAGAGGACCTTGCGGTCGCCGGCCTTGATGGCGTTGTTGATGGCGAGCAGTTCCTTGGTCTTCGGAGCATCCATGGTGAAGGGCTCGAGAATGATGATGGCATTCTCCTGGGCCTTGTAAGTCAGCGCGGACTTGCGGGCGAGGGCCTTGACCTTCTTGTTCAACTTGTTGTGATAGAAACGCGGGACGGGACCGAACACGCGGCCGCCGCCGACGAAGATGTTCGCCTTGAGGGAACCGTGGCGTGCGCCACCGCCGCCCTTCTGACGACCGAGTTTCTTGGTGCTGTGCGCGATCTCGCTGCGATCCTTCGTCTTGGCGTTGCCGTGACGCTGGTTGGCGAGGTACTGGATGACGTCAAGATAGACGGCGTGGTCGTTGGGCTCAATGCCGAAGACCTGCTCCTCGAGCGTCACTTTCTTGCCGGACTTGGAGCCGTCAATTTTCAAAACTTCTAATTCCATAACGCTATGCCTCCAAAATTACATAAGAACCCTTGGCTCCGGGGACGGAACCCTTGACGACGATGAGATTGTTCTCCGGGAGCACCTTGAGCACCTGCAGGTTCTCGACCTTGACGCGCTCGTTGCCCATGTGGCCAGCCATACGCATACCGGGGAGGACGCGGGACGGCCAGGAGGATGCACCCATGGAACCGGGGTGACGCAGACGGTTGTGCTGGCCGTGGGTCTGTCCGCCGACACCGGCGAAGTGATGACGGTGCACAACACCCTGGAAACCCTTACCCTTAGAGGTACCGATCACATCCACGAACTTGACATCCTCGGTGAAGATGTCGGCGACCGTGAAGGTGTCTCCGAGTTTCAGCTCTCCCTCGAAGTCGGCCTTGAACTCGACCAACTTGCGCTTGGGAGTGGTTCCTGCCTTTTTGAAATGCCCCATGAGAGGCGCGCTGGTGTGCTTTTCGGTGGTTTCGTCATAGGCAAGCTGTACAGCGGCATAACCATCTTTCTCAACTGTACGCAGCTGCGTAACGACGCACGGACCAGCCTCGATGACGGTGCACGGCAGGTTCTTGCCGTCGGCACCGAAAACGGAAGTCATTCCGATTTTCTTTCCAATTAATCCAGGCATTGGTTTGTTAATTAATTGTTTATAAATACTTTATAAGTTTCCGCCTATTTTTGCGGGCTGCAAATATACAACTATTTTCTCAATTTACAAACACTTGATTTCCAAGAATTTCATCTATCTTTGTATTGTAATTCGTTTGAAGATGCTGGATTTTCTGCATTTTTCCTGGATCGACATCCTGGACATCCTGCTTGTAGCCGCAATCATCTATCTGTTGTTCAGATGGATCAGGGGCTCCACAGCCATCAACATCTTCATCGCCATCATCATCGTGCTCGTCGTCCGCGTGATCGCGGAGGCCATCGGCATGAAGATGATTTCCTCCCTGCTGGGCACGCTGATCGACATAGGCGCCGTGGCGCTCGTCATCATCTTCCAGCCGGAGATCCGCCGGTTCCTGGGCTCCCTGGGCCGCAAGGCCGGGACCACGCTCGAGCGGCAGTCGTTCCTGCAGCGGATCTTCCCCGCGTGGCGGGACCGCCAGATGGACACCCACGCCGTGCAGGAGATCACCGAGGCCTGCCGCGAGATGTCCAACCTCAAGCAGGGCGCGCTCATCCTGATCCAGCGAAAGAATTCCCTCGACGACATCATCGCCACCGGCGACCGCATCGACGCGGAAGTCGGACGCCGCCTGATCATGAATATCTTCTTCAAGAATTCGCCCCTGCACGACGGAGCGATGATCATCAGCGACAACCGCATCGTGGCCGCGCGGTGCACGCTCCCCATCACGGAGCGCACCGACCTGCCGGCCCGGTACGGGATGCGGCACAAGGCCGCCATCGGCATTTCCGAGCAATGCGATGCGGACGTACTGGTCGTGAGCGAGGAGACGGGCGGCATTTCGCTGGTCCGCGGCGGACTGATCACCGCCATCGACTCCATCAACACCCTGAACCTGCTGCTCGGAGAGAAGACGGAATGACGCACGAAAGACTGGAGAGCAAACTCGGATTCGACAAGATCCGCAAGACGATCGCCGACCGCTGCCTGACGGACTATGCCGCCGGGCGCGTCGCCGAGGAGGCCTTCAGTACCGACGCCGACATCATCCGGCGCCGGCTCGCCCTGACGGACGAGATGCGCCTGATCCTGATGTTCGAGGACAATTTCCCGACCACGGGCTACATCGACGCCATCCCCTTCCTGAGCGCGCTGGAGCGCGAAGGGTCGTGCATCGACGTCCTGTCGCTCGCCAAGCTCAAGACCGTCACGGACACGCTCCGTCGCATCCTGCATTTCTTCAGCAGCATCAAGGGCGGCATCTACCCGCAGCTGGAACGGCTCGCCGCGCCCGTGCGCTCCTTCCCGGAGGTGCAGCGGCGCATCGAGACCATCCTGGACAAATACGGCGACATCAAGGACTCCGCGTCCGACCACCTCTTCGAGATCCGGCGCGACCTCCGCAGCAAGGAGGCGGCCATCTCCAAGCGGGCCGGCGCGATCCTGCGCAAGGCGCAGGAGGACGGCCTGGTGGACGCCGACGCCGACGTGACCATCCGCGACGGCAAATACCTGATCCCGGTCGCCACCTCCGCCAAGCGCAAGGTACAGGGCTTCGTCCACGACGTGTCCGCCTCCGGCAAGACGGCGTTCATCGAGCCGGCCGAGATCATCGAGCTGGAGAACGACATCGCGGAGCTCCGCTTCGAGGAAGCGCGCGAGATCCAGAAGATCCTGTTTGAATTCACGGAGTTCCTCCGTCCCTATCTGCCGGACCTGCTGGCCGGCGCCGCCTTCATCGGCGAGGTGGATTTCCTGATGGCCAAGGCGCAGACGGCGCTCGACCTCGTGGCCGGCATGCCCGTCATTTCCGAGGACGGCAGCCTGTCGCTGCGCAAGGCGCGCCATCCTTTATTGGAAAAGGCGCTCGCGCGCGAGGGGCGCAGCATCGTCCCCCTCACGGTCACGCTCACGCCGCAGAAGCGCATCCTGCTCATCTCCGGCCCCAACGCCGGCGGCAAGTCGGTCTGCCTGAAGACCGTCGGCCTGCTGCAGTATATGTTCCAGTGGGGCATGCTCATCCCCACGTCCGAGAGTTCCGAGCTGCCGGTCTTCGACCGCATCGCCGTGAGCATCGGCGACGACCAGAACCTCGAGGACGACCTCAGCACCTACAGTTCCTTCCTCTCCGACATGCGCGAGCTGCTCGCCGACGCCGGGGAGCGGACGCTCGTGCTCATCGACGAGTTCGGCTCGGGCACGGAGCCCGCGGCCGGCGGCGCGATCGCCGAGGCGATCCTCGCCGAGCTCGACCGCCGCGGCGTGCGGGGCGTCATCACCACGCACTACACCAACCTCAAGCTCTACGCCTCCGGCGCGGACACGCACGTGATCAACGGCGCCATGCTCTACGACGCCGCCAGGATCGCCCCGATGTTCCAGCTGGAGATCGGCCTGCCCGGCAACTCCTTCGCCTTCGAGCTGGCGCGCAAGATGCGCCTGCCGGAGAGCATCGTCAAGGACGCCGAGGCGCGCGCCGGCGAGGAGTTCGTGGGCATCGAGCGCAACCTGCGCAAGATCGCCCGCAACCGCCGCGCCCTGGACGAGAAGCTCCAGAAGGTCAAGCACGCCGACAAGGCCCTGGAGGGCATCACCGAGCGCTACGAGAAGGAGCTGGAGGACATCCGCAAGCAGAAGAAGGCCATCCTCGACGAAGCCCGCCAGGAGGCCGAACAGATCGTCAAGGGCGCGGGCAAGCAGGTCGAGAAGACCATCCGCGACATCCGCGAGGCCCAGGCCGGCAAGGAGCAGACCAAGGCCGCCCGCCAGGAGCTGCAGGGCTTCCTGGGCGCGCTCGAGCAGCGCAAGGCCCGCGAGAAGAAGAACCACGACGAATACATCGACCGCAAGCTCGAGCAGCTCAAGAAGCGCAAGAAGACCGACAAGGCCGTGGCCGCGGAGCCGGTCAAGGCCGCGCCGCTCAAGGTCGGCGAGAAGGTCCGGATCAAGGACAACGGCCTCGTGGGCGAGGTCGCCAAGATCAACCGCAAGGCCGTGACCGTGATCGTGGGCAACATCACCAGCACCATGGCGCCGGAGCGCGTGGAGCGCATCTCCTCCAACGAATTCCGCGAAGTGTCCCGCAAGGTCTTCGCCCCCGTGCAGCAGAAGGTGGACAGCGCCATCTCGGAGCGCAAGCTCGCCTTCAAGCCCGAGCTGGACATCCGCGGCGAGCGCCTCTCCGACGCCCTCGACATCGTCACGCATTACATCGACGACGCCATCATGCTCGGCATCGGCACCGTACGCATCATCCACGGCAAGGGCACGGGCGTGCTGCGCGAAGAGATCCAGAAGTATCTGCGAACCGTCCCGGGACTGACCGTCAGCGACGAAGACATCCGCAACGGCGGCACCGGCGTAACCATCGTCAAGCTATGAGGACCGACAGAGCGACCGTAGGCCGGAAAGGCGAGGAGGAAGCCAGCAGCTACCTGGCGCGCCTGGGGCACCGCATCCTTGCGCGCAACTGGCGCAACGGCCACCTCGAGCTGGACATCATTTCCCTGCAGGGCAACGAACTCCACATCGTGGAGGTCAAGAGCCGCGTGGCGCCGGTGATGGCGGAGCCGGAGCAGAACGTCCGGCGCGACAAGCAGCGGCGGATGGTCGCCGCCGCCAACGCCTTCCTGCACTCCGCGGACCGGAAGGCCCTGCCCGCCGACCTGGAGATCATTTTCGACGTGATGTCCGTCGTTTTCTTCGGGAATGGCGCAGACTTTGAAATAGAATACTATCCCAACGCCTTTATACCACTTTATGCTTAATAACCACCATTACTGTATAATCATGGCCGGCGGGATCGGCTCCCGCTTCTGGCCCATCAGCCGCACCGGAATGCCCAAGCAGTTCCTGGATTTCAGCATCCAGGGCCGCTCCTTCCTGCGCCGCACCTATGACCGTATGAAGGTCATCATACCGGAAGAGAACATCCTCGTCGTCAGCCTGGAACGCTACCGCGAGCAGGTGCGTACACACCTGCCCGAGCTGCGTGAGGAGAACCTGCTGCTGGAGCCGTACAACCGCAGCACCGCTCCCTGTATCGCCTTCGCCACCTACACGATCCTCAAGCGCGATCCGGACGCCATCTGCGTGGTGACGCCTTCCGACCACGCCATCGCGCGCCACGACGCGTTCAACAAGACGCTCGCGGACGCGCTCGCCTATGCCGCCGGCTCCGACGCCCTGATCACCCTCGGCGTCATCCCGACCCGCGCCGATTCCAACTTCGGTTACATCCAGATGGCGGGCAAGCCCGAAAAGGGCCAGCCCGTCAAGACCAAGACCTTCACCGAGAAGCCGGATCCCGAGCTGGCCCGCGTCTTCATCGACACCGGCGAATTCCTCTGGAACTCCGGTATCTTCGTCTGGCGCGCCGATGCCATCCGGCAGGAGCTGGAGAAGCACGCCCCGGAGATCACCCACCTCTGGAAGGGCTGGCGCGAGGTGCTCGACACCGACAACCAGAAAGCCTTCCTGGAGCGCATCTACACCGACATGCCCCGCATCTCGATCGACTACGCCGTGATGGAAAAGACGGACAACGCCTGGGTCTACCCCGCGGAGTTCCGCTGGGCCGATATCGGAAACTGGGAGTCGCTCTACGACTACCTCGCCTACCACGACGACCAGGGCAACGCCCTCAACCGGACGGCCCGCCGCCTGCTCAAGGACAGCTCCGACAACATCGTCTACTCCACCCGCGACGACAAGCTCCTGGCCGTCCGCGGCCTCAAGGACTTCATCGTCGTGGACACGGAAGACGTGCTGATGATCTGCCCGCGCGACGAGGAGAAGCTCAAGGACTTCCTCTCCCAGCTCGCGATGCCCGAGTACGAGGAGTACCGCTAAGGAGAAATGCAAAAAAGACGGTGCGGGTGAGCCTGAGCTCATCCGCACCGCTTTATTCCGGCAGGGCCTTACTTGGTGACGAAGACCCGGAAGTGCATCGTAGGCGGGACATTGCCCGTATACAGGTCAGAAGCCGTGACAAAGATGTCGACGGTCCTTTCGGACCATTCATAATCCACGAAAGTGGTGAAATAGACATCGACCCCGTTCACGACCTCCATTTCGGTCTGCATGCAGGGAAGCGGCGTCCAGACATCGCTGCCGCCCCTGCCTTCGCCGGGATAGCGGCGTGCGACATCCACCTTGCCATGGTTCACCACCGAAGTGGTGATATCCGGAACGTCCAGGGTGGCGCGGTAGTAACCGTCATTGAGCTGCCACTGGCTGGAGTGGACGTCATAGTCCAGTTTGACGGCCTGCGAGGAGGGAACGACGACTTTGTTGACACAGCTGGTCAACGTCATCCCCGCGGCGAGCAGGAGAAGGAAGAATCTCTTAGCTTTCATATCTTAAGATTTAATTTCCCCCACCCTATTGCAAATCGCTTGCCATACTTGCAAAGGGAAGGATCTGCCATTATTCCCTGAAGCTCTCTTTATGCTTCCGTGCGTATTGGGCGCACAGCTCCACGAGATCGTCATCCGCATCCACAAAGTCATCGAGACACTCCTCGAACAGATCGTCCAGGTCCTCTTCCGGGCCGGTATATCCCGCATGGAGCTCCAGCACCCGCTTGCAGATCTCCGCGATCTCCGGGCTGCCGATGGCCTCGGCGGACGGGACCAGCAGGTCATTGTATACACCGTGGTATTCGGTGAAATACTCGGAGAATCCACAGTTCTCATCCAGCTGCGCCATCGTCAGGAAGATCTTTTCGTGCTCATTGAGCGCCGTCAAGTCGGTGCCTCCATTGGTCTTGGCGGAAAGTGCTTTGTAGAGGCGCTCGCAAAGGCCGAAATCATTTTCCTCCCAAAGGTACTTTTTCGGGTGCAGGATTTCCGTCACCACCGCCGAAATAGCATAGAAGACAGCACCGGCGATGGCCGCTTTCGCCCAGGATGCATCCTGGAAAAAAACATAGACGATCACGGCAATGAGCAGCGCTGCCAGCGCTTTGAGATAGACTTTGCTATTTGACTTTGAAGTTTCCATAAACGCAAATATATGCATTCCCTCGCACGATTCCAACGATTACCGGTTCAAAGCCGCCATCAGCGTTTCGTCAATCTCCTTATCGGTCGGTCTGGGAGCATCCAGATCCACGAGCTTGCCGTCCCGCCCATAAATCAAGTAACGAGGTAACTTCTCATGCCGGATTTCTTTCAGGAAGTCGGCGCCGTAATCCAAGATCCGATAGGACCCAGCCAGAAGATTGGAATGCTGCCGGACCGCATCCTGCCAACGCTTCTGGCTCGTGTCGCTCGAAATAAAAATAAACGCGACATCTTTCCCTGCCATCCGCTTATGCAGCTCCTCCGCCGCAGGGAATTGACCCACGCAGGGTCCGCACCACGATGCCCAGAAATCCACGTAGACCACTTTCCCCCGATTACGCTCCAGGAGTTTCTCCAGGCCGGTTTTCTCGCCGTCCACGCTCTCGAGCGGCAGGACGGACTTCAGGGAAGCGATCGAGACATCGTTTTTCCGGATCTGCTGGACCACCGTCGAATCACCCGTAATCTCCGTGTATTTATTGATATACCGGGCCTTGAGTTCCTTCGGATAATGCTTCCATCCCCCTTCGTCGACCAGAATCTTGTTGAGGATACGCTTCAGGATTCCCTTCCGGGCAAGAGGCGTCGCCACGGTATCGCGAGCCATCCGGTCGAACGCCAATACCGGCTTCATCCTTTCGATATCGAGATAATCCAGCGCCGCATAATAGTTCGAGACGTAACGCAGCAGGCTGTCCGACTTGATGACTTCCTGGACGGCGTATCTGTTTTCTCGATGGCTTCCGCCTTATAAAGGGAGTCCACCTTATTGCCCAGTACCGCCAAATAGCGTTTATAGACGATATCCAGCGAATCCAGGTCCACATAAAGCGAGCGCCACTCCTCTTTCAAGGACGGGAATCTGGCCTGCTCTGCTTTATTGTGGAAATAGTTGAAAACCATCGTAAAATTGGAATCGGTCAGGACCGTCTCAATATAGTAATCTCTGTCCTGAACCGCTTCGGGCAATGTATATGGCAGGTTATAAAGGTCCGTATTCCCTTCATAGACCAGGCTGGTCAACTTCGGCCGACAAGCAGCGTCATACCTGACAAGTACGGTGTCCCCCTCCTTGAGAAGATAGTTGTCGAATTCGGCGGCCGCATACTGGTGCCGCATCTCCGCATATCCCTGGTACGCGGGGATCTCAAGCGTATCGCGACCAATCCGCCGCGGTTCAAACAATACAAGATCCCCCTTTCCGTCTATATACGCAATGGTAGACTCATACAGGCGAAAAAAAGAACCTCCAAATTTTCCGGTACTCGTCTGGGACGGACAATTCTCAAAGATGACGACGACTTTCCCGTTGCGGAGATCACGCGGGGCAGGATCCTCAGTTTTGTTCCCGCCGCAGGAGCAGACGGCCAGAAGGGCCGGCAGAATTGCAAAAATCCATTTTTTCATAGCTGTGTGTTATTTAATGAGTTGGCTCTTTCTTCCTCAAAGGTAGACAAAAAAACGAGAAACCCCTAAATATTTTAGGAGTTTTCTCGTTTATATATTTGAGCTATTGCTATTTCTTGCCGATCGGCATGGGCTTCGTGTCGCTGTGGATATACACGCCCTTGCCGCCCGCGAGGGCGCTTCCGTTCATATAGAGTTTCACGAAACCGCCGCTGACATCGAAGTAGCCGGATTCATCCTCGTGCCACTTGAAGCCGGCGGAGCTGGCGGCCCTGGCACGGATGGTATAGTGGACCGGGCCGTAGATGTAGCAGTTTTCCAGCTTGACGCCCTTCTTCTCGATATCTTCGGTAGGCATCGTGCGGGTCTTCTGGGTACCGTTGGAGAACTTGCTCTCGAAGTAGTCGGCGTAGGCGTCCTCGCCGCTGCCGTTCCCCTTGATGATGCGGTAGGTATAGCCGCGGTTGGCGTCGCCGGTGACTGCGATCACGTTGTACATCGCCTTGAACTTGACGCACTCGCCGGCCGTGCTCGCGCGGTTCTTGATCTCCCAGCGGACGGCGTGCGGGCACTTGACATAGGAAGTCTCGTTGTAGGTGGCCGACGTCTTGGCCGTGCAGTGGCGGCCGCTGGCCAGGAAGGAAGCCGTGTAGGTGAGCAGTACGCCCTGGTTGCTCGGGCCGATCTGCAGGCTGGTCGCCGCGGCGGTGTTGATCTCGCTGCCGGTCAGGATCTCCTTGGCCATGGACGCGCTGCCACCCTTGATGTACATCCACTCCTTCGAAGCCTTGCTGCTCCGGGTGATGTCTTCCTTCGCCGTGGCGGAGACGCCGGAATAGCTGCCGCTCTGGCTTCCGTTGAAGCTGAAGTCGGAGGTCTTGTACTCATAGAACTTATACGCGCGGCGGCCGTAGGTGACCGAGTTGATCATCGCGATCGGGCCGTTCTGGGCAATCTTCTGCTGGATGAGGGACCAGGTGACGTCGTCGCCGAAATACTTGGACTTGTCCGGCTCCTGGACGGCCGTCACCGTGTAGTACGCCTGCGTGAAGTCCTGGACCTCGACCAGGGACGTCTCGGTCGAAGAGGTCTTCGTGTCCACGTTGGCCGTCGCACCGAGGAACTTCGCGCTCACGTTGAGGTCGAGCGCCATCTTTGCGGTGCTGCTGTAGGTCGTCTTCTTGGCGTTGAGGTTGATCGGCGGAGCATAGTTGCCGCCGTTCTGGCGCAGGAGCTCGTTGATGGCGTCGCGCACGTGGGCGGCGTCATTGATGACGCCTTCCTTGTAGGCCTGCTTGCCGTTGTCGAAATCCAGGTAGAGGGTCACCTTGCCGTAGCTGAGACCGACGAGGGTCGGCTTGCCGTCGGCGAGGTCCTTGTCCGCATAGACCAGGGCGCCGGGATAGATTCCGCTCGTCGGCATCGCGAACATCTCCTCACCGGAGACGGTCGTGCTCTTCGTCGTGTTCTCGAGGATGAAGGCGTCGCCATTGCGGTTGACGATCACGCTCGGCAGCGCCTCGTCTGCGAGCGGGGTACGCGTGAGCGCGGTCGCGTTATCTTTGGATACCTGGTTGTTGAAGCCGCTGTTGATCGCATCGCGGCGGGATTTGTCGGAATTGCCTGCCGTGTTCGTCGAGGGACGGGTAGGCGTGGCCTGCCTGTTTTCGACTCTTCTTCTCTGCATTCTGGTTTCCGTCTGACGACGGACAGTTTGTGCCGAGGCCGTGGCCATCGCGGTCATAGCCAGGAGGATAAGGATAATGCTCTTGAGTTTCATGATGTTGATTATTAGTGATTTGTGCAACAAAAATAGCGCATTGCCCCCGCCGGAAAATGAGCAGAATTACTCATTGTTCCATCCGCATAAAAAATGAGTAAAATCACTCATTTCTCTGTAATTTTACCTAACTTGCCGCCTCAACCACAGTTTTTTCCTATGAGAAAGGCTTATCTGTCCGTCCTTGCCGCCATCGTCCTGCTCTTCTGCGGATGCGGCAGAGACGTCTCCGGATCCCGGACGGAAATCAGGGAACTGATCGACCGGAGCAACCGGCTCTCCACGGAACGTGAACACGAAGAAGCGATGGACGCCGCCATCAAGGCGCTGAATCTCGCCGAAGAGATCGACGACGAGGAGCAGAAAGCGGAGGCGATGTGCGCCATCTCCCAGATCGACCTGCGGGTCATGCGGGACGCCCAGGCCTGGGACAACGCCTGCTCCGCCGAGCTCATCGCCAGGAAGCACCACCTGGACTGGACCCTGTGCGAGGCCCTGCTCCTGAAAGGGCGGACCTGCTCCTACGCCAGTGTCTCGGAAGGGAGCAACCGGGACGATGAAGCCATCTGCTACCTCACGGAGGCCTATCGCATCTCCCAGGAAAAAGCTTTCAGCGAGAAGCACGTCCGGGCCTGCCTCTATCTTTCGGAAGTCTATGTCAACAAGAACCGCTGGAACCAGGTCCTGGTCCCGGAATACTACCGCCTCGCGGGCGAATACCTGGACGAAGCGGAGGAACTCGCCGCCGCAGACTCCTTGAAGGACCTGCTCCGCGAAAGCATCACTTTCCGGGTGCGCTATCTCCGGCAAGGCGGGGACACGGACGGGGCCATCGCCTATTGCGAAAAGATCCTCTTCATGTCGGATGCCCAGGACTGGCTTACGCGGCAGCAGATCCATGACCAGCTGACGATCCTGTACGCCTGCCAGGGCGATGTCGACAAATCCGTCGAAAGCCATCAGAGCTATGTCCATTCCATGCAGGAATATATCCAGCAGCGGGCCGACAGCCGCTTGCAGGCGCTCGAGGACCAGTATGCCCTCCTGGTGCAGCAGCAGCGGGCCGACCGGACCCGGCGCATCGTCATAGCGCTGGTGGGGCTGCTGCTCGTCGTCCTGCTGTTCTACCTGCAGGCGATCCGCTACAACCGGCGGATCAAGAAGCAGAACGAAGAACTGGCCCAGGCCGACGCCTCGAAGAAGAACCTCCTGGAGGTAATTTCCTCCGACCTGGTGGACGTGGCCTCGCTGCCGGGCGTGAACGACATGATGGAGCTGGCCCAGAACAGCCACGCGATGGACGAAGCGGCCATCCGCAAGGCCGTGGAGGAGAAGGTCAAAGCCTCGTCGTCGCTCAACGAGGTCGTCGCGGACTATTTCTACAAGATTATCCTGCACCGCAAGAACACGCTGGAGCGTTCCGGCCTGACGGAGCGGGAGATGGAGGTCCTCCGGCTCTGCAGCCGGGGCCTGACCGCCGCCACGATCGCCGAATCTCGCCGCGCACCGTCGCGAACCACAAGCAGAACATCTACACCAAACTGGGGGTCAACAGCACCTCCGAAATGGTCTACAAAGCCAAGGAAGAAGGACTGCTTTAAGTCCCACTGGAACCGCAAAAGGACGGCTGTAGATTGGCTCGGAGCCTCGCGACCCAGGGGGTTTTGGGGGAACGCCCCCCCAGGGAAAGGATCAGGAAATCGTGCTTCTTGCAAAAGTTTTCTTTTATTCCTATTATTGTCTTGATAGACTATTTTGATATGACCAGAGAAGAAGCCAGAGCACGAAAAGATTTGGATAAACGAGAGACCACCTATCGGAAGAGCGTTTCAAAGAAATATGGATGGAAGCAGAGTAGTTATCTCAATTGGAAGATTAAAGGTGGGTACTATTTCAGTCTATTTCATTGCAAGTTGGAGGATGTCTGGTTGGAAGTAAAGCCTCTTTTTGTGGATGATTTATGGTGGGATATTTTTGAGATTCCGGAGAACAAGCAGGCGCCCAAAAGTTTGAGGGGAATAGGTGCTTTTTCTATCACTGGCCCTACACTGACGAAGCAACCAGTATTTGATGCTGCAAAAGTATCACAGTACTCGGATGATGACATTGAATGCGTCTGGGATGGTGTGTTTCAGAGAATTGAACAAGAGATTTCTCTATTCCTCAAAAAGAACCCCAACCCCGCGATGCTCTCGCCAGAAGATGGAGGAGAATATGGTAGAATACAGCCGCTATATGCTATTTTGATGGATTTGCATTCTGGGAACAAAGAAGCGGCGTTGGAAAAGATGGCCTCTTTTAAGGCGGCGAAACGAGGAAGCGGTTTCCGCGGACCAAAAGGTGACGCATATGATTATATCGAGGCCTGGTGTCAAAGCAACTAATTACGTATTCAGGTCAATATCCGTTTGGCGACAGAAAATGTCAATCTACTCCCGGAGACAGACCGTTTAAGGGGGGGGGGGCAATCTATCCAAATGGTCTCGATGCTGACTGTTTCGGAGCGCAGCGACGCAGGGGGTTTGGGGGGAACGCCCCCCAATGGATCAAGAGCCCAAGGGGCCACGACGCGAAAACGCCCGCCGTCTGGCGGGCGCTTTCTTAGCGTCGTGGTCCCTGCAGGACTTGAACCTGCGACCCGCTGATTATGAGTCAGCTGCTGCTAACCAACTGAGCTAAGGGACCGAAAGCGCAGGATCACCCGAAAGCGACCCTGCACTCATCGAAAATCTGTATGCCGATCAGGCTCAGACCTTGATCTCGACCTCCACGCCGGAGGGGAGCTCAAGCTTCATCAGGGCGTCCACCGTCTTGGCGTTGGAGTCCTCGATGTCGAGAAGTCTGCGGTAGGAGTCGAGCTCGAACTGCTCGCGGGCCTTCTTGTTGACGAAGGTCGAGCGGTTGACGGTGAAGATCTTCTTGTTGGTCGGAAGGGGAATAGGACCATTCACCTTGGCACCAGTAGACTTCACGGTCTCGACAATCTTGGACGCGGACTTGTCCACGAGCATGTGGTCGAAAGACTTGAGTTTGATTCTAATTTTCTGGCTCATATCAAAATGCTTTTTTTCATTCAATACTATTCGTCGTCAGACGGCGTCTTGTAACCGCTCTTCTCCACGATGTCCTTGGCCATGGTGGCAGGGACCTCGGCGTAGTGGTCGAAAGACATCGTGCTGGTGGCCCGGCCGGAAGACAGGGTACGGAGCACGGTGACATAACCGAACTGCTCGGAGAGGGGGACGAAGGCCTTCACGATACGGGCACCGTTGGTGGTGGAGTCCATAGCGACAATCTGTCCGCGGCGACGGTTGAGGTCACCGACGATGTCGCCCATATAATCCTCCGGGGTCACGACCTCGAGGTTCATGATAGGCTCCAGGATGACAGGCTTGCACTTGGGGCAGGCGTGACGGAAAGCCATACGCGCGGCCAGCTCGAAGGACAGCTGGTCGGAATCCACAGGGTGGAAGGAACCGTCCAGGAGCGTCACCTTCAGAGCAGGGACCTCATAACCGGCCAGGACACCGTTTGCCATCGCGGACTCGAAGCCCTTCTGAACGCAGGGAACGAACTCCTTGGGCACGTTGCCGCCCTTGACCTGGTTGTCAAACTGAAGACCGGTGACGCCCTCGTCGGCGGGTCCGATCTCGACGATAATATCAGCAAATTTGCCACGACCGCCCGTCTGCTTCTTGAACACCTCACGGTGCTGGACGGAAGTGGTGATCGCCTCTTTGTAGTTAACCTGGGGTGCGCCCTGGTTGATCTCCACACCGAACTCGCGGCGCAGACGGTCGACGATGATGTCGAGGTGGAGCTCACCCATACCGCTGATGACGGTCTGGCCCGTATCCGGGTCGGACTTGACGGTGAAGGTAGGATCCTCCTCGGCGAGCTTGCCGAGCGCGACGCCCAGCTTGTCGAGGTCCTTCTGCGTCTTGGGCTCCACGGCGATACCGATCACAGGATCGGGGAACTCCATGGACTCAAGGGAGTAGCGGTGGTCTTCCGCGCAGATGGTATCACCCGTGCGGAGGTCCTTGAAGCCGACCGCCGCGCAGATGTCGCCAGCCTCCACGAACTCGATCGGGTTCTGGTGGTTGGAGTGCATCTGGTAGAGACGGGCCACGCGCTCTTTCTTGCCCGAACGGGAGTTGAGCACGTAGGAACCGGCATCGAGGTGACCGGAGTAGACACGGATATACGCCAGACGGCCCACGAACGGATCCGTGGCGATCTTGAAGACAAGACCGCAGAACGGCTCGGTCGCCTTGGGCTCGAGGTGCATTTCCTGGTCATTGGCCAGGTTGGTAGCCTTCGTGGCGCCGATATCCAGCGGCGAAGGGAGGTAGCGCATCACGGCGTCCAGCAGGAACTGGACACCCTTGTTCTTGAACGAGGAACCGCAGCAGGCCGGAACGATCTGCATGGCGATGGTACCCTTGCGGAGCGCAGCGATCACCTCCTCTTCCGTAATGGATTCGGGGCTCTCGAAGTACTTGTCCATCAGGGCGTCGTCGCACTCGGCGGCGGACTCGATCAACTTATCGTGCCAGAGGGCGACGATGTCCTGCATATCCGCAGGGATGTCCTGGATCTGGTAATTCACCAGGGCGTCGCTGGGATCGTAGACAATCGCCTTCATGGCGATCAGGTCGACAATTCCCTTGAAATTCTCCTCCGAACCGATCGGGAGGCAGATAGGAACTGCCGTGGCACCGAGCTTGGTCTTGATCTCCTCGACACAGGCGAGGAAGTCAGCACCGACGCGGTCCATCTTGTTCACATAGGCAATCTTCGGCACACGATACTTGTCCGCCTGACGCCAAACCGTCTCGGACTGAGGCTGAACGCGCCCCACGGCGCAGAACGTAGCCACCGTACCGTCAAGCACGCGGAGCGAGCGCTCCACCTCGACGGTGAAATCCACGTGGCCCGGAGTGTCGATCAGGTTGATCTGATAGGTATCCCCGTTGTAGTGCCAGAAGGCGGTGGTAGCAGCAGAAGTGATGGTGATACCGCGCTCCTGCTCCTGAACCATCCAGTCCATCGTGGCTGCACCTTCGTGGACCTCACCGATCTTGTGGGTCTTTCCGGTGTAGTAGAGGATACGCTCGGACGTAGTGGTCTTGCCGGCATCGATGTGTGCCATGATGCCGATGTTACGTGTGTACTTAAGGTCTCTTTTGGCCATCTAACTAACTTACTTATTCAATTAAAAGCGGAAATGAGCGAAGGCCTTGTTGGCCTCGGCCATCTTGTGCATGTCTTCCTTCCGCTTGAAGGCGCCACCTTCATTGTTGTAAGCTGCGATAATCTCGGCACAGAGTTTTTCTGCCATCGAGCGGCCGGAACGTTTACGGGCGAAGGCGATCATATTCTTCATCGAGAGAGAAACCTTCCGCTCAGGGCGCAACTCGGTAGGCACCTGGAAGTTGGCGCCGCCGATACGGCGGGACTTGACCTCGATCTGCGGGGTCACGTTCTCGAGCGCCTTCCTCCAAATATCCAGAGGAGCCTTGTCAGAATCTTTCATCTTCTCGCCTACCATATCAATGGCATCGTAAAAAATAGAATACGCGATACTCTTCTTCCCCTGTAACATCAGATTGTTCACGAAGCGGGTAACCTGCGTGTCGTGAAACTTAGGATCAGGAAGTAGAATCCTCTTCTTAGGCTTTGCTTTTCTCATGGTAAATGTGAAAAAATTAAAATTTAAACCTCATTCTTCCGCAATTACTTCGGCCTCTTGGCGCCGTAGAGCGAACGGGACTGGGTCCGTCCTTCCACGCCGGCAGTATCCAAAGCACCGCGGAGGATGTGGTAACGTACACCAGGGAGGTCCTTGACACGACCACCGCGCACGAGCACGATGGAGTGCTCCTGCAGGTTGTGTCCCTCGCCCGGAATGTAAGCATTGACCTCTTTGGAATTCGTGAGACGTACACGCGCGACCTTACGCATAGCGGAGTTCGGCTTCTTGGGAGTCGTCGTATAGACTCTCAGGCATACGCCACGCTTCTGAGGGCAAGCATCCAACGCACGAGATTTCGACTTGACCTCGATAACCTCGCGTCCTTTGCGAACCAATTGTTGAATTGTAGGCATAAATAGTTGTTAATAAATAAATTATAAAAAGCCCCCTTGTTTTGGGGGCTGCAAATATACGCAAAATCTTGTAAATAGCAAAATTCCGTTCAGCTAACTATCTGAATTTCGCGAACTCTACATCTTTGCGGGACTGCTCGTAGAGGGCCTTGCTCTTGGCCTCCACGTTGGCCAGGTGCGTGCGGACGCCCTCGGCGTCGCCCTTGCGGGCGGCGATGATGGCGCGGACGTACTCGGCACGGGCGCACTTGCAGGTGACGCGGGCCTCGGCCTCGTCGATGCGGCCGGCCAGCAGGCTGGCGATGGCGCCGTTGACGCCGTGCACGCCCTCGAGCTGCTTGGCGGCAGCGTCATAATTGCCGTTCAGGAGCTCGACCAGGCCCAGGTTGGCCTTGGCCTCGCCGGTGCCGGCCTTGCGGAACAGGTCGGCGGCAGCCTTGCGGTCGCCGCGCTGCAGGGCGACGACACCCTTGGCGTTGGTCACGGCAGCGTCCTGGTCCTTGATGGCATCCAGATACTTCGCGGCGGCGTCGGGACGGCGGTCGTCCAGCGCGAGGCAGGCCAGGTTGAAGCGGGCGCGGTCGGAAGCGTACTTCTGGACGGCCTTCTCATAGAGCTCGGCCTTGCGGGCGGCATTGTCGGAGATGGAGGCCACGCGGAGCAGGCCTTCCTCGTCGAGGACGTCAACGGCCTTCTGCGAGAGCTCGACGAGCTCCTCGTCGGAGAAGTTCTGGTAGTCCAGCTCCGTGATGAAGCGGGCGCGGCGCAGCTCCGGGAAGACGTTCTTGTTGATCTCGGTGTAGACCTTGGACATGTTCTTGATCTCGCTCTCGCGCACGGCGGGATCGCTGTACATCGACAGCACGCGCAGGATCAGGTCCTTGTCCTCGATGTCGGAATTCTCGACGGCCTCGCGGAAGCCCTCCCAGTCCTGGCCGATGCTGCGCACCTCCAGATTGTCGGGAGCCTTCTCGCCCGTCACCTTGCTCCAGGCCTGCTGGGCGGAGGCGGCGCGCTTGTCGGAGAGCTTGGCGTTGTAGGCCTGGCCGCCTTCCGGCGAAGCGTAAGCCACGACGCTGGTGCCGCGGACCGTGTAGCGCGGGTCGGCCTCGATGGCCTCGAGCGCGGCCTGCAGCTCCTTGATCGAGCGGGAGCGGAGCTCGCTGCCCTTGATGGTGGCGGAGTTGTAGTCATACATCACCTGGCCCTCGGTCTGCTCGTGCAGGACGGCCTGGTAGTTGTCCTTCTTGTAGCTGTACTCACCGCCCGCCTCGGCGAGCAGCTGGGTCACGATCGTGCCGTCCGCCACCTTGACGGCGGGGATGGCGATCTCCTTGTCCTTGTAGCGCGCGACGCCGCGCAGCTCAAGGTAAGCCTGCTCCATGCCTTCCTCATAATCGAAGGCGAAGTGCTCCTTGACGGTGCCGCCGGACTTGGCGACGACCTTGTAGTTGTCGAGGACCTTCTCGCCCTGGTAGATGAAGGTCGGGCCCTTCTGCTCTTCGCCACCGGCATAGACCAGCACGGGCGTGACCTCGAGCAGGGCTTTGGGATGGAAATAACCGTCAGGGTATGTCACAGCCAGGTCCACGGGAATCTGGTCGCCGACGAGCGCGAGGACCTCGGGCGTGCAGTCGATCTGCAGCTTTTCGGCCAGCTTCATCTGCTCGGCGCGGGACTTGGAGCAACCGGCGGCCGCGACGACCGCGGCGCCCAGGATAAAGATTTTAAGGAAATTCTTCATTTTCAACATGGTTAGTCGTTAGTGGATAATAATCAGTTTACAAATATAAAAAATAATCCTTAACTTTGCTTTCTATGGAAATGCAAGAACTCCAGCGGCTCAAAAATAAATACGACATCATAGGCAATGACGCCGGGCTCAACCGTGCGCTCGAGACAGCGGTGGCCGTGGCTCCCACGGACCTCACCGTCCTGATCACGGGCGAGAGCGGCGTCGGCAAGGAGACGATCCCGCAGATCATCCACCAGTTCAGCCGCCGCAAGACCGGCAAGTACCTGGCAGTCAACTGCGGAGCCATCCCCGAGGGGACCATCAACGCCGAGCTTTTCGGCCACGAGAAGGGGGCCTTCACGGGCGCCATCGGCGAGCGGAAGGGCTACTTCGAGGAGGCCAACGGCGGCACCCTCTTCCTCGACGAGATCGGCGAGCTGCCGCGCGAGACGCAGGCCCTCCTGCTGCGCGTCCTGCAGAACGGCGAATTCATGAAGGTCGGCTCCTCCAAGGTGGAGAAGACGGACGTGCGCGTGATCGCCGCAACCAACGTCAACCTGGCCTACGCCGTGGCCACGGGCAAGTTCCGCGAGGACCTCTACTACCGCCTCACCGGCATCCAGATCCAGATGCCCGCCCTGCGCGAGCGCAACAAGGACGACATCTACCTGCTGTTCCGCAAGTTCACCTCGGATTTCTCCGAGCGCTATAATCTCTGCAAGGTCAACCTCAACCACGACGCCATCTCGATGCTGACCGCCTACCGCTGGCCCGGCAACATCCGCCAGCTGAAGAACGTCGCCGAGACGGTCACGGCCCTGGAGTCCCGCCCCGTCACGCCCGGCTACGAGCGCATCGAGCTCGGTCCGGCGGCGCTGATGCGCTACCTGCCGGACGAGAAGGACTCGATGCTGCCCGCCACCACCGGCCCCGCGGCCGCCGGCGGCAACATGTCCGACAGCGACAAGCAGATGATCATCAAGGCCCTGCTCGACCTCAAGCAGGAGGTGGACCGCCTCAAGGAGATCGTCAACGCCGGCGGCGCCGCGCAGCAGCCGATGCCCGCCGGGCTGCCGCACTATATGCCCATGCCCTCCGACGAGCCGGAGGAGCAGCTCTCCGAGCCGGAGGCGTCGCTCGAAGGCATCTCCATCCGCAAGGCCAGCGACGAACTGATCGAGCGCGCCCTGGCCAAGCACGGCGGCAAGGTCAAGCCGGCCGCCGCCGAGCTGGGCATCTCGGAGCGCACCATCTACCGCAAGCTCGCGGAATGGAAAGAAAAAGGGAAACGCGCATGAAAAAGTTCCTTTCCCGCATCCTGATCCTGTTCGCCGCCGCTGCCTGCGCCGGCGGATGCGGCATCTATTCCTTCTCCGGCACCTCGATCCAGAGCGATGTCCGCACCATCCACATCGAGCTGTTCGAGTACAAGGCCCAGAAGGTCAACCCGTCGCTGAGCAACGACCTCACCGAGGCCCTGCGCACCCGTTTCCGCCAGATGACCCGCCTGGAGCAGGTGGACCAGGACGCCGACCTGGAGATCACCGGCGAGATCACGGCCTACAACGTCAACGCCTCCGCCATCTCGGCTTCCGAGCGGGCCGAGCTCAGCCGCCTGACCGTCGGCATCCGCGTCAACTTCACCAACCGCAAATATCCCGAGGACGATTTCAGCGACAAGAATTTCTCCCAATACGCCGAATTCAAGTCCGACCTGTCGCTGGAGTCCGTCGAGTCCGACCTCTGCAAGGAGATCATCGACGCCCTCTGCGATGACATATTCAACGCCACCGTCGCCCAATGGTAAACCCGATCGACATACATAAACTCACGCTGGAGGAGCTCTCCGGCGTCATCGCCCTGTACCCCTGGTACGCCGGCGCCCGGATGGAGCTCTGCCGCCGGATGTCCGGCGCGGGCGCCCTGTCCGACCTGCAGATCGCCGAGACCGCCCTGCACCTGGGCGACCGCACGGTCCTCGCGGACCTGCTGCGCGCCGGCCGCACCGTGGATTGCTCCGACAAGGACGCCCGGCGGCTCGCGGACACCTTCATCTCCGCACAGGGCGCACCCAGGAAGCAGCGCCGCGTCTATGTGGTCGGCGGCGACTATTTCTCCCAGGACCAGTACGAAAAGGCCCGCACCGACACGGACGGCATCTTTTCCCGTTTCGCCGCCAAGGCGCGGTCGGAAGGATTCACCGAAACGCAGCCCGTCGAGACGGACGGACAGGATATGACTTTCTATACCGAGACGCTGGCCGGGATCTACCTCGAACAGGGCTATTCGCAGGAAGCGATCGACATTTATTCCCAACTTATTTTGCGATATCCGGAAAAAAGTGTTTACTTTGCAGCCCTTATTGACGAAATAAACAAAAAAGACAACTGAATATGAATGCATTGTTTGTGATTTTGACCGTGCTGATCGTCCTCGCTGCCGCTCTGCTCATCCTCGTGGTGCTGCTTCAGAATGGCAAGGGAGAGGGTATGGCCAGCAACTTCGTGGCAGGCAACCAGACCTTCGGTGTCCGCCAGACCGCCGATGCCCTTGAGAAGATTACCTGGGGTCTCGTCGCTTTCATCCTCATCCTCTCCATCTTCTCGTCCTTCACGACCGGCAAAGCCAAGGGTGCTGCCATCGACGTGACCGACCAGATTGAGAACGTGACGACCAACGCCCAGCCCGAGTTCCCGGCCGCCCCGATCCAGCAGGACGCCCCGACCGAGTAGGACCGCCGGTCAAAATGAAAAAGCCCGAAGCAATCGCTCCGGGCTTTTTTCATTTGTTGCGCAGGACCGTCTGGCCGTCCACGCAGTCGACTTCGATGACGGAGTCCTTGTGGATCTTGCCTTCCAGGATCTCCCGGGCCAGCTTGTTGACCAGCTCGCGCTGGATCAGCCGCTTGACCGGGCGGGCGCCGAAGACGGGGTCGTAGCCGTTCTCCACCATGTCGTCCTCGAAGGCGGGCGTGAAGCGGAGCACGACGTTCTCGTTCTCCAGTTTCTGGCGCAGGATTTCCATCTGGATGCGCACGATCTGCCGGATGTCGTCCGGGGTCAGCGGGTCGAAGACCACGATCTCGTCGATACGGTTCAGGAACTCGGGGCGCATGCGCAGGCGGAGCTCCTCCTCCTTGAGGTTGGAGGTCATGATGAGGATGCAGTTCTTGAAGTCCACCGTGCGGCCCTTGTTGTCGGTCAGACGGCCGTCGTCGAGCACCTGCAGGAGGATGTTGAACACGTCCGGGTGCGCCTTCTCGATCTCGTCGAGCAGCACCACCGAATAGGGCTTGCGCCGCACGGCCTCGGTCAGCTGGCCGCCCTCGTCGTAGCCGACGTATCCCGGAGGCGCGCCGATCAGGCGGCTGACCGTATGGCTCTCCTGGTATTCGCTCATATCGATGCGCGTCATCATCGACTCGTCGTCGAAGAGGAACTCGGCGAGGGCCTTGGCAAGCTCCGTCTTGCCGACGCCCGTGGTGCCGAGGAAGAGGAAGGAGCCGATCGGGCGGTGTTCGTTGGACAGGCCGGCACGGCTGCGGCGCACGGCGTCGGACACGGCCGCGATGGCCTTGTCCTGGCCGACCACGCGCTTGTGCAGGCCTTCCTCCATCCGGAGGAGTTTCTCCTTCTCGCTTTCCATCATCCGCGCCACCGGGATGCCGGTCCAGCGGGCCACGACCTCGGCGATGTCGCCCGGCGTGACGGACTCCGAGATAATCGGGTCCTTGATGGCGGACTGGCGGGCGGTCAGCTCTTCGATGCGCTTCTGCGCGGCGGAGAGCTTGCCGTAGCGGATCTCCGCCACCTTGCCGTAGTCGCCCGCGCGCTCGGCGATGTCCGCCTCGCGCTTGTAGTCCTCGATCTGCTGGCGGGTGTTGTTGAGCTCGGTCACGATGCCCTTCTCCTCGTTCCAGCGCTTGGCGAGGGCCTCGCGCTCGGCCTTCGCCTCGCGCAGCTCCTCCTCGATCTTCTCGGCCTTGAGGCTCACGCCTTCGCGGCCTACGGCCTCCTTCTCGATCTGCAGCTGGCGGATCTTGCTGTCCAGGATGTCGATGGGCTCCGGGACGGAGTTCATCTCCAGGCGGAGCTTGGAGGCCGCCTCGTCCACGAGGTCGATGGCCTTGTCCGGGAGGAAACGGTTGTTGATGTAGCGGTGGCTGAGGTTGACGGCCGCGATGAGCGCGTCGTCTTCGATGCCCACCCGGTGGTGGGTCTCGTATTTCTCTTTCAGGCCACGCAGGATGGCGATGGACTCGGCCGGGGTCGGCTCGTCCACCATGACTTTCTGGAATCGGCGCTCCAGGGCCTTGTCCTGCTCGAAGTACTTCTGGTACTCGTCCAGGGTGGTGGAGCCGATGGTGCGCAGTTCGCCACGCGCGAGCGCGGGCTTCAGGATGTTGGAGGCGTCCATCGCACCGGAAGAGCGGCCCGCGCCCACCAGCGTGTGGATCTCGTCGATGAACAGGATGATCTCGCCTTCGCTGTCCACGACTTCCTTCACCACGCCCTTGAGGCGCTCCTCGAATTCGCCCTGATACTTGGCGCCTGCGATCAGCGCGCCCATGTCCAGGGAGAAGACCTTGCGGCTCTTGAGGTTCTCGGGCACCTGCCCGTTGACGATCTTGGTGGCGATGCCTTCGGAGATGGCGGTCTTGCCAACGCCCGGCTCACCGACCAGGATCGGGTTGTTCTTGGTTCTATACTTGCTTAAGAATTCGTACTTGCTGTTTCCCATAATAAAATCGTCGGCCCGTTAGTGGGTCGACGATCTAGCGCTCAAATCTTGAGCCACTGACAATTTGTCAGCAACCCGCTAGGCTCTCGGCTTCTGGATTATCCTGACTACCAGAGAGATGAAGTAGACGATCATGCCGTACATCGGGCAGATGAGGCAGACCTTCAGGCCGCCGGCGACAACCTCGGGAGCGACGTCTCCGGCCATCTGAAGCGTATCCAACGCCACCGCGATACCCAGCAACGCGCTGAAGATGCCGACGACCAGTGCCGCGAGGCCGATTTCCTTGACCCAGCGGGGGGCCTTCCAGGCCGCGACCAGCAGCGCGATCAGCAGCAGGGACACCAGGACCATGAAGAAGGTGCCGCCGGAGACGAACAGCGAAGAAAGGCTGAAAAGAAAGATAGAGTTAAGCATAGTATAGTTGTTTGTTGTTTCTG
>ONQP01000046.1 GCA_900319975.1 uncultured Bacteroidales bacterium | reverse complement strand
ACCCGGCCCAGGTTGTACATCGGGACGTAGGCCTTGGTCGCGGAGATCGGGGTCAGGTTGACCGGATAGGAATTGGGGATGATCTGCGTCTCACCGACCTGTTTCAGCCCTTTGGACGAACGCTCGTATTTGGTGATGACCTGCTGGCCGTCCGACCCGAATGCCGGGAAGACGAAGACGCTGTTGCCCATGAAGGAAAGGGTGGAGGAGAAACCGACCTGGACGCCTTCCGTCATGTTGACGGTGCCGTCGATCGCCTTGACCTGCTGGATATAGGACTGGCCGGTGGCGCCGTCAGCGTTCTTGACGGTCGTCTCGAGCAGGATGTTTCCCTCTCCGCCGAGAATCTCCTCCTCGACGGGCTTTTCGGGTTTGTCGCAGGACGCGCACAGAAGCGCCATGGCGCCTGCGGCGACAAGAAGCATGATGGATTTTCTTTTCATCTTTAGCAAATATTTGAATAATTGGTTGTTATCTGAAAATGTAGCGCAGCTTGACCGCGAAGCTCCTGCCCGGCAGGGGCTGGTTGAATTCCGACAGTACCCGGGCGTCGGTCAGGTTCTTGATCTTGCCGGAGATGAACAGACGCTGGTTCATGAAGCTGTGCTCGAAGCCCAGGTCGAAGGTCAGGCTCCGGGGAATGCGCCGCTTGGTGTTGCCCGTGAATTCGAAGTCATAGAAGTATTCCTCCACGAAGGCCATGTCCGCGAAGATGCGGGTATTCTGGTCATGACCGCCGAAAAGATTCTCCCGGTGGAATTCCAGGCCGGCATTTGCCATGAAATAGGGAATGTTGGGCATGCGCTTGCCCTTGGTGGGGTTGGGGAGGGTGCTCCCTTCTTCGTGCTCCCGGACGTCGCGCAGGTCCTGGTAGTTGACGTTGCCGTAGAGATACAGGAATGGGAAGACGTCGGCCTTGACCTCCAGTTCGGCGCCCAGGGTCCGCATTTCGCCGAAATTCTGGTACTGCGCGCCCAGCAGGCCCTTCGCGTAGCGGATCATGTCGTGCAGGTACATGTAATAGCCGCCCAGTTCGACCTGCAGGTTGCTGGGATGGGTGCCGGCCACGTCATAGAGCAGGCTGGCGTTGACGCTGAGGTTGCGCTCCGGCAGCAGCTTCTCCGAAGGGATGATGCTGTAGCCGTCGCCCAGGAGCTCGTTCTCCGCCGGGATGCGGACGTCGTAGCCGCCGGAGAGCTTGGCCATGAAAGCCGGCGTGATGCGGTAGCGCATGGCGTCGCTGACGCCGAAGCTGGACTTGTTGACCGTAATCTCCTCCGGGGGCATGTTGACATAGATGTTCTGGTAGAAGGTGTGGGTCCTGTACCAGTAGTAGCGTCCCGTGATGGAATTGAGGAAGCGGTCGTCCGACGAATGGAAATCATAGGCGAGGCCCGCGACCCAGCTCCGCATGCGGGAGTCAAAGTCGATCTTCTTGCCCAGCGCCTGCTCCTTGAGGTCATCCTTGGGATGTCCGTCGGCCAGGGTGAATACGGAATTCAGGCTGACGGAGTGGTTCTTGGTGATGAGGTATTCGAGGTTGAGCTTGTTGATGAGCGACACCTTGCGGTTGAAAGACTCCGTCGGGAACCGGTTGCCCAGTTCGCCGCCGAGCGGGGAGGGCGTCGGATAGGCGTTCCCGTACCAGTCGTACCAGAAGCGGGCCGTGTCCACCAGGCTGTACTCCGTGTAGGACGCGGCCGTCGTCATGTCGAAGTCCAGGCCTTCGACGAAGAAATCGTCCTTCTCCAGCTTGTTGGAAATGAGAACGGCCATGGACGTCGTGTGGGCCTGGCGGATATCCGTCTCGATGCCCTGTACCTGCTTGCGGGTCTGGACGAAGGCCGGTTCGAATTCGACTTCGTCGAACCACCATTTCTTGGCCTTCAGGCTGCCGCCGAGCAGGATCTTTTCGAAATTGTCGTGTTCGCGCTTGATTTGCAGCCCCTTTATGTAGGGCGACTCCATCGTGTAGCTGTTGTCGGCGTTGGTGTAGCCGCCGCCGATGCCCAGGACGAGGCCGGAGCCGCGGAGATTGCGCTTGAAGACCGCCTGTCCCTTGTTGACGTTGAAGGACTCGCGGGTATAGCTCAAGTCCGCATAATGGTCCGGATACTCTTTCAGGACGATGTTGACGGCGCCGCCCATCGCAGATCCGCCGAACTTGGCCGGGACGACGCCCTTGTAGATCTCGATCCGGTCGATCATGTCCACCGGGATGTCGTTGAGATCGAGGAAGTCAGACTGGTCGTTCATCGGCGCCTCGTCGATGAAGAAACCGATCCTCTTGCCCTCCAGGCCGCGCACGGACAGGCGCGAGGCGCTGCCGACGCCGCCGGTGGAGCGGACGGTCACGCCGACCGTCTTGGCCAGGATGCCCTGGATGTCGCTCACCGTGCCCTGCAGCTGCTTCATGCTGATCACGGACACGGGCATGGCCTGTTCGCGTACCTTGCGGGCCTCGCTCTTGGCTGTGACCGTGGCTTGTTCGAGGGAGAGAGGTTGCTCCTTCAGGCAGATCAGGAGCGAAGTGGTCCTGCCTTTCTCGACGCGGACGGTCTTCTCCTGTGGATCGTAGCCGATCAGGTCCACGAGGACCGTGTAGGTCGCCTCCGGCAGGTTGGTGAAAGAGAATTTACCGTCTATGTCCGCGACTTGACCTTTCTGGAGTTCTTTGACCACGATGGACGCGCCCGTCAGCGGGGTGTCTTCCGCTTCGTCCACGACGATGCCCGAGATGCGCCCTCCGGCGTTCTGGGCGGCGGCATTGATACAGAAAAGCAATGCCGGAATCAATATCAATTGGTTTTTCATATAAAATACACTGCCAACTAAAAGCGGCGCAAAGGTATTCCATAATTGAACCCCGGTCAATCCCAAGAAATGAGGATAGAGCGAAGGCTAATAATGAACAATTCATTTAATTGTCAACAGTGTCAAATATTTGCATAATTTTTTTATTTTTGTAAAAAACATAGTCCTGTTATGGAAGACAAGAAGACCAAGTTGCCCTATCTCTCTCCGGAGTGCGAAGCATTCGAACTCGAGCGTGAGCGGATTATGCTGGTGGATTCGGACGAGTATTACTACCAGGGTGCACCGGACGATTAACCGGAGCCGTGGCTCCGCAAAATAAAGACCCCGCAGGGATCCTGCGGGGTCTTTCTGTTTCCGATGGTCGCGGCTCAGAAACTGAAGCCGTGGCCGTTCCATTTCAGGATGCGCTGCGTCGTCTTGTCGTCGTACCAGGACGTGACGGTGATGTCCTTGCCGGAGCGGGGGAGCGCGTAGGAAATCCAGGCGCCGTCGTCCGTGCCGTATTCGACGTCGAAGCCCGGTTCGTAGCAGGGCTCCATCGCCTTCGCGGCATTGTCGTAGCGGAAGAAGCGGATGCCGTCATACTGCCCGGGGGAATATTTGCCGTCGAAGAAGCTCGATACGCAATAGGCGACCATCTTGTGCTTCTGGTCGGATTCGTTCCAGTAGCACATCTCGATGCGCAGCAGGTGCTCCTCGTCCACGGACTCATAGAGCACGAAGCCGTTGCGCTGGTCGACGGTGAGGGTCACGCCGTCTTGCTGCGCGGCGCCCTGCCGGTAGCGGATCCAGGCCTGCTTGAAGGCGTTGGCCGACTCGTCCACGTCGACTTCTTCATCGTCGTCGATGGCGGATACGAACGCCCACGCAAAGTCGCTGATGCTGGGTTTCTCGCCCGTGTAGCTTACGGGAATGGTCTCCTGTGCCGCAAGCGTCAGCGCGCAGCACACGGAAAGGAAAGCAAGGACAAATCTTTTCATACGGTTGGCTATTAGTCGAATATCGTGCCATAAAGATACAACATTTCTTTTGGCATTTGTGGAAGAGATTTGGTAGATTTGTATTCCTTATGACGCTTACCCTGCAAGATGCCCTGTTCAGTGCTGCGCTGGCGGTTTACCTCACCGCGAGCGTTTTCGTAGCCGCCGTGCGCTGGGGACACCGGTGCCAGCCCTACGGCAAGCATATGGATTATTACCACCCGGCGTGGAAGACGGTCATCTTCTGCTACCTGTCCAATCTGCTGATGGCTCCGGCCGTCTTCGTGCCCACGCCGCACAGATGCAGGTAGCACATCCGGACATGCCGATCGGCGAAGTCATCGTCGACTCCGGCTTCGGCTCCCGCACCACCTACTACAAGATCCGCAAGCAGCTGGAGAATTGATCCTGACGGAAAAAAAGAGCGGCCTCCCGGCCGCTCTTTTCCGTTGATTATATGTTGATTATTCTTCCTTACGAACCCAGTCGGTCACTTCATGGAAGCGGTCGGCGTGTTCGCGATATCTGTTCTCTACGTCGCCGTAGCGGAACTTCTTGCGGGCGGTGCTGAATGTCACGATGTTGCGGCCGTCCGTCAGCTCATAGACCACCCAGTAGTCTACCCAGTAGTACGTGGCGTTGGGGTTGTCGACCCACTGGTTGGTCATCAGGCCGACGGCGCCCACCTTGCAGTTCTTGAACTCAGGATGCGTGTCGCGGAAACCGGCGTAGGTGAGGGAATTCTCATACTTGAGGATCTCGTTGATGGCATCTTCGTCCTTCCACTCGATCATGTCGTACAGCTCCTCGGTGGTATAGGTCCTGTCAGGATCGTAGCCCAGCTGCTTGATCCGGGCTTTCTTCTCGGCGGCCGCATGCTCGACCTCGAATTCGGCTTCTTCCTCCGGGGTGAACACATAGCCGAAATAGACGTACGCCAGCAGCAGCGGATTCACGCCAGTGTCGCTGACAATGCCGTTGTAGCCTCTCCGGCGGTCGCCGAAATAGGTCTCACCCATCGAGGCGACGATGCCGCCCAGCCGCTCACCGTCCTTGTTGACGAAGAACAGGACGTTGGTGTCCTGCACGACCTGGAGCGTGCCGAAGAGCGGGCCGACGACGGTGCCGTCGGCGCTGATCGAACCCTTGGATGCGCCGCTGGCGTCCGTGAAGTTGCCGGTCTTCGGGTCCAGTTTATAGACGGCGCCGTCCGCGGTCATGGTCAGCTCGAGCGTCGCCGGATTCCATTTGGCGACTTCCTTCTCGCCTCTTTTGAACACGGCGGTCTGACCGCCGGATACGGCCTTGGGGATGGCCAGTTTGACCTTGGGTGTACTCGGCGTCGAGGCAGCTTCTTTGATGGCCGATCTGGCCCTGTTCAGCATGCCTCCCAGCTGCGCATCAGCGACCTGGCTGAACGCGAACGACGCGGCAACGATCAATGCCGCAATCCTGATTGATTGTCTCATGATTAAAAGGTTATTAAAACAGAAGTGGTTATACGTCTAAGCCTCACAAAACTATCAAATTACGCGGATACAAGCAAGGAAACGGGGCTTGTCTTTGCCGCGGGAGGCGCAGATTTATGCGATTCTGCAAATACCTTATAATCAGAAAAATAAGGAAGGGGAGACGGCAACTCCCCCTAGCGCGCAGATTGTCAGCGCATTGCGCAAAAAAACGGGAGCCGCATGACAGCAGGTCCCGCAGACAGGTCGCTCTCGCGCGAAGGATACTAATCGTCCGGACCGCCCATATAGTGATACGAGTGCTGCGTCATGAGGTCTTCATGCACTAACTCATATACCTCGCATTCCGGAGTGAGATACTGTAATTTGCTCTGAGCGTTATCCATAGATAGTGCTAAAATTTTTACAAAAAAAAATATTTTACCCGGAGTTGACACACGAGCGAGTTTCAAAAATACACCAAAACATTGCCCTGGTATCGGCGCTGGATATACGAATGGAAATAAAACTAGCACATGCGGCACCATTACCATCACCGACGGCGTCACCAAAGTCACTGCCACAAGAGGTACTACTAATGATGTGGACGCTTGTTGCATCGGACCGAACCGTAGTTACGGATATTGCGGCACGGTTACCATCGGCGGAACGGTTTACTGGGGACCCCAAGACAGTGACCCCACCCAATACGAATTCAAGAACGGTGGCGAGTCCTATATCACGACGGACACGCTGATCTATGAGCCCTAAGCCGTAACGGAGGTGCTTGCACCACAAAAAATAGCCCGCAGGACATCCTGCGGGCTATTTTAGTGGTGCTGGGAAGAAAGTGTATTAGGGTGTAATACGATGTATTACAGGAAGGTTGGCAGGTGATATGCTACAGGCTTGATATTTGTTGGAATAAGCGTTTGGATTGAATACCGCCCTTGGATGACCTTTCGCGACCGCATATTCCTTACATGGCGCTATGGTAAAGCGCAGTTGCTCATCGGCGCTGTGTACAACCTGGTGTGCATGAGCTTCCTTTTGAGTGAAATATCCTACACGTTCTTTGTGGATTGCTTTATCATGAAGGTGGTGGTGACGGCTATCATCATGTATCTGGCAAGTAAATTCCAGGACCGGGATTCCATCTTCTTCTACATCAATCTAGGGCTTTCGCGCCGGAAACTGCAGGTTAGCGTGATTCTGGCCGATTTCCTTGCACTTGCCATTCTGCTCACAACTGCAATGTTTTTCCATGGATAAGCATCGGCTCATAGTGGACAGTGTGGTGGTCCGGTTCGGGGAGAAAACGGTCCTGAGCGGCGGATATATCACTTCCGAGACGGGGATAGTAACGGGTCTGCTGGGTCGGAACGGTGCCGGCAAGTCCTGCATGTTCCGCGCGCTGATGGGTGGTTTGAAGGTGGAGAATGTGATGGTGAGTATCGATGAGAAGCCCGTTAACCGTCAGATTATCGGCCAATCCATCAAGTATTTGCCGCAGGGGAGACTGATTCCGGAGGGAATGAAACTGCACCGGGCATTTGACCTCTATGGCGTGAACTACTGGACCTTTGTCAATCGTTTCCCGAAATTCTCCCGGCATTATGATTCGCCCATCTACGAACTCTCCGGTGGCGAGGCAAGGCTGGCCGAACTGTATCTGATCCTGCACACCGACGCCCCCTTCTACATCCTCGACGAGCCCTTCACCCAGGTTGACCCGGTGAATATTGAAGATGTCAAGGCCATGATCCGCGAACGCGCCAAGGATCACGGCGTCATCATTACTGACCATAATTACGACGCAATCTCCAGGGTGGCCGACAACCTCTTTGTCATTGCCGATGGTTACACCAACCAGGTCCGTAGCCGGGAAGACCTAGTGCGGCACGGATATCTGAGAGCGTGATAGCCGAATTTCTACAATTTTACTAAAAAGCCGGCTTGAATTACGACAAAAATCCCAAACAGTGCCACAATTGGGCTTAGAACAGCGACAAAATAATTCCCCACGGTAGACCTCAGTAGAGAAACGTGGGTCTTGCCAAAACTGAGTACAAAAGTGAGAATAAAAAGAAAAACCCGCTCAATCTGAGCGGGTTACCGTGGTGCTGGGAAGAATCGAACTGCCGACACAAGGATTTTCAGTCCTTTGCTCTACCATCTGAGCTACAGCACCAGTTGTGTTTTGGGATTGCAAATATAGGAACAGTTTGCGAATCCACCAAATTTAATTTGCGATTTTACGCAGAAAAATGCGATTATAGGCGCCTCCCGGCGAGAATGACGCCGAGCAGGATCAGCGCGGAACCGATGCCGCCGGCCAGCGTCAGGCGTTCGCCCAGCACGGCCATCCCGGCGGCAAGGGAGAATACCGGCGTGAGATAGACATAGTTAGTGGCCGTGACGTTGCCCAGACGGACCATGATCCGGTTCCAGAGCGCGAAGCAGGCGAGGGAAGCGACCAGCCCCAGGAAGAGGAGGTTGCCCCAGACCTGCGGCTGCGCGAAAACGGCCGGTTCGATCCGTCCGGCGCCGCCGGGCAGGAACGGCAGGATCGTCAGGAGGCCGTAGGCGAACACTTTTCGCGTCGCGAAGACCGCACCGTACTCCTGCGTCATCCGCCCCATGAACAGGCTGTAAACGGCCCAGCAGAGGGCCGCCGCAAGGGCGAGCAGGTCGCCGCGCAACGAGACCTGCACGCGGGCGCCGTCGAAAAGCATCAGCGCCATGCCGCCCAGCGCGAGCAGCGTGCCGGCGAAAAGCGGCAGGCTGTTGCGCACGTCCTGCATCGCGGCCGCGAAACGGTCGCGGCGCAGCCTGCGGTACGCCAGGCTGAGCAGCGCCGTCAGCAGCGGCGCGCTGCACACCAGGAAGGCCACGTTACAGGTCTGCGTGTGGGCCAGGGCCGTATTCTCCGCGAGGAAGTAGAACGACCCGCCCGTAAGGCCCAGCAGCACGAACATCGCCTCGTCCTGCCAGCGGCGGCTCCACAGCCTGCGGCTGTCCCGCCGACGGAGCGAAAGGGCCCAGATGCCCGCGTACGCGATCGCGAAACGGATCAAGAAGATCCCGGCCGGCTTGAGACCGGCCAGGATCAGGACTTTCGTACTGATGAAGGTGACACCCCACACGGCCACGACGGCCAGTGCCACGAGGTGCACGAAGAACTTCGGACGGCCCACGCTGCTAATATTCGTCCCAGCTCTTGATGCCGATCGAATCGAGCGGCATGTCGCAGAAGGCGCGGATATAAGCGGTGGCCAGCCGGCTGTTGGTGATCAGCGGCACGTTGAAGTCGATGGCCGCGCGACGCATCTGGTAGCCGTTGCTGAGCTCGCTGTGGGTGAAATTCTTGGGGATGTTGACCACCAGCTCCACCTCGTGCTTGCGGATGAGGTCGAGGGCCGCGGGAGCGCCGTTCTCCTGCTCGTTGGGCCAGAGGGCCCGCTTGGCGGGGACGCCGTTCTCGTTCAGATACTTGCACGTGCCGCCCGTGGCGTAGATGGTGTAGTTCTTCTTGGCCAGCAGCAGGCAGGCACGCAGCAGGTCGGCCTTCTGGAGCGGGTTGCCGGAAGAGATCAGGATGGACTTCTGCGGGATGCGGTGTCCCACGGAGAGCATCGACTTGAGGAGCGCCTCATTGAGGTTGTCGCCGATGCAGCCCACCTCGCCGGTCGAGGCCATGTCCACGCCCAGCACCGGGTCGGCCTTGCCCAGTCGGGCGAAGGAGAACTGGGAGCACTTGATGCCCACGTAGTCCAGCTCGAAGGGATCGATGTCGATCTTCTCCGGACGCTGGCCGAGCATACAGCGTGTGGCCAGGTCGATGAAGTTGACCTTCAGGACCTTGGATACGAACGGGAAACTGCGGGAAGCGCGGAGGTTGCACTCGATGACCTTGATGTAGTTGTCGGTGGCGAGGAACTGGATGTTGAACGGACCCGTGATGTGCAGCTCGGCGGCGATGGCGGCCGCGGTCTTGCGGATCTTGGCGGCCGTGATGCCGTAGATCTTCTGCGGCGGGAACTGGATGGTGGCGTCGCCGGAGTGCACACCCGCGAACTCGATGTGCTCGGAGATCGCGTAGGCGATCACCTTGCCGCCATCGGCCACGGCGTCGCACTCGAGTTCCTTGCAGCGCTGCATGAAGGAACTGATGACGACCGGATGCTCCTCGGACACCTCGACGGCCATGTCGAGGAAGATCCGCAGGTCTTCCTTGCTGTAGCAGACGTTCATCGCGGCGCCGGAGAGCACGTAGGACGGGCGGACGAGGACCGGGAAGCCGACTTCGTCGACGAACTTGTCCACGTCTTCCATCGTCGTCAGCTCGCTCCAGCGCGGCTGGTCGATGCCCAGCTTGTCCACGATCTGGGAGAACTTGTTGCGGTCCTCGGCGCGGTCGATGTCGTGCGCCGTGGTGCCCAGGATGTGGACGCCGGCGCGCATCAGGGGCACGGCCAGGTTGTTCGGAATCTGGCCGCCCACGCTCACGATCACGCCGTAGGGCTTCTCCAGGTCGCAGATCTCCATCACCGTCTCGAAGCTCAGCTCGTCGAAATAGAGCCGGTCGCAGACGTCGTAGTCGGTCGAAACGGTCTCGGGGTTGTAGTTGATCATGATGGCCTTGTAGCCGCTCTTGCGGAGCGTGTTCAGGGCATTCACGCCGCACCAGTCGAACTCCACGGAGCTGCCGATGCGGTAGGCGCCGGAACCCAGGACGATGACGGTGTTGGAGCCGTCCTCGAAGGAGACGTCGTCCGTCTCGCCGTTGTAGGTCATGTAGAGGTAGTTGGTCGAGGAGGGGAACTCCGCGGCCAGGGTATCGATCTGCTTGACGTGGGGCCGCAGGCCCAGGAAGGCGCGCAGCTCGCGCACCTTGGCCTCGGGCGCCCCCGTGACCCGGGAAATCTGGATGTCCGAGAATCCCTGGCACTTGGCCTTGCGCAGCAGGTCGAAGTCGATGTCTGTCAGTTTCTTGCACTGCTCCAGCTCGCGGTAGGTGGTCTCGATGTTGTCGAGCTTGTCGAGGAACCAGCGGTCGATCTTGGTGAGCTCGTGGATCCGGTCGACGGAGTAGCCGGCCTCGAAGGCCGCCGCGATCGCGAAGATGCGGGAGTCGGTCGGGTGGCGCAGGGCGTCGTCCAGCTCCTCCTGCTTGAAGGGCTTGTTGCAGACGAAGCCGTTGGCTCCCTGGCCGATCATGCGGAGGCCCTTCTGGATGGCCTCCTCGAAGGTGCGGCCGATGGCCATCACCTCGCCGACGCTCTTCATGCTGGAGCCGATCTCGCGGGACACGCCCTTGAACTTGGCGAGGTCCCAGCGGGGGATCTTGCAGACCACATAGTCCAGCGCGGGCTCGAAGAAGGCCGGCGTGGTCTTGGTCACGGAGTTCTTGAGCTCGAACAGGCCGTAGCCCAGGCCGAGCTTGGCGGCGATGAAGGCGAGGGGATAGCCCGTGGCCTTGGAGGCCAGGGCGGAGGAGCGGCTGAGTCGCGCGTTGACCTCGATCACGCGGTAGTCCTCGCCGTCGGGGCTGAAGGCGTACTGCACGTTGCACTCGCCGACGATGCCGACGTGGCGGACGATGTCGATGGCGATCTTGCGCAGGAAGTGGTATTCGTCGTTGGTCAGGGTCTGCGAAGGAGCGACCACGATGCTCTCGCCGGTGTGAATGCCGAGCGGGTCGAAATTCTCCATGTTACAGACCGTGATGCAGTTGTCGTAGCGGTCGCGCACGACCTCGTATTCAATCTCTTTCCAGCCGCGCAGCGACTTCTCGACGAGGACCTGCGGGGAGAAGGAGAAGGCCTTGCCGGCCACCGTCTCCAGCTCGTCTTCGTTCTCGCAGAAGCCGGAGCCGAGGCCGCCCAGCGCGTAGGCGGCGCGCAGGATGACCGGATAGCCGACCTCGCGCGCGGCGGCGCGGGCCTCTTCGATGTTGGACGCGGCGTGCGACTTGATCGTCTTGACGCCGATCTCGTCGAGCCGCTCCACGAAGAGCTCGCGGTCTTCCGTGTCGATGATGGACTGCACCGGGGTGCCGAGCACCTGGACGCCGTATTTCTCGAGGATGCCGCTCTTGTAGAGCTCCACGCCGCAGTTGAGCGCGGTCTGGCCGCCGAACGAGAGCAGGATGCCCTGCGGCTGCTCCTTCTGGATGACCTTCTCCACGAAGAAGGGCGTGACGGGCAGGAAGTAGATCTTGTCGGCGACGCCTTCGGAGGTCTGCACCGTGGCGATGTTGGGGTTGATCAGGACGGTGCTGATGCCCTCTTCGCGCAGCGCCTTCAGGGCCTGGGAGCCACTGTAGTCGAATTCGCCGGCCTCGCCGATCTTGAGGGCGCCCGAGCCGAGCACCAGGACTTTCTTTATGTTGGAGTCGATCATATGCTACAATTGGGAAATGAAATCGTCGAAGAAGAATTCCGTGTCCACCGGGCCGCTGGAGGCCTCCGGGTGGAACTGCGCCGAGAAGAACGGCTTGCTGGTGTGGCGGATGCCTTCGTTGGTGCCGTCGTTCATGTTGATGAAGTAAGGCTCCCAGCCCTCCGGCAGGCGGGTGTCGTCCACCGCGAAGCCGTGGTTCTGCGAAGTGATGAAGCACTTGTCCGTGCCCGCCTGGCGCACCGGCTGGTTGTGGGAGCGGTGGCCGTATTTCAGCTTGTAGGTGGAGGCGCCGGCGGCGATGCTCAGCAGCTGGTTGCCCATGCAGATGCCGCAGACGGGTTTATTTCCCTTCAGGGCCTGGCGGATGTGCTCCACCGTGACCTCGCAGAGCGCCGGGTTGCCCGGGCCGTTGGAGATGAAGAGGCCGTCCCAGTCGAGCTGGTTGAAGTCGTAGTCCCAAGGGACGCGGATCAGCTCCACGCCGCGCTGCACCAGGCAGCGCAGGATCTGGTGCTTGACGCCGCAGTCCACCAGGACCACCTTCTTGTCGCCCTTGCCGTAGCGGATCACTTCCTTGCAGCTGACGATCGCGACCTGGTTGTCCAGGTTGGGGTCGGGAATGGATGCGACCGGCTCCGCGCCTTCCTGCACGATCTGGCCGAGCATCGCGCCCTCTTCGCGCAGCAGCTGGGTCAGCGCGCGCGTGTCGATCCCGCAGATGCCGGGGATCTTCTGCTCCTTGAGCCATTCGTCCAGGCTCTTGACGGCGTCCCAGTGGCTGTATTTCTCACTGTAGTCGGAGATGATCAGGCCCCGGACGTGGATCTTCTCGGATTCGAAGGTCTTGCAGATGCCGTCGGCATCCACTTCCATCTCCGGGATGCCGTAATTACCGATGAGCGGATAGGTGACGCAGAGGATCTGGCCCGAATAGGAGGGGTCCGTAAGACTCTCGGGATAGCCCACCATCGCCGTGGAGAACACCACTTCTCCATCGCACGGGCCGTCGTAGCCGAAGCTCCAGCCCTCCATTCTGCGTCCATTCTGTAGGACGAGTGTCGCTTTTTTGCGTTTTGTCATATACTAACTATTACCATTTGCTGGCCGCGTCCATCAGCGCGGCGATCTTGTCGTTGCATAAGTTGCCCAGGCTCCCCAGGTGCGTGTGCCCCAGGTCGGAGGCGCGCAGCGCGGCCGCACCGAGCGCGCCGTGGCTTCCGCGATGGGAAGCATCGCGCTGACGCTCAATAAGTTCGCGGCAGACTGCTGCCAGTATATGTGCCC
>ONQP01000018.1 GCA_900319975.1 uncultured Bacteroidales bacterium | reverse complement strand
TCAAGCGCCTGCTCCCCCACCGGGAGCCGATGCTGCTGTTGGACACGGTGGATACGGAGGATGACGGCACCTGCCGAGCGACGTACCGCATTCCGGATGACGCCTTTTTCTGCCAGGGCCACTTCCCGGGCAACCCGATCGTCCCCGGCGTGATCCTCTGCGAAATCATGGCCCAGGCCTGCCTCTGCATCCTCGGGGACGAGGCGGCCGGCCACCTCGCCGTTTACCGCAGCATCGACGGGGTCAAATTCCGCAGCGCCGTCCGTCCGGGCGACCTCTGTGAAATCACCGGAAAGATCCTCGAGCGCAAGGCCGGCCTCGTCTCCTGCGAGGCCCGCGTCGCCGTCGCCGGCCGCCGCTGCTGCGCCGGCACCTTCACCTTCGCCCTGGTGGAGAGGTCTTGATCCTTTCAGGCAGGGGGTGCCGGAACCCTCCGCAATCTTTGATTGCTTCATCCCTCCCACTGTCTCCTGCGTCCCCGCAACAGCGGGAACTTGTATCCAGCGGGCCCCTCCCTCTGATGTGGCCGAGGGTGGCCACAGGTTCCGGCACCCCCTGCCTGACGGAATCAAGACCGCGGATTATTCGTGGGAGGCGAAACGCTGCTCGGCGAGGGCGGCCCACTTCGTGCCGGGACGGCCGTAGTTGGCGTAGGGGTAGATGGAGATGCCGCCGCGCGGGGTGAAGAGACCCGTGACTTCGATGTACTTGGGGTCCATCAGGGCGATGAGGTCCTTCATGATGGTGTTGACGACGTCTTCGTGGAAGTCGCCGTGGCTGCGGAAGCTGAAGAGGTAGAGCTTGAGGCTCTTGCTCTCGACCATCCGCACGTCGGGGATGTAGCTGATGCGCAGCTCCGCGAAGTCCGGCTGGCCCGTAATCGGGCACAGGGTCGTGAACTCCGGGCAGTTGAAGCGCACCCAATAGTCGTTGTCGCGGTGCTTGTTCTCGAAGGTCTCGAGTACGCCGGGATCATAGTCCTGGCTGTATGCAGTCTTGCGGCCAAGGGCCTGCAGGCCGTCTTTGGTTCTGTCCATAATTTATTGGATATCGCTGATTTTGAAAGGATTGTAGGAGATCCCCCTGTCGATGACGTCCACGCCCTCGGCCCGCTTGGTGCGGCGGACGAACCAGGCCGTGACCGGCAGGATGACGATCTCGTAGAGGACCTTGGCGCACACCTGCGTCAGGGCCAGGGAGACGACGGCGCCCAGGGGCATCACACCCCAGAAGACCACCGGGAAGAAGATGAGCGAGTCGGCGAGTTCGCCGCCCACGGAGGAGAGGATGGCGCGCACGCCGAAGAGCTTGCCGCCGGAGCGGGCCTTCATCCGGCTCATGATCCAGGCGTTGACCGTGGAGCCGACCAGGAAGGCGACCAGCGAGGCGGCCGTGGTCTTGGGGACCATGGCAAAAAGCCCGTTGAAGCTCTCGGCCACGGGCTTGCTGCCGTCCTGCAGGGGCTCGGGCAGCCAGCACACGAACTGGGCCATCAGCGCGACGAAGGCGCTGAGGGCGAAGGCGAGCCAGATGACGAAGCGCGCCTTGCGGTAGCCGTAGACCTCGGTGATGCAGTCGTTGAGGATATAGGACACCGGGAACAGCAGGACGGCGCCGGAGAGCTGCAACGGCAGCCCGGCCACCTGCCAGAGGCGCGGGACGAAGAAATTGGATGTAATGAGGCAGACAATAAGCGTGACTGCCATCACCAGGAACCTGGTGCTGAAAACGTTTGACTTTTGCATACTTGTTTTTAACGTGGTTTCAAGAACACAGGGTCCGCCGCCTGTCAAGTCCGGCGGCGGATCCCCTATATCGATAAACTAAACTTCGACGGAAGTGCTGAACTCCTGGAGGAAGCGCATGTCGTTCTCGAAGTAGTGGCGCAGGTCGTTGACGCGCCACTTGAGCATCGCGATGCGCTCGAGGCCCATGCCGAAGGCGAAGCCGCTGTACTTCTTGGAGTCGATCCCGCTCGCCTCAAGGACGTTGGGGTCCACCATGCCGCAGCCCAGGATCTCCAGCCAGCCGGTCCCCTTGCAGATGTTGCAGCCCTTGCCGTGGCAGATGTTGCAGCTGACGTCCACCTCGGCGGACGGTTCCGTGAAGGGGAAGAAGGACGGGCGCATGCGGATCTCGGTCTCGGGACCGAACATCTCGCGGGCGAACAGGAGGATGGCCTGCTTGAGGTCGGCGAAGGTCACGCCTTCGTCGATGTAGAGGCCCTCGGCCTGGTGGAAGATGCAGTGCGCGCGGGCGCTGATGGCTTCGTTGCGGAACACGCGGCCCGGGCAGATGACGCGGATGGGGGGATTCTTCATCTTCTCCATCGTGCGGACCTGCACGCTGGACGTGTGCGTGCGGAGCAGCAGCGGGTTGGGATGGCCGACGGACACGAAGAAGGTGTCCTGCATGTCGCGGGCCGGGTGGTTCGGCGGGAAGTTGAGCGCCTCGAAGACGTGGTAGTCGTCCTCGATCTCCGGGCCCTCGGCCACATCGTAACCGAACTTGCGGAAGATATCCACGATCTCCTGCCGCACGATCGAGACCGGATGGCGGGAACCGAGGTCCAGCGGGTCGCCGGGCATCGTGAGGTCCTGCTTCGGAGCCTGGCTGCCGCCCTCCTCGCCGACGATCTCGCGGAGATTGCGGATCGTCTCCTCGGCGGCGTTCTTGAGCTCGTTGAGCGTGCGGCCGAACTCGCGCTTCATATCCTTGTCCACGGTGCGGAACTCCTCGAAGAGCGCCGTGATCTCGCCTTTCTTGCCGAGGAAGCGCACGCGCGCCTCTTCAACCTCTTTCTGCGTCTTGCACTGGAGCGCCTTCAGCTCCGCAAGGACTTTGTCGATATCTTCTCTTTTCATAATGTGCTACTTGCGTTTGGCGGCGCGCTTGTCACGCGCCTTCTTGTCGCGCGCGGCGCCGGACTTGAGATACTTGTTCCACTGCTCCTCCGTGAAGATCTTCTGCAGCGAGAGATAGATCTGCTCGGCCCACTTGTCCTGGACCGTGCTGTAGATGTCGGCGTTGGAGACCTTGGCGTTGCGCAGCTCGCGGAGCTCGACGCGCAGCGCTTCGTAGTCGTGGGTCAGGATGGAGTCCACGTAGAAGGACTGCCAGTCCTCCAGACCGAACTGGGTCTCGTAGCTCGCGACCGTCTGGTCGATGACCTGACGGAGCTGCTTGCGCTCTTCTTCTTCGCTCTGCGGCTGCTGTGCGCCTGCCAGCAAAGGCAGGAGCAGCAGGGCGGCAATCCCGAAAAATTTTATAGCTTTGTATCTCATAAGCCTGCAAATTTATAAATAAAAGATAAAATGCGAAAATTTCTCTGCACCATCCTGGCTTTGACGGCTTTCGCCGCCGGCCGGATGGACGCCTGTACCAACGTGATCGTCAGCCCCGGCGCCAGTGCCGACGGCTCCAGCATGGTCTCTTACGCCGCCGATTCCCACGGCCTTTTCGGTGAACTCTATTTCCGCCCCGCGGCCCGTTTCACGGCCGGCAGCCGGCTCGCCATCCGCGAGTGGGACACGGGCAAGCCGATGGGCGACATCGCGCAGGTGGAGCGCACCTGGCAGACGGTCGGCAACATGAACCAGCGGCAGCTGATCATCGGCGAGACCACCTGGGGCGGCCGCGAGGAGCAGGTCAACGCCGACGGCATCATGGACTACGGTTCGCTGATCTATATCACCCTGCAGCGCGCCACGACGGCGCGGGAGGCCATCCAGACCATCGTGGACCTGGCCAACACCTACGGCTACCCTTCCGAGGGCGAGTCCTTCTCGATCGCCGATCCGAAGGAGGCCTGGGTGATGGATCTCGTGGGCAAGGGCCAGCAGAAGGGCATCGTGTGGGTGGCGCGCCGCGTGCCGGACGGCTACATCTGCGCGCACGCCAACCAGGCCCGCATCACGCGTTTCCCGCTGGACGATCCGGACAACTGTCTCTACGCTCCGGACGTGATCAGTTTCGCCCGCGAGCAGGGCTGGTACGAGGGTGAGGATGCGGATTTCAGCTTCCGCGACGCCTACAATCCGCTCGATTTCGGCGGGGCCCGCGCCTGCGACGCCCGCGCCTGGAGCGCCTTCAACATCCTCTGCGACGGCGTGTTCACCTACGAGGAGAACGGGCAGGAGGTCTCCCGCCCCGCCACCGACTGGCTGGACTACGCGATGGGCTATGACCTCAAGGGCGAGATGCCCCTCTTCGTCAAGCCGGCGCGCAAGATCACGGTCAAGGACGTGGCCGACGTGATGCGCGACCATTTCGAGGGCACCCCGATGGACATGACCACCGACATCGGTGCGGGCGGCAACGGCCTGCCCTACCGCTGGCGGCCGATGAACTTCACCGTGGACGGCAAGACCTACCTCAACGAGCGGGCCATCGCCACGCAGCAGACGGGCTTCTGGTTCGTCGCGCAGGCGCGCGGCTTCCTGCCCGACGAGGTCGGCGCCCTGATCTGGTTCGGCTGCGACGACGCGGCGACTTCCTACCTGACGCCGATCTACGCCAACCTGACCCAGGTGCCGGAGTGCCTGCGCGAGGGCAACGGCGACCTGCTCCACTACAGCCCCACGGCCCAGTTCTGGATGTGCAACCGCGTGGCGAATGCCTGCTACAAGATGTACGACCGGATGGCGCCGGTGGCGCGCGCAGCGGCGGACCGCTTCGAGCGGGAGCAGCTGGAGCGCGGCGTCCCGGAGATGGACGCCAAGCTGAAGGCGCTCGTGGAGCGCGGCCGGCTGCGCAAGGCGCGCAAAATGATGACGAAATATAGCGTAGAGACGGCCCAGGCGCAGTTCGCGGCCTGGACGAAGCTGGAGGAGACGCTGCTCGTCAAGTTCATCGACGGCAACATCAAGGCCCAGGACGAGCAGGGCAATTTCCTGCACACCGAATACGGCATCGGCTTCCCCGACAAGCTCCAGTACGGCGGCTACAACGAGGTCTGGAAGCGTGCGGTCGCGAACGATCCGCACGCGCCGGTGCTCGAAAGCAAATAGCTTATTCCACTTTGAATGCCAGCGGCTCGCCCGAGGCGCTGTCGCCCGCGAGCCACAGCTGGAAGTCGCCGGGCTCCACTTTCTTCGTGCCGTCGGCGCCCCAGAAGGCCAGCGCCGACACGGGGATTTCCACCTCCACGCGGCGGCTCTCGCCGGGCTGCAGGGCCACGCGCTCGAAGTGCTTGAGCTCCTTGACGGGGCGCGTGAACGAGCCCACCAGGTCGCGCACGTAGACCTGGACCACCTCGGTGCCCGGACGGGCACCCGTGTTGGTCAGGGTGCAGGCGGCGCGGACCACGTCGTCGCGGCCGTAGACGGCCTTGTCGAGCGACGGCTCGGTGTAGGCGAAGGTCGTATAGCTCAGGCCATAGCCGAAGGGGAAGAGCGGATAGGCGCCGTAGTCCAGATAGTAGGACGTGTTGCCCAGCGAAGTCTGGCCCGCTTCGGGCCCGATCTCGTCCAGCAGTTTCTCGCCCCGGTAGGGACGGCCGGTCATGTTGTGGCTGTAGTACATCGGCACCTGGCCCACCGTCCGCAGGAAGGTGACGGGGGTCTTGCCGGAGGGCGTGGCGTCGCCGAAGATGAGGTTGGCGAGCGCCGGGCCGCCCATCGTGCCGGGATGGAAGCTGTAGAGCATCGCCCCGCAGTGCGGCAGGTCGCGCTCGACGGTGAGCGGCCGGCCGGCCATCACCGTGGCCACGACCGGCTTGCCGGTGGCCTGCAGCGCCGCGAGCAGCTCGCTCTGGGAGCCCTTCAGGTTGAGATCGGCGAGCGAATGGGCTTCGCCCGAAAGGATGGCTTCCTCGCCGAGGAAGGCCAGGACCACGTCCGCGCGGCGGGCGGCGGCCACGACGTCGTCGAAGCGCGCCCGCTGCTCGCGGCTGTCCTTCAGCCCGGGCACATAGATCACCCGGCCCGGGAAACGCTCCCGCAGCGCCGCGAGCGGCGTGACGGTGTGCTGTTTCTGGCCGTCGAAGGACCAGGTGCCCAGCTGGTCGTGCGGCGCGTCGGCCATCGGGCCGGTGACGAGGATCGTCCGCACGCGGCCGGCGTCCAGCGGGAGGACGCCGTCGTTCTTGAGCAGGACGGCGGACTCCTCCGCGGTGCGGCGGGCGGCGTCCAGGTGCTCCGGCGCATACTGGACCGTTTCCGCGGCAGCGGCGTCCACGTAGGGATGCTCGAACAGGCCGAGGAGGATTTTGACGCGCAGGATGTTGCGCACGGCGTCGTCGATGGCGGATTCCCGGACTTCGCCGGCGCGGACCAGCTCTTCCAGGTGCGTGATGAACCCGAAGGTCATCATGTCCATGTCCACCCCGGCGTCCAGCGCCTGCCGCGCCACTTCGCGGCGGTCGGCGCCATAGCCGTGGGAGACCATCTCGCCCATCGAGTTCCAGTCGGTGACGACCAGGCCGTCGAAGCCCCACTCGTCGCGAAGGATATCCTTGACTATGAAACGGTTGCCCGTCGAGGGCACGCCGTCGTTGTCGTTGAACGAAGTCATCAGCGTCAGCGCGCCTGCCTTGACGGCCGCCTCGAAGGGCGGCAGATAGACGTTGCGCAGCTGGTTCTCCGTCAGGAAGGTGCTGTTGTAGTCGCGCCCGCCCTCGGCGGCTCCATAGCCCACGAAGTGCTTGATGCAGGCCGCCATCGCGGTCGTGTCCCACTGCGCGCCCTGGTAGCCGCGCACCATCGCCTCGCCCATCCGGGCGTCCAGCCAGGTGTCCTCGCCGCTGCCTTCCGCCATCCGGCCCCAGCGGGGGTCGCGGGCGATGTCGAGCATCGGCGAGAAGGTCCAGCGGACGCCCTGCGCCGTCGCCTCGACGGCGGCCACGCGGGCGCCCTCCTCCACCAGCGCCGGATCGAAGGTCGCGGCGAGGCCGAGCGGGATCGGGAAGACCGTATGGAAACCGTGGATCACGTCGCGTCCCACCAGCAGGGGGATCGCGAGCCGCGACTCTTCCATCGCGATGCGCTGCATCTCATTGATTTTTTCCGGGTCCACCACGTTGAGGACGGACCCGATCTGCCCGCGGCGCACCGCTTCGGCATAGTTGTCCACGCCGCCGTCGGCCGAGACCTGGTTCATCTGGCCGATCTTCTCGGCCAGGGTCATCTGCGCGAGGATCTGCTCCACGCGGCGCTCCACCTCCGGCGTCGTGCCCACCGTGGACGGCCGCTTCGGGCCGCCACAGGCAGCCGCCGCCAGGCACGCGGCCGCCAGGAATAAGTTCCGTATCGTCTTGTTGCTCATTTTCTATTTCTGGTACACCCGGACATAGTCCACCCGCATCGTACAGGGCAGGGCGCTCTCGTCCACGCCGGACATGCCGCCCCAGTCGCCTCCCCATGCCAGGTTGAGGGTGATGAAAAATTTCTTGTTGAAGGGCCAGGTGTCGTCGTTCCCGGCCTGGTCGTTCTTGAATTCGAGAAGTTTTTTTCCGTCTACGTAGGTCCTGATATAGTCGGCCGTCCACTCGAGGCCGTACACGTGGTAGCCGCTCTCGGCGCCCGCCGTCAGGCGTTCGGCCGTCTTCTGCGTCCCTTTGACGTGGTTGTAGGCCTGGCAGTGGATCGAGGACGAGGTGTAGTTGGCGTGCACGCCCACTTCCTCCAGGATGTCGATCTCGCCGCAGGCGGGCCAGCCCCGGGACATGTCGTCCGGCATCATCCAAAAAGCGGGCCAGGTGCCCTTGCCTTCCGGGAGCCAGATGGCGGCTTCCATATAGCCGTAGAGCCAGGATCCGCGGGTGTTCATCCGGGCGGATATGACCTGGTTGCCGTCCTTGCGCGCCACGATGTGCAGCGCGCCGTCCTCGACGTAGGACGTCCGCCGGTCGTCGGGCGTATAGCGCTGGAGCTCGTGGTTGACGCGGCCCGGCGCCCAGTCCTCGAAGCGCCAGCGGGTCTTGAGGTCTGCTGAAGTGCCCGAGAATTCGTCCTGCCAGACGATCTTGTAGCCTTCCGGGACAAACGAGCACGGCTCCTGCCGGACGGCGAGCGTCGCGACGTGCCCGCCGCTGGCGAAGCGGAGCTCGCCCTGACGGGGCTCGCCGCCCATATTGGGCTGCGCCGTCACCTTCAGCAGGCTCTCGCCTTTGTATATCTGCGCCGGCGAAGCCAGCGCGAACCAGTCCTGTCCGTCCGTCTCCACGGTCCAGGCGGCCGTCGCGCTCACGCGCACCGTGGTCTCGCCCCCTTGGGGGTCGAGCACCAATTCCGGCGAGGCGAACGTGATTTCGGGCGCAGCGGGTGCGGGCGCCGGGGCCTTCTCGCCGCAGGCGGCGAAAAGGAGAAAGGAAGCGATCAGGGACAACATTTTCTGCATACTTTTTCGATAAAGGGGGGCGGGCCCATGACAACGTCCCGCCCCCGCGTCCAATTAACCCAATGTATTTATTCTATAACCAATCAGTCGATGTATTCCTGGAAAACGATGTCCGTGACCGTGATCTTCGTGCCGGCCGGGATGCGGCCGAAGTCGAAGATCAGCTGGACGGCGTCCGCGTCCTGCGGCTTCGGATAGATGTCCTTGAGCCGGTAGGTCACCGCACCCTCGACGATGCCGACGGCATTGTCGTAGTTGAGCAGGTGGGCGTCGTCCTCCTCGGGATCGTTGGAGATCTTGACGGTGATGGTGCCTGCCGCGGTCGAGGCGATCCGGGCGGAGAACTCATAGCGATGGGAGTTCAGGGCCTGGATGTCGGAATGGAGAGCGAACTGGCCCATCCACTCGCTGCCGCCGGTGCCCTCGGGGACCGTCAGCTCGAAGCCGTTGCCTTCCAGCATCCGGAAGTCGGCCGTCAGGCCGCCGGACCAGTCGGCGCCGCTGAACCACTGGGACGTGGTCACGTTGGCCGCCGGCCAGAAATTCACCACCTCGGGCTTCTCGCTGAGGGGGATGTGCTTCTGCAGGCAGAGGTCGGAGACGGTAATCACGGATCCGGCCGGGAAGCGGCCGAAGTCGAAGACCAGCAGGATGCTTTCAGTGCCGTCGAACAGCATCTTGTCCGGCTGCTCGAAGGTCACGCTGCCGCCCGCGGGGACGGCCACGTTGCCGTCATAGAAGAAGGAATCGTCGGCAGGGTCGTCGGCGGCCGTCATCTTGACGGTGGCCGTGCCGGCCTGCGTGGAGGCGATGTTGCAGCTGAAGTCGAAGCGCTCGCGGGCGCCGGCCGGGATCTTCGTGTGGATCTTGAACTGGCCCATCCATTCGCCGCCGCCGATGCCCTCGGGGACCGTGATCACGATGTCGTTCTTGATGGCGATGCCGGGCTCCAGGCCGCCGGCCCAGTCGGCGCCGCTGAACCAGCTTTCGTAGTCCAGGCTCATGCCGAGCAGGTTGGTCGGGGCGTTGGGACGGAACCAGGCCGGCTCGGACTCCGGTTTCGGCTCGACGGGCTCCGGCTGCGGCTCCACGAGCTCGTCCTCCGGGACGAACATGAAGTACCAGGCGTTGCCGGGTTCGGCCTCGCTGCGGCACCAGACATAGAGCAGGTGCTCGTTGAGCGTGATGATGTTGTACACGCTCACGCCGGTGTAGAAGCCCAGGAAGGCGTCGCCGCCGAGGGTGAGCACGCCGTTCTCCTCGTCGAGCGAGAAGGTCAGGTTGTCGGCCGGGGTGTAGGGCACGTCGAAGTCGCCGACGGCGGCGTTGGGCGTGCCGGGGATGCCGAGGTGGTTCATGCCGCTCTCGTTGGTGTAGATGCTGCCCTTGTTCTCCCAGATGAGCCGGGTGCCCTTCTGGATGAAGGTGTATTTGTTGTCGTAGAGCGAGCTGCCGTCCTTGCCGTTGGCGGGGCACTTCCACCACGCGGGGCCGTTGGCCTCGGGCGCGACGTTGACGTCACCGACGCCGAAGTGGCCCTCGGTGTAGCGGGCGAAGACCCAGGTCTTGCCTTCAGCGGCGTCGGCGCCGCCGGTCAGGGCGTTGAAGCCCGGGGTGTCCAGCAGGCCGTAGTCGTCGGCCGCGATGGTGACTACCTGGGAGATGGTGGCGGAACCGCCGGGCGTGTAGAGCGACATCGTCACGGTGTAGTCTCCCTTGAAGGGATAGGTCGCGGAGACCTTGTCCCCCTTGACGGTCGTGCCGTTGCCCAGGTCCCAGAGGGCGACGCCCTTCACCGAAGAGGTGTTGGTGAACTCGAGGATGTTGGGCGTAGCGGCGGACGGCGCGTAGGAGAAGGAGAGCTGATCCTCCGAAGGAGCCGCGCCCAGCTGGTGGTCGTCGAGGTCCATCGGGCGGCAGGAGAACAGCAGGGACGCCGCTGTTCCGGCCAAGAGGATAAGATTGAATATCTTCTTCATAATCAGATGCTTTTATCCATTAATAACCATTGTTCTGGCGGAGTTCGTACTCGCCGGTGCCGGCCGTGCGGCTCATCTCGCTCTGCGGGATCGGGAGGTACTTGTCCTTGTCCGGGTTGAAGGTGCGGACACTCTGGTGCGCCTCGTCGTTCTCGGTCAGCACGGTGGCGGCGTCGCCCCAGCGGATGAGGTCCCAGAAGCGCATGCCCTCGCCCACGAATTCCTTGTGGCGCTCGGCCTTGACGCTCTCCAGGCTCACGGGGACGGAGCCCAGGCCGGCGCGGGCGCGGACGGCGTCCATGCACTCCTGCGGAGTGATCCCGCCGGCCGCCGCGGCGCCCTGGCAACCCACCAGCTCGGCATAGTTGAGCAGGGTCTCGGCGTAGCGGAAGATGATCAGGTTGTTGGGATAATTGAGGTCCACGGTGCCGATCGGCGAACGCAGGGCGGTGCGGGCGGCGTACTTCTTCTGGAAGAGGCCGGTGTCCTGGAAACGGGGACCGTAGGTGCCTGCCGCGAACTTGTTGATGGAACCCTCGCGGCGCACGTCGCCGTCTTCATACATATCCCAGGTGCTCTGGCGCACGGGACCGAAGCCCCAGCCGCCGCAGAAGACGGGATCGCTGAGCTCGTTCGGGGAGATGTAGGCGGGGAGGTTGGTACCGCAGCCGGTCCAGGCGCTGCCCCAGTCGCGCTTGCCGTCGGAGATCTGGTTGGTCTCGAAGATGGACTCCGCGGAGAAGTCGTTCTCGTCGGCGCCGGTCCAGAGGCTGTCGAAGTCGACCAGGCGGTAGCTGCCGTCATTGATGATTTCCGCCATGTTGGCGGCCACCTCGCCGTAGCGGGCCTGGTCCTGCTGGTACATCACCACGCGGGCTTTCAGCATATAGAGCGCAGCCAGGTTGACGCGCGCCTGCCTGGCGCCGCCGTTGGTGCAGAGCGGGAACTCGGCGCCCGCCTGCGCGGCCGCGGTCTCGGCATCGGCGATGTCGGCCAGGATGCAGCCGTAGATCTCGTCGGCGCTCTTCTGCGGCGCCATGAACGGGTCGTCCAGCGGCTCGGTGAAGAAGGGAATGTTGCCGTAGAGCTTCCACAGGTGGTGCAGGTAGTAGGCGCGCAGGAAGAGCGCCTCGGCGCGGTAGCCGGCCAGGCGGGCCTTGGCCGCGTCGGTGTCGAAGCCGACGGCGTTGTCGATGGCCAGGACCGTGTTGTTGGCGCGGGCGATGGCCGTGTAGTAGAGGCTCCAGATGCCGGCAGGGCTCTCTGAGGCAGGAATCTGGAAGAGGGACAGGTGGTACATCCAGGACTGGTCGCCGGCGTCGCCGCCGCCCTTGTAGATGTCGTCGGAGCGGAGGTCGGAGAGCAGCAGGATATGGTTGTAATTGTAGTCAGCGTAGGAGTCCATCAGCAGCGGCTGGTAGGCCGCGGTCAGGTAGGACAGGATGGCGCCTTCGGTCGCTTCCGCACCTGCCTCTCCCTGATGGGTCGCGTGCGAGGTGAGGAACTGGTCCCCACAGCTGGTCAGGACCAGCCCCGCGACGACGGCTGCAAAGATTTTATGGAGTTTCATATTCTTGTGTGCATTAAAGGATTAGAAGTTGATGGAAGCGCCCACGGTGATGGTCCGGGCCTGCGGGTAGATGCCGCGGTCCACGCCGATGGTCGTGTAGCCGTCGGAGGCCATTTCCGGGTCGAAGCCGTCGTACTTGGTAAAGGTGAGGAGGTTCTCGCCGGCCACATAGAAGCGGACGCTCTTGACGGAGACGTTGCGCAGGAGCTTCTCGGGCAGCGTGTAGCCGATCTGCGCGGTCTTGAGGCGCAGGAAGGAGCCGTCCTTGACCCAGAGGTCGGAGGAACGCCAGTTCTGGTTGGGGTTGGCGTTGGTCAGGCGCGGGATGCGGTTGGAGGTGCCTTCGCCGATCCAGCGGTCGAGGATCCAGGCCGGGCGGTTCATCGCAGGGATGTCGCCGCGCATCGAGTAGTCGAAGACCTGGTTGCCGAGGCTGCCCTGGAAGAACAGGGAGGCGTCGAAGCCTTTCCAGTCGGCGTTGAAGGTGAGGCCGAAGGTCCAGTCCGGCATACCCTTGCCGATCTTGGTGCGGTCGTCGTCGTTGACATAGCCGTCGCCGTTGTAGTCCACGAAGCGGACGTCGCCCGGCTGGGCGTTGGGCTGCATCAGGTTGCCGTCCTTGTCCTTGTAGGCGTTGACCTCGTCCCAGTTCTGGAACAGGCCGTCGGTCTTCATGCCGTAGAAGTACGGCCAGACCTCGCCGTTGGAGCCCTTGACGTAGTCGCCCACGCCGGAGGCGCCGTTGCTCTGGTAGACCGCCTCGCCGGACTCGTTGCCCAGGTTGATCAGGCGGTTGCGGAGCAGGGACGCGTTGGCGTTGACGGAGTAGTGGAAGTCGCCGGCCTGCTGCTGCCAGCCGAGCTCGAACTCATAGCCCCAGTTGCGCATGTCGCCCAGGTTGGACATCGGCGCGCCCTGGCCCACGTAGGCGGGAATCGGCTTGTTCATCAGCATGCCGTTGGTCTTCTTGTTGTAGAAGTCGAAGCCGAAGGTCAGGCGGTCATTCAGCAGGCGGGCGTCGAAGCCCAGGTCGACCTGCTCGGACTCCTCCCAGCGGATGGCCGGGTTGGCGAGGGCGGCCGGCGAGGAGCCCGGCTGCATCGTGCCGTAGTCGCCTTCGTTGCCGAAGTAGTACTCCTGGCCCGTATCCATCAGGGACGCGTAGCGGAAATTGCCGATGTTCTCGTTGCCGTTCTTGCCCCAGCTGGCGCGGAGCTTGAGCTGGTCGATCCAGCCCGGACGGTTGTCCTTGAACCAGGGCTCGTTGGAGAGGTTCCAGCCGAGGGAAGCGGCCGGGAAGGTGGCCCACTTGTGGCCGGGGCCGAAGCGGGAGGATCCGTCGCGGCGGAGCGTGAACTCGAGCATATAGCGCTCGTCGTAGTTGTAGTCGAAGCGGAAGAAGTAGGAGGCCAGGCGCTGCACGTCAAAGCCGCCGGTGCCGCCGCTGGTGCGCTCGTCGTCGGTGGAGCCGATGGCCGAATCAGGATAGGCCATCGCGGGGTTGGTCTCCTTGAGCTGATAGTCCGTGCCGGACACGTACACATAGGAGTAGCTCATCGCGGACTGGCCGAGCACGGCGCCGATGTAATGCTTGCCGAGCTGTTTGCCATAGGAGAAATAGTTCTCCGTCTGCCAACGCAGGCCTTCGTTCATGCCCATGTTGACCCAGCTGGTCAGCGTCTGGTTCATCGAGCTCTTGTACTGCTCGAAACCGTAGCCGCGGTTGCGCCAGAAGGCGAGGTCCACGCCGTAGCTGCTCTTGAACTTTAGGCCCGGGAGGATGTCCAGTTCGGCGCCGAAGTTGGCCACGAACTTGTGGGTCTTGTAGAGGGTGTTGGACGGGGTGTCCAGGTTGGCCACCGGGTTGGTCAGTTCCTGATAGCCGGTCGGCGGCAGGGAATAGACGCGGCCGTCGGCGGCCACGATGGCCGTCGGATGCTCCGCCAGGATGCGGGCCGCCTCGGCTTCGGAAGCGAACACGGGGATGGACGGGTTGAACGCCACGGCGGAACCGAGGATCGAGCCGAACTCGGAGTTGGTGGTGATGCCCGTCGAGTTGATGTTGGAATAGGCGATGTTCGCCGTGAGGGTGAGCTTGTTGAGGTAGTTGCGGTTCTCCGTCTCAAAAGGGACGTAGGTGTTGTTGGAGCGGAGCGACAGGCGGTCGAAGTTGGACTTGCCGTAGTTGCCGCCCACGATACCGTCCTGCTTGAAGTAGCCCAGGGACAGGAAATAGGTGGCCTTGTCGGTGCCGCCGCTCACGGACAGCTGGTGCTGCGTGATGGGGGCGTTGTAGTTGAAGGTCTGGTCCTGCCAGTCGGTGCCCTTGCCGGCGGCGGCGATCTCGGCCGCGGAGTAGAGCGGCTGGCCGCCGTCGTTGACGCGGCCCTCGTTCATGATCACCATATATTCGGTGGCGTTGAGGACCTCCTTCTTGCGCCAGGGGTTCTGCCAGCCGTAGCTGCCGTTGTAGGAGATGGTGGCCTGGCCCTTCTTGCCGCCGCGCGTGGTCACGAGCACGACGCCGTTGGCGGCACGGGCTCCGTAGATGGCTGCGGAAGCCGCGTCTTTGAGAATCTCGACGGAAGCGATGTCGGTCGGGTTCAGGTAGTCGATGCCGCCGTCAACGGGCATTCCGTCCACGATGAAGAGGGGATCGGAGTTGTTGACGGTGCCGATGCCGCGGATCTTGATCTGCGAGCCGGAACCGGGCTGGCCGGAGGCCTGCGTGATCTGGACGCCGGACACCTTGCCCTTGAGGGCGTCGTTGACCGTCGATGCGCGGACCGTGTTGAGCGCGTCGCCGTCCACCTTGGAGATGGATGCGGTCACGACGCTCTTCTTCTGGACACCGTAGCCGATGACCACGGTCTCCTCCAGCATCTCGGCGTCGTCCGCGAGGACGATGCGGAGTTCGCGGGCGGCCGTCGCGGTCACGCGCTGGCTCTCATAGCCGATGCAGGTGATCTCCAGCTGCGCACCCTCGGACGCGCGGAAGGAGAATGTTCCGTCCTCGCCGGTCATGGTGCCGTTGGTCGTCCCCCGCTCCACTACGAAAGCGCCGACAATCGGCTGGCCGGCCGCGTCCACGACGACTCCTTTCACGGAGGCGTTCTGGGCCAGGGCGACCAGGCTCAATCCTAACGAGAGGATCAAAGAGAGAATTTTTTTCATACGCTTTTTTTGGAGTTGGTACGTTGGTTATTGTTTGGTGCACGGGATTCCCCGTCGCTGTCTGCGGCAAATATATGAAGTCGGAAAACCCGTTCCGCCGGCAAGAATTAAATAGTAGTGGATCGAAAAAGTAAACCCGCTGAGATTCAGCGGGTTCCAGATTGGTCGGACGTGCAAAAATGTAGTGATTATGAAAAGTGGAAAGGGCTACTTTCCAATCTTTTTCACCTCCTCCTCGAAGCGGTCGCGGTCGCCCAGCGCCGCGTTCTTGACGGAGACCTTGTAGTTGTAGATGGTGCTCTGGGAATAGTGGAGCAGCTCGGCGATCTCGCGCGAGTCGTCCACGCCGAGGCGGATCAGCGCGAAGATGCGCAGCTCCGTGGTCAGCGAGCCCGGCTTGGGATGGAAGCGCGCGTCCTCGCGTAGCAGCGCGTTGAAGCGGTCCACGAAGTCGGGGCAGATGGCCTGCAGGAAGGTCTGGTCGAAGGTGCGGTAGAACTCCTTGAGGCTCTTCTCCGAGCGGGTCGAGAGCGAGAGCTCCTTGAGGAGCTGCTCGGCCTTGCCCTGCTTGAGGAGGTTGCGGGCGTGGTTGTCCTCGCTCTGGACGAAGTTGACGTTGTCCGAGAAGCGGCGCAGGAAGTCCACGATGTATCTTTCTTTGACCTGGTCGGTGCGGGAGAGCGCCTTGTTCAGCTCGCCGAGCGAGTCGTTGGCGGTGGCCAGCCGCAGGTTGCGGTCCGCCAGCTCCTTCTGCATCCGCGACAGCGAGCGCGAGCGGGTGATCAGGAACCACGACAGCAGGAGGAGCAGCAGCGTCAGGGCGGCCAGCAGGAAGGAACTGATGAGGGTCGCGCGCTGGGCGCGGATGCGCCGCGCGGAATAGGCGTCCTCGATCTCCATGAAGAACTGCGAGATCTGCCAGGGGCGCAGCTTGGCGTTGTAGGCGATGGCGTCCTCCTGCGCGATGCGCAGATAGCGGAAGGAGCGCTCCACGTCCGTGGGAAGGACGATCTGGGAGATGACGGCGAGCGAAGCGTAGTCCTTGACGGCGTTGATGATGTCGCTCTCGGCCGACTTGACGAGCCAGTCCAGGCGCTCATCCTCCCGGCCGCGCATCTCGGCGATCACCGAGCGTTCGTAGGCGTAGATCGCATAGGCGTGCTCCTCCGGCTTCGTGCCGGCCAGCAGGAGCTGCGCCAGGCTGTCGGCCGCGTCGAAACGCTTCGCCGTCATCAGCTCGTCCATCTGCAGCACGCGCCATTGCTCCGAATCCTTCGGAAGCAGGCCGTAGAGGCGCTGCCGGTACACGCCGCGGTCCTGGATCGGCGGCCGCTCCACCATGCCGGAATTGTCCGCGAGGTCGCGGCTGAAGTCGTAGAGCGCCATCAGGTAGTCGATCCGGAGCTGCCCGGAAAGGGTGTTCGTGTCGATCTGGGAGAAGAGGCGGTTGTAGGCCTCCATATAGTGTCCGGCCTTGGCGTAGAGGTGGCCCAGGCGGATGGCGGCGCGGTTGTAGCGGTCCACGTCGTGCAGCTGCGTGGCGATGTCGAGGCAGCGCTTGAGATAGAACTGCGTGGAGTCGAAGCTGTAGGAGAAATACTCGTCGGCGGCATACATCCCGTAGTCGAACAGGCGGCGGGGGCCGCTGGTGGAGGCGATCATCTTGCGGATGCCCTCCAGTTGGTCGCGCTTGCGCGTCTCATAGACCGGGCGCGCCGCCACATAGGAATCCAGCTCGGCCAGTCCGCGCGACGCCGGAGAGGCGCCCTCCCGGCAGGACGGAGCCAGCACGCAGAGCAGGAGAAACAGGATGGGACAGACTGGCTTTTTATGTGGCATAACAAGGCAAAGTTAAAACTAATTTCGGGATAAAGAACTATCTTTGTGGAAACACCGATAACCGCATGAACTTCCTGATAACCCTCTTCCTGAGCCTTCTCCCCTACGTCAATCCGCTGGTGGGCACCGACGCCCACGGACATACTTTCCCCGGCGCCGTCGCGCCGTTCGGCATGGTGCAGCTCAGTCCCGACACCCGCCCGGAGGCGGGCGACTGGGACGGCTGCAGCGGCTATCACTACAGCGACGGCGTCATCTACGGCTTCAGCCACACGCACCTGAGCGGCACCGGCTGCGACGACTGGTGCGACATCCTCCTGCTGCCCGGCACGGAGCCTTCCGCCTTCTCGCATGAGCGCGAGAAGGCCTCGCCGGGCTACTACGAGGTCTTCCTGGACGGGCCGCAGGTCCTGGCGCGCCTGACCGCCGGCCGGCGCGTCGGCGTCCACGAATACACTTTCCCGGCCGGGAGCCGGCCGCAGGTCACCCTCGACCTGCGTCACCGCGACCCGCTGAACGGCTGGCGCATCACCCCGCAGGGGCGCCTGGCCGTGAGCGGCTGGCGCCAGTCCAGCAGCTGGGCGCTGAAGCAGGACGTCTATTTCTATATGGAATTCTCCGCGCCCGCGAAGTGCAGGCTGCTCGCGGACGGCCAGAAGGCCGTGTTCACCTTCCCGCGCAGCGCGCGGACGGTCACGGTGCGCGTGGGCATTTCCTCCGTGTCGGAGGAGAACGCCCGGCAGAACCTCCTCGCGGAGTACCCCGCCTCGTTCGACGCCCAGCGCGCGCAGACCGAGGCCGCCTGGGAGGCTTACCTCGGCAAGCTCGAATGCCCCTGGCAGGACGAGGAGCACCTGCGGCGCTTCTATACCGCCCTTTACCATACGGGCATCCATCCCTCGCTCTATTCCGACGCCAACGGCGAATACCGCGGCATGGACCGTCAGGTCCACCGCGCCGAGGGCTGGGAGCGCTACACCGTGTTCTCGCTGTGGGACACCTTCCGCGGCGAGCACCCGCTCCTCTGGGAGATCGAGCCGGAGCGCAGCATGGACTTCATCCGCACCTTCCTGTCCATCTATGACGAGGGCGGCAAGCTCCCCGTCTGGGAGCTCTCCGGCTTCGAGACCAACTGCATGATCGGCTACAACGCCGCTCCGGTGATCGCCGACGCCCTCGCGCGCGGCTTCACGGACTTCGACGTAGAGAAGGCCCTGGAGGCCCTGCTCGTCTCGTCCACGCGGGCGGAGTTCGGCCTGGACAGCTTCCGCGCCAACGGCCTGGTGCTCGCCGACGACGAGCACGAGAGCGTGTCCAAGACGCTCGAGTACGCCTACGACGACTGGTGCGTGGCCCAGGTGGCCAAATACCTCGGCCGGATGGACGTCTATGAGGATTATATGACCTCCGCCCAATACTGGCGCAACGTCTTCGACCCGGAGACGGGCTTCATGCGCGCCCGCCTCAACGGGCGCTGGTTCGCCCCCTTCGACCCGCGCGAGGTCAACAACCACTACACCGAGGCCAACTCCTGGCAGTACAGCCTCTTCGTCCCGCACGACATCGCGGGGCTGACGGAGCTGCTGGGCGGCCCGGAGGGCCTGGAGCAGCGCCTGGACGCGATGTTCGAGGCGGAAGAAGGCAACACCGGCCGCACCCAGGCCGACATCACGGGCACCGTCGGTCAGTATGCCCAGGGCAACGAACCGAGCCACCACGTGGCCTATCTCTACGACTACGCCGGCCGGCCCGACAAGCGGCAGGCGCGCGTCGGGCAGATCCTCGAGACGCTCTACTCCTCCGCCCCCGACGGCCTGTGCGGCAACGACGACTGCGGACAGATGTCCGCCTGGTACGTCCTTTCCGCCCTCGGCCGCTATCCCGTCTGTCCGGGCCTCGCGGGCGACACCATCACCCGCATCCCGAAGACGATCGTCACCAATCCGGCCTTCGAGCTCGACAACGACATCTTCGTCGATTCGCTGCGCGTCTCGCTCTCCGGCGAGGGGGACCTCTTCTACCGCATCGGCGAAGGGGAATTCCAGCCCTACGAGGGCCCCTTCACCATCTATGAGCCCTGTGCGATGGAGGCCTACGCCCGGATCGGCGACCGCCGCAGCTTTACCACCCGCTGCGCCGTTCACCAGATTGCCGGCGACCGCGACATCGAGCTCCACGCCCGCTACAGCCGCCAGTACACCGCCGGCGGCGACCAGGGCCTGATCGACGGCTTCCGCGGCTCCGCCAACTGGCGCACCGGCGGCTGGCAGGGCTATCTGGGCGTCGATTTCGAGGCCGTCATCGACCTCCGCGAGGTCCGGCCGGTCCAGGAGGTCGGCGCCGGCTTCTGCCAGGACGCCCGCTCCTGGATCTGGATGCCGACCCGCGTCGAATTCTCCGTCTCCGAGGACGGGGAGCACTACGAATTGCTCCACGAGACCGAGGGCCTGATGGACCCGCGCGACCTGGAGGTCAAGATCCTGGATATCTCCGCGCAGCCCGCCGTCGCGACCCGGGCGCGCTACGTCAAGGTCTACGCCAAGAGCATCGGCACCATCCCCGACTGGCACCCCGGCGCCGGCTCGCCCGGATTCATCTTCATCGACGAGATCTGGGTCAAATAAAAAGTTGCAAAACAAAGAAAATGTTGTAACTTTGTCGTCCCAATACGGAGAATTCCAAGTTTGGAGACCTTCTGAAGGGTAGATTGGAGAGGTGGGAGAGTGGCTGAATCCACAGGTTTGCTAAACCTGCATACGGGTAACCGTATCACGAGTTCGAATCTCGTCCTCTCCGCGCAATGCAATCAGCAAGCAGATGCCGCACCATCTTGGTGCGGCATTTTTTGTTGGAAGGAGACTACAGCTTGAACTTCTGCCCTTCGAGGGTGGGCGGCGTCTGGATGAGCGGCGCGCTGCCGATGAACTCGAGCCAGTCGTAGTAGCGGCGGAAGAACAACTCCACGCTGGAAGTAGCCTGCAGCTGGGCGTTCACATACTCGTTGGTCATCTCGTCGTCGCCGCGGACGGCCTCGACTTCGCGCAGGCAGGCGATCATCTTCGGGATGATGGCTTTCTCCTTCTCCAGATGCGGTTTCACCCGCTGGATCCAGCGTTTGAGGACCTGCTGGTTGTAGGCAGCCACGACCTCCTGCTCGGCCTTGCGGCCTTCGATGAACCAGTCCGGAGCGCGTCTGACGCCTTCCGCCCGGGCGCGCTCGACCAGCGGCGCGTCCATCTGCGCCACCTTCTTGCAGGCGCTCGATGCGAACCACTCGTGGCACAACTGTTTGCGGAGCGGCGCGAATTCGTTGAAGATGGTCTTGTTGGTGCCGACCAGCTGGAAGGACAGGAGGAAATCCTTATAGCCCGGATCGCTCTGCGAGAAGGGCGAGACCGTGGTCTGGCTCTCTTTATATACCGGATCGGTGTAGACGCGGATCTTCTTCAGGATGGCGTCGTACAGCTTGGCCTTGGGGTCGAAATGCAGCTCGGTGTCGTAGGGCAGCCCTTTCGCGGCGCGCTTGGCGTTGTCCATCATCGCGTCGGCGAGCCGCTTCTTGCCGGCCTGGACGTCCTCGCGCGGCTCCTGGCGGGTCAGCGCCCAGTCGGCGGCGCGCACCCGGTTCAGCCATTCCGCGAGTTCCTCGCGGGTGTCGATTTCGGAGAGGTCCGGGATCGTCGGCAGGTTCTCGAAGGCCTCGTCATAACTCTGGAAGACGTATTCCTCGATGAGCGCCTTGCCCGCTTTCTTGTCAAAATTGAGCGCAGGCTCGTTCCAGTAATAATCCATTTCGGAGTAGCCGCCCAGCTTCTGGGCGAAATTGCGTTCGCTTTCCGGGACGAAGAAAGGCTTCGCGTTCTGCGCGTCCGCACGCGGGCCGGCAGCTGTCAACGCGAGCGCGGCGAGGCAGAAGAGGATGAATCGTTTCATATGAATGGTTGATGTGTTGATGTCCGGTTAGTTGACACAGATGGCCGGGACGACGCCGGCGGCACTTCTTACGTTCATGCCAAAGACCGTGGGGAAATCATTCACGCCGGCGGCTTCCTGTTCCAGGCGCTCGGAGAAAAGCGTATGGAAGTAGGGCGGGAGCACGGGTGTACGCAGCCACCAGGTGGTCGTGGTCTCGTCGTCGAAATGTGCGGCCCCGCGCGCCCGGGAGAAATCCGTCAGCGGGCGGGCCAGGCCCTTATAGGTGGTCGCCGTCTCCGAAGCCCGCCACTGCTCGCCGGCCCAGAACTTGTCCATGACATTCTCTTCCGTCACCTTGGGCGGAACCTTCACGAAGCCATAGTCCGCGCGCGTCACCTCCTTGGGGCTCAACACGAACACCTTGTCCTTCGTGTTGCTGCTGGTGAGCTTGGGGAAATACACGCGCTTGTGCTCCTCGCCGTGCTCGTAGTACATGGTCCCGTCGTACAGGCTGCGGTCCACGGCCGTGAGCTCCTGGACCAGGTCGACGCCGGAGTTCTGCCGGCTGCTGTTGTCCACGGTGGTGACGGCGATCCTGCCTTGCAGGGCCGGCGTGAAGGCGGTCTGCAGGAAGCCGCGGCCGACGAACTCCTCGTTGATCCGCGTATAGGGCTTGAGTCCCTTGCGGTAGATCTCATCGTCCCCCTGGATATAGGCGATGCCGTTCAAGAAGGCGCGCAGGCGGCTGTGCTCATAGTTGTTGTGATGGATATAAGTGCCGTTCTCCAGCTGGCGGATCGTGACGTCCAGCGTGAAGGCATAACGATTGCCGTCCACCGCCTCGAAATGCGAATGGTCGCCGAACGTTTCGCAGAACTGCTCGTTGGTCAGGGCGGCCTCGGCGAGCAGAAGCTTCTTGCCGCTGCCATTGTAGTTGTTCGTCAGGACGCGCCACTTGATGGGCTCGACCTTGAAGTAGCGACAGGACTTTTTGTAACTGGTCTGGACCCGCGTCCCGTCGCTGTAGCGGAAGCCGTTCGGGCCCTCGTAGCCGCTGGATTTGTTTTCCATGACCTTCATGTACCACGCACCGTCGCTGCCCTTGAAATAGGTGTGGGCGCCGGCCACGGCGACCTGGGACTCATCTACGGTCACGCCTGCGGCCATGATGCTCTGCGGCCAGTCGCCGAACAGGACATAGGTGCCGCCCTTGCCCACGGACCCGTCCGTCCCGGCGGGGAGCACCGTGTACGGCGTCCCGACGAATTCGCGGACGGTCGCGGGGCGCACGCCGGGAGCCGGAGCGGGCGCCGGCGCCGCGGCGGACCGGGCGGGCGTCTGGGCGACCGCGGCGGACGGAGCCGTCTTCTTCGCGTCAGCGGGAACAGGGACGATCTCGACGCCTTCCGACAGCTTCTCGTTCAAGGTGTTGATCGAGTTCGAAAGCGAGGCGAGCATACTGGAACAGGCGGTACATGCCAGCCCGAAAGAAAGGGCCGCCAAGAACCGGGCGACCGTACTCATGGTGCGTTTCATGGTTTGATTGACTATTTGTTCTGTTGATACTTCTGGCGGAATTCCAGCGGGGTCATCCCCGTGTGCTCCTTGACGAACTTGCCAAAGGAGGACGCGCTGGAGAAGTGCAGGTCGTCGGCGATCTGCTGCATAGTCAAGTCAGTATAGCGCAAGCGGTTTTCAATAGCTTTCAGGGTAAAGAGGGCGACGATGACGCTGGGCTTGCGGTGCATCGTCTTCATCAGGATCCGGGAGAGATATTTCGGCGTGACGTTGAGCATGGCGGCGAACGCCTCGACGCGGCGGACGCGGCCGTCGCTCTGCTCCACCAGCTTGACGAACTTGTCGGCCAGCACCTTGCCGCGGAGCCTGCTGCCGCCGGCGTCCGGCTCCGCCTCCCCCAGGCCGCGCCGCAGCATCGCGAGGGCCTCCAGGAGGAAGGTGCTGAACAGCGAATGCACGATCTCGCGGTTGTCCGACCGTTCGCTGTCGCGCAAATTCTGGCTGAGCAATTGGAAATAGGTGCCAAGCTTGACGGCATCCGCGTCGTCGAGCGCCACCTTGGGATACTGCTTCAGCGCCACCAGGTCGGCGAGGCTGTTCTTGCTGTACATGTTCATATCCCACATCTCGCCGCGCGAGAACCAGACCTCCCGGCATTCAAAATCGGGCGAGCACATGAAGTTCTCCATCACGGCGTGCGCGAAGAAGAGGAACAGGTCGCCCGGGAAAAGCTGGATCGCCTGCCCGTCGTAGTCGAACTGGGCCTTGCCTGCCGTGCAAAAGATGAAGATGCCGTAGTCGACCGCCTTCACCCGGCCCGCCGGAAAACCGGCGAAACGGCCCGAAAGGACGAGACCGCCATCATACGAACGCAAGACACCCGTGCCGGAGCCTGGTTTGAATTCCTGTATATCTATCATGGATGCGAAATTGCCAATGCAATATTAGCAAATGATGGGTAATTTCGACTATTCCAAAAGTCGCTATTTATGTACTTTTGATGCCCTTTCCGGCGAGAATGGTCAAAAAGTGCAGGGATGCCCCTGGTCCGCGAGCTCGCTCTCGTCCGACGGGCCTGCAGGCATCCTTGGAAATTCCAGGAAGTAAACCTATATTTGCTTTGCTGACCAATCCATAGTGACTATGCTAAAACGAGCTTTCACCTGCGCCCTCGCCGCGCTCACGCTGTGCTTTCCCTCCTTTGCCCAGGAGAACCCCACAGACTCGCCCGCACCGCGGGATTCCGTGATGGTCATTGTCGACGGCGTCCTTGCCGGGTCATTCAAGAATGCACCCGTGACGCCCCTTGAGTTGGCGCTTCAGACATGTCCTATCTTGTCCGCTGAAGATATCGACGAGGTCGAGCTGATCGATGGGTTTTCCCAGAATTCGAGAATTATAGCCTGCATTCCCCCGAAAGACTGCCTTATTATTACTACCCGCAAGGAGAGCGCCATCTACGATTTCATCCTGGACGGGAAACCCATCCTCAAAAGGCGGGGCATCGACCTCGGATGCCTTTTGGACCAGAAATGCCTCCTCCGGGCTATTGAGAAAAACTGGAGAATCAAGCCCGAACGGATCGTCTCCCTCCGAACAGAAGGAAGAACCATCCGCATCATGACCAATTCTCCCAAACAACCGCGCCGGATCAATCGTCCTGCCCGGTAATCTCCTTGCGGGCCTCCTGACGGGCGGTCTTGTGGACGTTCCGGCGGCCGCCACGGAGGCGGGAGCTCTTCTCCTCGGCCCACCCGAACCGGTTGCGGTCGGCGGAGACGGCCAGGCTCGTCTTCTTGCGGAGCACCTTCCGCAAGCCCTTTGCCTTCGTCCCATCCGGATGCCGGGACAGGTCTACCAGATTCTTCCGGAGACCATCCCGCTGCTGCGCAAGATGCTTTGTAAAATAGGCTTTTCCCATATACCGTCCCGTCTCACAAAGATAGCAAAAAGAATGGCAAGAGTTTGAATCTCGTTCTATCTGGGAGCAAAAGGAAAATCACAACATACTGTGATTATCGCGTTCTTTCCGCCTTTTCCCGGCAAGAAATGATTATGAAAGAATTATTTATTAGATTTGTATCACTTTAAAAACAGTAGCTAATATGAAAAAACTCCACCTTCTCGCTCTGCTCGGCCTTGTGCTGGCCTTCTCTTCCTGCAGCACGGCCCGTTTCGCTTCCAATTTCTCGGCCGATACGGCCCGTCAGGGAATGGTCCTCCTGGGACCCAGCGCACTCCATTTCTATCTCGACGAAAAGAACCATTCGACGATCGACGACTCCCTGTCGTTCGAGACGCAGGAACTGCTCGCGAACATGGTGACCAGCAACGGCCTGCCCGTGACCCGGAGGGTCCAGCTGGATTCCACCGAACATGTCGAAGCCATCGCTTTCATAGACTACATCAAGAATAAGTCTAAGAATGTGCAGATGAGCTGCCCCATCCCGACCGCACTGGACCGGTTGCTGGAAGCGGAGGGCGAGCGCTATGGCCTGCTCATCTTCTGCGAAGGCATGAGCCGGGACAAGAAAGGATTCGCGAAGGAGGTGACTAGAAATATCCTCGTCGGAGCCGCCGTTGCTCTCTTTACACTGGGGACGATGACCGTCGCGGGCTCGGCCTACAGCGCATACTCCGGCATCTATGCCGTCGTGCTGGATTCAATGACGGACCGGGTCATGTTCTATAATTTCAAGGAAGAAGAACACTCGCCGCTTGAAGTCCAGAAGACCTTCGATCAGCTCGAAAATCTTCTCAAGGACCTTAAGAAATAAGACAGAATACCGCCCCTAGTCCGGGCGGTATTCCAATATATCCCCAACGCTACATTCCAGCACCCTGCAGACCGTGTCCAGGGTGCTGATGCGTATGGCCCGGACCTTGCCGGTCTTGAGGATGGACATGTTGGACAGGGTGATGCCCACCTCCTCCGCGAGCTCGCTCAGCGTCATCTTGCGCTTCGCCAGCATGACATCGAGATTGACCACGATCATAGGCTACACCATGAATTGCTGGTCCTCCTCCATCATACGTCCCTTCGCGAAGATCTGCGCGAAGAACAGCAGCGCGACGCCCAGCACCAGCGGATAGACGTTCGGCGCATCGAACACGATCAGATAATCTTCCAGCATCACCAGCTCCCGCGCGCGGAAGAACGCCGACAGCGTCTCGACCCATCCCAGCGCGTACCAGCCGAGCAGGATGCCGCCCATCCAGCGGAGGGTCTTCTCGTTCCCTTTCAGGAAAATGCCGCCCGACTTGA
>ONQP01000049.1 GCA_900319975.1 uncultured Bacteroidales bacterium | reverse complement strand
GGAGAAGACACGGGACATGTCAGCCCGCATGAGCGTCTGATCCGCACCGATATACATGAGCGTCCCGTCATAAACGGCAATGTTGAAACTCGCCTCCGTGGCAAGCGCCCCATCGACCGTGCGCGTTGCACCAGGCAGGAAAGATTCATATATGAAAGGCCAGGTATCTCGGGGTTGGTACTCCTGAGAAAAAAGCGGGCCAGCAAGCAACAGGCTGGCAAACAAAAAAAACATCCGTTTCATAGTAATCGTCATAATGTCCTTAGATTCGCAAATATAATAAAAAAAGCCCGTCCAAAATGGACGGGCTCATCAAAAACTATCGGTCAAGCTGATTATTTCTTGACGAAGAAAGTCGGGTAATTACCGTTGAAGCTGGAAAATACCACTGCATAGTAGTAGAACAGATCGTCAGTGTCAGACGGGGTCGAGAAACCATAGTCGTCAGTCGTCGTCCAAGCACCATCGCTGCCCTGCGTAAACGTAACGACGCCATCTCCGCGAATATAACCGCCCGAAGTACCTTCATGACCATAGAAGAAGAAGTTCTCCGAGAGCCCGAAGGGGGAGGCCTCAGTACCAGTATCCTGAGGATAAGCAATCGTCATCGTTTTCTTGTCGGCAGACACGGTAGCAGTTACCGTCAGATCACCGAGAGGATAAGCAACGGCGAACGGGGTAATGTGATCGATACGGACCTTGTTCGAACTCCCTTCGGCAGGAGAAATGTTAATCGTCCACTTGACATAGTCCAAATTGCCACTATCATTCACGGAAACAGCCTTCATCGTGTAGTCTCCGAACAACTCGGAAAGCGGATGGTCAAGGTCCTTGATAGTTACCGCACAAGTAGTGGAGGCACCCAGCACGACGCCATTCGAGGCGCCGACAAGCTTGACCTTGAGTTGCGTGTTACCCGTATAAACACCCGGTTGACCGGTAATGACGATATTGATGCTCTGGGACTCGGAAGCGGGCGATATTTTCAGGATACCGGAAGCGTCAGGGAGCGAGAAATCGACGCCTTCCTTGGCGGTAACCGCCTCGACAGCATACGTGACGGTGCACTCTTCCTTGACGCCGTAAGCAAGGACAGGGATCTGGATGGTCTTGGCCTCGGTGGATTCTTCGACCGTAGCGGACGAGACCTCCATGATTACGAACGGCGGGTTATTGAACTGAGCCGGTTTGGCACACGCTGCCAGGCCGGCGATACCGGCGAAGGCAACAAATGCTTTGACTATATTCTTCATATACATTTTCTTTGGAGAAGATAAGAACTAAATACCATAACCCGGATTCTGCACCAGGTTCTTGTTGATGTTCATCTCATCAGCGGGAACCGGCCAGCAGAAATGATGGTCCGAAGCCGGAAGCACCTTCTGGTCATAGTTGGTGCCCAGGTTGAGTGCATTGACTGCACCGGGCTGTGCAGGACGACCATCGTAGCCAAGGCCCCAACGCTTCATCGTGACCATACGCAGGCCATCGCCAACCGTCTCGCGGAACCACTCCTTCTGGATATTCTCCAGGGTAGCATCGGTCGTACGGGCGCCACGGGCGGCCTGAAGCGTATTCAGGTCGGCCTTGGCAGCGGCAGCGTTCGAAGTGAGCTCAGCCTCTGCGGCAATCAGGTACATCTCGGCGATCATCAACGGCTTCGGAGCCTGACGACCGTTCCGGAGATTGCTCGTCAGCGCAGGGTTGCCCCAATATTTGGTGAAGACGTAGAAATCACCCTGATAGTAGCTACCGTTGATCTGGACGGCCTCGGAATTGTCGAACCAGGCGGCAAGACGGAGGTCACCGGCATCGTAGCTGTCGATCAGCTTCTGCGTGGGGATGTAATACGGTTTGAACACCTGGCCGAACTGGGTATCCGAATTGGTCATGGTATACTCGCGGAGAGCATTGGAACCCTCGGAACTCAGATTCGTATAAACCTGATAAATAGGCTCCTTACCATTGTCATTGACGAATTCGTCCTCCATTTCCTTGGCGGTGGAAGAGAGCTTGTAATTCTTGGTGTCGATGACCTTGTGCGCGTAAGCGGCAGCGTTGGCATAGTCGCCGAGATCGATGTAGTAACGGGCATAGAGCGCATTGACCGCATCGATGGTGGGCTTCTCCGCACGGGCGCTTCCCTTGACATTGGCAAGCAGGGTGGCAGCTTTGTCAAGATCCGCCTTGATCTGCGCATAAACCTCGGCCACGGTGGCGCGGCTCGGCTTCTCAAGCTGGTCGTAAACCAACACGAGGGGCACACAGAGATCCGTAGCAGCCGTCGCGGAATTATATGCTTTGCCGAAGTGGCGGGCCAGGTTAAGGTAGCTCATCGCACGGCAGAAGAGAGCCTCGCCGAGCACGACGTCAACCTTGTCCTTAAGATCCTCGTTGGCCGTCTCGGCGGCAGCAATCAGGATATTGTAGTTCTTCAGGGCGATGTAATTGTTCATCCAGTAATCACGGACGTCATAATCGCCGGAATTGAAGTCGTCAGCCGTCACGCGGTGGACGCTGCCGTAGTTGTTGCCATAGTCGAGGGTAGCGTTGAAGCCATCCATCATCAGATCGCTCGTGAGGCTGTATTTGCCCATCTGGAGCGCGCGGAAAGAATGGAGAACGCCGTTTTCAAGCGCCGTGAGGTTGGCCTCGGTCTGGATCAACTGACCACCCTCTTCATAAGTGATACTGTCAATCGGTACGAGATTCAAGTCGCAGGAGGCCAGGACGGCAACCGCAGACACCGATATCGCGATAGTTTTAAGAATTCTTTTCATACTGTCAACAAATTTAGAAGGTGAGCTCGATACCGAAAAGATACTGCTTGCTCGCACCGACACGGCCACGGGTCAGGTTGCTGTCAATCTCAGGATCGATACCCGGATACTTGGTAAAGGTCAAGAGATTACGGCCGGTGAACGTGAAGCGGACGCTGTCAAAGACCTTCTGGGCCTCCAGCCACTTGTTCGGCAGGGAAATACCGACCTGCAGGTTCTTGAGGCGCAGGAAGGAAGCGTTGTTGTAAAGGTGGGTGTCGAAGTAGGTGCGCTGGCCCTTCGTCCAGTCAGGATACTGGGCATTGGGGTTCTCCGGCGTCCAGTAGTCGCTGACCGTCTTGATCTTATTGTAAGACGAGTTCAGATTCGGGTTCTCATAATAGATCGCATCGTTGTTGATGAGGGTCTTGCCAAGGACATAGGAGAAGTCCGCCGCGAAAGAGAGGAACTTCCATCCGCCACGCAGGCTGAAACCACCGTTGATCGGAGAGTTCAGTCTCAGTCCGGTGTTCTGGATGAGGGCGGCCTCGTCGAAAGTCTTGGTCGTCTCGTCCATCGTCAGCACATCGGGATCGTCACCAGGGACATACCACATCTGGCGGCCATCGGCAGGGTCGATACCCGCATAGACCGGAGCGTAGAACATGACCGGCTGGCCCTGCACATAAGCGAAGCCATAGGAATCCAGCTGCCAGCGGTAGCGGCCCAGTTCTTCATCCCAGGCAGCGTCGAAGAGCTCGGCAACCTTTTCGCTGTTGTAGTTGAAATTGGTATTGAAACGCAGATAGTAGTCGCGACCCTTGAGGATGTCGATACCGAGCGTAATGTCAATACCCGTATTGGTCAGGCCACCGACGTTGGCGGTAAGCTCCGTGAAACCGGTCGTGTACGGATACGGGACATCCATGAGCATGTCGGTAGTCTTACGGCGATAGAACTCCAGTTCGAGATCGATGAAGTCAAAGAGCCGGCCGCTGAAACCGGCGCTGAACAGCGCCTGCTTCTCCCAGGTCAGGTCGTTGTTGGACGGCTGGCCGACGACAAGGGAGTTCCCGTCGTGATAGTTGGTCGAAGCGGAGAGCAGCGCGAGGTGGCTGTAGTTGCCGATCTCGGCGTTACCCTGCGTACCGTAGCTGACCTTGAAGGTCGCATTCTTCAGCCAGTTCACACCCTTCATGAAGGGTTCACGGCTCATGTTCCAACGGCCACCGACAGCCCAGAACGTAGCATTGCGCTTGTTGATACCGAAACGGGAGGAAGCGTCGTTACGGACGGAAGCATCCAGGATGTACTTGTCGGCATAGCTGTAATCGGCATGGCCGAAGAAGGAGAGGAATTTGCTGGACTGCGACTCCTCTGACACTTTTTTGGAGTCGGCCGTACCGAGATCGAGAATCAGCAGTCGGTCATCGGTCTGACCTGAAGAAGAAGCCTTGGTAAGATCATACCAGTTGCTGATACCTTCCTGACCGGCCAGGATGGAGAATGCGTGATCGTTCGCGATGGTGAAGGAATACTCGATCGTGTTGGTGATCGTGTTGTTGGACAACATCTGGAACCATTTCTCCCTCGCGCCCTTACCGCTCCGCAGCGCACTGCTCGGAAGAGCCACGCTGTTGGCACGGGTGAAACGGGTATCCGTACCGAGCTGCGAACGGAACTTGAGGTTCTTGACCGGCTCGATCTCCAGATAGACATTGCCGTTCAGGCCATACACGTTACGGACGGAAGGATAGGTCTCCATATAATAGTACGGATTGGCCATACCGTTCGGGAACTTGTGCGGATAAAGGTTGCCGTCCTCGTCGTAAGCCGGGATGAGCGGGTTCATCATATAAGACAGACCACCGGAGACATAGCTACCCGAAATGCTGGCGCCGTTCCAGTTGCCGTTCTGCTGGTTGGCATCCGCGGAGAGGTTGAGGTTCATGCCGAACTTCAGCCAATTCTTCGGATGGCCCTGGATGTTGGAACGGACCGTATAGCGGTCATAGTAGTTGCCGACGGAGGTACCGCGCTGGTGGAACTGGGAAGCGGAGATCATATAGGCGACCTTGGAACCGCCACCCTCGATGGTAACGTCGTTCTGGAACTGCGGGTTGTCCATCTGCTGGAAGATCCGCCACCACTCAGTGTTGGCGTTATAGCCCTTGTCCGTATAGTTGGCCTTGAACTGAGCCGGGGTAAGGATACCGGCACGGAGCCAGAAATCGCGAAGTTCGTCACCGGACATGAAGTCCTTGTAGAACTGCTGGTTGATCAAAGTGGAGATACCGGCCTGAGAACGGATCGTAACCTTGGCGTCGCTGCTGTAGGAGCCGGACTTGGTCGTGATGAACACGACGCCGTTGGCTGCACGGGCACCATAAATGGAGGTAGAGGAAGCATCCTTCAGGACGGAAATCGACAGAATGTCGTTCGGGTTCATCATCTGGATGGTGTAACTGCCGGAGGGGACACCGTCAATCACATACAGCGGGGTGGTGGAAGATCCGAGGGATCCGGAACCGTGCAGCTGCATGGTGGTAGCGTTGTCACCGGCCACACCACCGGTCGTAAGGACGCTCAGACCGGCCACCTGGCCCTGCAGGTTATCAAGGGCGGAGGCGGAAGGGGCGTTCTTGACAATGTCAGACCTGACCGTGGTGACGGAGCCGACGAGGTTGCCCACCTTCTTGGCGGAACCATAACCCACGACGACAGCGTTCTCCAGGATGTCGGCATCCGGCTGGAGATCGACGTCGACGGTGTTGCGGCCGCGGACCTCGACCTCGGCGTTGAGATAGCCGATGGAAGAGAAGATGAGCGTGGCGCTGGAAGGAACGGCGATGCTGTAGGCACCGTTCACGTCAGCGTTGGCGCCGGTGCTCGTTCCCTTGACCTGGATGGAGGCAAACGGAACAGCTTCACCGGTAGAAGCATCCTTGACCGTACCCTTGACGGTGACATTCTGGGCAGAAAGCGTCACGCCAATCAGCACGAACAGGGCGCTGAAGAACAGTTTTGCTTTTTTCATAAGCACATACTTTAATTAAACAATAAACTATACTAACCTGTTTTTCGTTTCAATTCGACCCGCTAAACAAAAGGTAAAATTTGCCCGGAAGCAGGAATTAATCGCTGCAATTTCGGAACAAATTTTTAGAAATCCAAATTCGTAATCGCGCAAAGAATTGAGCCTGTGAGCGAATTCGATGTCAAATTAGGAAGATTTCGCGAGTTTTGAAGAATTTATATTTCGGATTGATAGTAATTGGCGAATTTTAGTTACAGAATAAAAGAATGTATTTTTTTAAAAACTTCGCGTAAGTGTTACATTATTGATTATCAGCCTCTTAGATATTGGCAAAAAACGGCTATCGCCCTCTCAATGGCCCTGAATCAAGATTCTCCCTTACCCTCCCGATATCGGATATTCTGCCCCGCAAGGGCGCAACCTGGACCGAATGGGGTGCCGGACAGCCCGGACAGTTTCATTTCATAAGCAGAAAAATTCCCGCGACGAAGACATAACATTCCTGTTACACACGCTGTCGTTTCAGCCACTTAGCCCATAGCATCAAATAGCTGCTTCTCGCCCCCAAAAAGCGTTTCTGGGGCAAAGATTTGCCGATTTTGCAAAAGAAACAGAATTGTTCGGATGCTTTTTTCTTATATTTGTCCGCGTTTGAAGTCATCAGAAACCTTTAATTACCCTCCCAACTATGATCAAGAGATCCCTTTCCTTTCTCTTTATATCCGCTGTCCTGACCCTGACCGGCTGCACCGTCGCCGAGCTGAAAACGGTCCCCGATGCGCCTGACTCTCAGGAGGCTGCAGAGGCCGGGAACGCCGTCCCCGGCGAAGCGATTCTCCTCCTGACCGAAGAGACTGCGGACAACTTCGACGAGGCCCCGCTTACCAAGGCACTCGACGCCATCGGCGTCCGCGAGATCGAGCGCGTCTTCCCGGACGCGGGCCCCTTCGAGGCGCGTCACCGCGCCGCGGGCCTGCACCGCTGGTACCGCGTCAACTATGATCCCACCGTCTCCGCGACCAAGGCCGGGAACGACCTGAGCGCCCTGCCCGGCGTCGAAGACGTGTCGTTCCCGCCGAAGAAAGTTCTCTGGTCCACATTCAATGACCCTTATCTTTCCCGTCAGTGGAACTATATAAACACCGCCCAGCGCAATGGTTTCGTGGCCGGTGCCGACATCAATGTCAAGCCGGTGTGGGAGCGCTACACCGCCGGATCCAGCGAGGTTATCGTGGCCGTCGTCGACGGCGGCGTGGATGCCAACCACGAAGATCTGCGCGGCGTCGTCCTCTCCCCTGAGGAAGGAAGCCACAATTTTATCAGAAGATTCCAAGACTTCGAGGTCTATGCCCATGAACACGGCACGCATGTCGGCGGTACCATCGCCGCCATCAACAACAACGGCGAGGGTGTCTGCGGCGTGGCCGGCGGCCGGGATGGCAAAGGAGGCGTCCGCATCATGTCCTGCCAGATCGTCGCTCCCGGGAGGGACAATCTGGAAGGCGACGAAGCCCAGGCGATCGTCTGGGCGGCGGACCACGGCGCCGTGATCGCCAACTGCAGCTGGGGCTTCAGCTCTGGATCGGAAGAGGCGGACCGTGATGCGGCCGAAAACTTCCAGAATTATCCGTCCGCGCTCAGATCGGCCATCGACTACTTCGTCGACAACGCCGGTCTGGACGAAAACGGCAAACAGGTTGGCCCGATGGCCGGCGGCGTCATTTTCTTTGCCTCAGGCAACGAAGGTCACAAATCCGGCATACCCGGCGGCTACGACCGCGTCCTCGCCGTGGCGGCCCACGGACCGCAGGGCAAGCTTTCCAAATTCTCCAACTACGGAGAATGGGTGGACCTGGTTGCTCCCGGCGGATCCGACTCGAACACCAAATCATACGAATGGGTGCTCAGCACGACTCCTGACGACACCTATAGCTTTTTCCCCGGCACATCCATGGCCGCCCCGCACGCTGCTGGCGTGGCCGCGCTGATCGTTTCCTATTTCGGCGGGCCCGGATTCACCAACGAGATGCTGACGGATGCGATTGTGGGCGGGTCCGACAAGGACGCCCTCGATCTGCAGGGCAGGGAAATCGGCGGTGGAAAACTGGATGCGCTCGGAGCTTTCGAAGAGCTGCTCCTTGAAAATATCAGCTTCACGGCCGACAAGCCGGACTGGACCGTCAAATCCCACGTCGAGGACGACATGCATATCCTGGTCCGCGGCAATCTCCGCAAAAGACTGTCCTTCTCGGTCAGCAGCGACTGCCCCGGCCTCACGGCCTCCTGCTCGACTTCGTCGATTGACTTGCACGTCAATGCACTCAAGGCCCAGCCCGGTTCCTACACCATCCGCATCAAAGCCGGCAACGAAGTCGACGAGACCTTCCCGCTGGTCATCCTCCCCAACTCGGTCCCGGCCGTTTCCGCGCCCATCGAGGACAAGATTGTCAACGCCGCCTCCACGTCGGCATTCGTACTGGATCTCGACGAGCATTTCAGCGACGCTGACGGAGAGGTCCTGCAGTACCGCGCGTCCATGACCGGTGACGGCAACGCCTCCTGCACCATCAACAACCGCAGCCAGCTCACCGTCACGCCGTCGGACTACGGCCTCTCCACGATCCATGTCGAAGCCTATGACGCCCGCCAGGCGGTCGGAAAGGCCGAGTTCCGCGTATTGGCCCGCAACCAGTACCGGGCGATCGATATCTTCCCCAACCCCGTCACCGACTGGCTCCACGTGCGTCCCGGCACCGACAAGACCATCGACGTCAAGCTGTACAACACGGCCGGCGCCTGCGTCTTCGAGTCCGGCTCCATCCAGGCCGGTCCTTTCCAGCCGCTGGACATCTGCATGGAAGAGATGGCCGGCGGTCCCTACTCTCTGGTCGTCAACGGAGAGAAGTTCAGCATAGTAAAAAAATAGTGCCTCCGGGCTGTGTGTGTTTATACTAATTTTTTATTTTTCTGATCTATGGTCAAAAAACACTATTCAAGCTTCCTGTTAGCTTCTCTGTTGCTGATCTTCTCCGGCTGCGCTTCCGACGCATTGAAGCCGGTCGAAGAATCCCCTGCCGTGCAGAACGATTCCGAATTCATCCCCGGCACGGCCGTGCTGCTTGTCTCCGACGAGGCGGCCGCCGACTTCGCGGACATGCCGCGCACGAAGGCTTTCGACGCCATCGGCATCGAGCGGATCGAGCGCGTCTTCCCGGACGCCGGCGAATTCGAGGAGCGTCACCGCGCCGCGGGCCTGCACCGCTGGTTCCGCGTCACCTATGATCCCGCCGTCCCCCAGACCAAGGCTGGCGACGACCTGAGCACGCTGCCCGGCGTGGAAGCCGTGGACTTCCCGATCGAGAAGGTCAAGTATTCCAACTTCAACGACACGTTCCTGTATCATCAGTGGAATTATATCAACACGGCCCAGAAGCGTGGTTTCAAGGCCGGCGCCGACATCAATGTCGAGCCGGTGTGGGACCGCTACACCGCCGGTTCGAGCGAGGTCATCGTAGCCGTCGTTGACGGCGGCGTGGACCGCAGCCACGAGGACCTGGCCGGCGTCGTGCTCTCCACCTCCGAGGGAAGCCACAACTTCGTGAGCGGCTACTCGGGCACCCAGATGTTCGCTGACGAGCACGGCACGCACGTGGCCGGCACCATCGCCGCTGTCAACAACAACGGCAAGGGCGTCTGCGGCGTGGCCGGCGGCCGCAACGGCAACGGCGGCGTACGCATCATGACCCTCCCTATTTTCGGTCCGAGAAGCAGTGATTCCGGCGACGACGCCTCCGCGATCGTCTGGGCCGCAGACCACGGCGCCGTGATCATGAACTGCAGCTGGGGTTATGTCGCCCGCTCCGAGAGCCAGGCGCGTCGCACCGCCCAGCAGTTCAATTCCTACAGCTCCGCCCTCCGTTCGGCCATCGACTACTTCATCGCGAACGCCGGCAAGGACAGCCGCGGCCGTCAGACCGGCCCGATGGCGGGTGGCGTGATCTTCTTCGCCTCCGGCAACGACGGCTACCGCTACGGCACGCCGGCCAGCTATGAGCCGGTCATCGCCGTGGGCGCCTTCGGCCCCGACGGCAAGATGCCGCGCTTCTCCAACTACGGCGACTGGGTGGACCTGCTCGCTCCCGGCGGATCTGATTCCAGCTCCCGCCCTGAAGAATGGGTTGCCAGCACGGCCCCCACGAACAGCTACATCTACATGCCCGGCACTTCGATGGCGTCACCGCACGCTGCCGGCGTGGCCGCGCTGCTCGTCTCCTATTTCGGTGGTCCTGGCTTCACCAACGACATGCTGAAGGAAGCCATGATCGGAGGCGCCAAGCAGAACGTCATCAACCGCCAGGGCCGTGCGGCCGGCGGCAAACTTGACGCACTTGGCTCTTTCGAATATATGCTGGGGAATAACAGATAAAACCAACTAGCCGGAGGCGCCTCCCAGCAGATCCAGGATTTCCGCCGTGATCTTCTGCTGCCTACCCTTGTTATATTCGAGCGTAAGCTCACCGAGAAGATCCTCGGCATTGTCCGAAGCCGTCTGCATCGCTAAGGTGCGGGCGGCTTGTTCTGCTGCGGCGGAGTCAAGGATCGCCGCGTGGAATTTAAGGAGCATCACCTGCGGGAGCAGCTGGGCGACGAGCGCCTCGGCGTCCGGCTCGAGGATGTATTCTTCGGCGGAAGGAGATCCTTCGTTTTCGCTCTGGATGACAGGGGCGGTAAACGGCAGATATTCCTCCGCGACGGGCTCCTGCGAGGAGGCTGAGCGGAATCGGTTGTAGACGAGCACCACGCGGCCGATTTCTCCCTGCTGGAAGCGCTCCGCGAGGGAGCGGGCCAGCGCGGCGGATTTCTCATAGGACGGATGGCCGACGAGGTCGTTGTAGTCCTGGTCGGACGAATAGCCGGCGCGTTTCAGCGCTTCGGCCATCTTGCGGCCCAGGGGATAGACCTCCACGCCGTTTTCGCAGGCGCGGATGGTCTCCAGGGCCAGGCGGGCGGCGTTGGCGTTGAACCCGCCGCAGAGGGAGCTGTTGGACGCGATCGCCACGATGGCGGTGGGCGCGTTGTGCGTTGGCGTCGTGGAGGGCGCCCCCGCCGGCAGGGCCGCCAGGATCTCGGCGAGCGTGCGCTCGTAGGGGCGCAGCGATTCGATGGCCCGCTGCGCCTTCCGCAGTTTCGCGGAAGCGACGAGCTTCATCGCCGAAGTGATCTTCAGCGTGCTGCGGACCGATCCGATCCGGTCTTTGATCTCCCGAAGTGATGCCACGCCTCTCTCTCCTTATGCTTTGTGCGTCAGCAGCCGGCAGATGTCGGCGGCTTCCTGTTCGATGACCGCAGGCGCGTCGTCCGGCATCTTGCCGTCGGAGAGCGCTGCGAGGATGTCTGCGTGCGCGCCGCGCATCCGGTCCAGGAACAGGCCCTGGAACTCGATGACCTGGTCGACCTGCAGGTCGGCCATGAGCGCGTGCGTACCGCAATAGAGGATGGCGACCTGCTCGCCCACCGGCATCGGGCTGTACTGCGGCTGGATGAGCAGCTGGTTGTTCTTACGACCACGGTCGAGCGTCATCGCCGTCACGGCATCCATATCGCTGGAGAACTTCGAGAAGGCCTCGAGCTCGCGATACTGTGCCTGGTCGATCTTCAGCGTACCGGCCACCTTCTTCATCGACTTGATCTGTGCCGAACCACCCACACGGGATACGGATATACCGACATTGATGGCGGGACGGAAGCCCTGGTTGAAGAGGTCGCTCTCGAGGAAGATCTGACCGTCGGTGATGGAGATCACGTTGGTCGGGATGTAGGCCGACACGTCGCCTGCCTGCGTCTCGATGATAGGCAGAGCGGTGAGCGAGCCACCACCCTTGACGTGCCCCTTCATGCACTCGGGCAGGTCGTTCATCTGCTCGGCCACCTCCTGCTGCTCGTTCATCTTGGCTGCACGCTCCAGCAGACGGGAGTGCAGATAGAACACGTCGCCGGGATAGGCTTCACGTCC
>ONQP01000024.1 GCA_900319975.1 uncultured Bacteroidales bacterium | reverse complement strand
GTACAATGACAGAAAATATGCTTATATTTGTTTCCCTTCGGGAAATTCGAAACAGGAGCGAAGGACCGAACGTGAACTATCAAAAACTGTTTAACGTTTAAACCAAAAAGACCACTATGGCGAAAGAAGCAGAAGACAAGACCGTGGATGTGAATGCGGCGAAACTCAAAGCCCTCCAGGCGACGATCGACAAGATTGAGAAAGATTACGGCAAGGGCACCATCATGAAGTTGGGCGAGCAGCCCGACTGGGATGTCCAGGTGATCCCGAGCGGTTCCGTGGCCCTCGACCACGCCCTCGGCATCGGCGGATATCCCCGGGGCCGCATCATCGAGATTTTCGGCCCCGAGTCCAGCGGCAAGACCACGCTCGCGATCCACGCGATCGCCGAGGCCCAGAAGGCCGGCGGCATCGCCGCGATGATCGACGCGGAGCACGCCTTCGACCGCACCTATGCCAAGGCCCTCGGCGTCAACCTCGACACGCTCCTCATTTCCCAGCCGGACAACGGCGAACAGGCCCTCGAGATCGCGGACAACCTGATCCGCAGCGGCGCCATCGACATCGTCGTCGTCGACTCCGTCGCGGCCCTGACCCCCAAGGCCGAGATCGAAGGCGAGATGGGCGACAACAAGGTCGGCCTCCAGGCCCGCCTGATGTCCCAGGCCCTCCGCAAGCTCACGGCCAACATTTCCAAGACCAACACCTGCTGCATCTTCATCAACCAGCTGCGCGAGAAGATCGGCGTGATGTTCGGCAATCCTGAGACCACCACGGGCGGCAACGCCCTCAAATTCTACGCCTCCGTCCGCCTGGACGTGCGTCGTACCAGCCAGATCAAGGACGGTGAGGAAGCCCTCGGCAACCGCACCCGCGTCAAGGTCGTCAAGAACAAGATGGCCCCGCCCTTCAAGAAGGCCGAGTTCGACATCGTCTTCGGCGAAGGCATTTCCCACGTTGCGGAGATCGCTGACCTGGCCATCGAATTCGACATCATCCACAAGAGCGGCAGCTGGTTCAGCTACCAGGGCGAGAAGCTCGCCCAGGGCCTCGCGTCCGTCAAGCAGCTTCTCAAGGACAACGTCGAGCTTTGTGACGAGATCGAGAACCAGGTGCGGGAGGCCCTCAAAGCAGTAAAAGACTAATGGCAAAGAAGATTATCCTCACAGGCGACCGGCCCACCGGTCGCCTCCATATCGGACACTATGTAGGGTCCCTGCGGCGCCGCGTGGAGCTGCAGGAGAGCGGCGCGTTCGACGAGATCTACATCATGATCGCCGACGCGCAGGCGTTGACTGACAACGCCGACAACCCCGAGAAGGTCCGCCAGAACATCATCCAGGTGGCCCTGGACTACCTTTCGGCCGGCATTGACCCGGCCAAGAGCCACATCCTGATCCAGTCGCAGGTGGCGGAGCTCACCGAGCTCACGTTCTACTATATGAACCTCGTCACGGTCCAGCGCCTGCAGCGCAACCCGACCGTGAAGCAGGAGATCCAGATGCGCGGCTTCAACGACGCCGAGGGCGCCGACAACAAGGCGGGCACGCCGGTCGGCTTCTTCTGCTACCCGATCAGCCAGGCGGCCGACATCACGGCCTTCCGCGCCACGACGGTGCCGGTGGGCGAGGACCAGGAGCCGATGATCGAGCAGACGCGCGAGATCGTGCGCAAGTTCAACAGCACCTACGGCCCGGCCCTCGTGGAGCCGGAGATCCTCCTGCCGGACAATGCCGCCTGCCTGCGCCTGCCCGGCACGGACGGCAAGGCCAAGATGAGCAAGTCCCTGGGCAACTGCATCTACCTCTCCGACAGCGCGGAGGAGGTCAAGGCCAAGGTCCGCGGCATGTTCACGGACCCCGGACACCTGCAGGTGAGCGACCCGGGCAAGGTCGAAGGCAACACCGTCTTCACCTACCTCGACGCCTTCTGCCGCCCGGAGCACTTCGACCGTTTCGGCGAATGCTTCCACGGCAAGAAGGTCAGCTTCGACTTCCACTCGCTCGACGAGGTCAAGGCGCAATACCGCGCCGGTGGCCTGGGCGACGTGATGATCAAGAACTTCCTGACGGAAGTCCTGAATGACACCCTGGAGCCGATGCGCCAGCGCCGCAAGGCCCTGGAGCAGGACCTGCCGTATGTCTACGAGGTCCTGCGCAAGGGCACGGAAGCCGCGCGCGCCAAGGCCGCGGAGACGCTCTCGGCCGTCAAGGCCGCCATGCGGATCAACTACTTCGATCCGGGCGTGCTGGAGCAGCTGATCCAGGAGCAATCCGAACTATTTAAATAAGGAATAACACGCGTTTCCCTGCCGGACGTCGCTCCGGCAGGGAAACGATAAAACTAATATACTGATGAAAATCAAGACCTTGTTTGCAGCCATCCTGGCTGCCGGACTCCTATTCTCCGGATGTCGGCAGGATGAGGACTATGTGTTGCCTGACCTGCGCGTCGGGACGGAGTCCCTTGAATTCGGGCAGCAGTCGAATGAGCAGACCGTGGACGTCACGGCCTCCCGCGAGTGGCTTGTCCGCAGCAAACCGGACTGGGTCGCGATCGATCCGGACCACGGTCCGGCTTCGTCCGCACCGCAGCGCGTGACGCTCACGGTGCTGGACAACGCCGGCTATGACCGTACGGGCGACGTCGTCTTCTCGATCGGCCTGTCCAAGGCCGCCGTGACCGTCAACCAGAAGGGCGCCAAGGGCGCGAAGTCCAACGGCACCGGCACGCTGGAAGACCCGTACACGGTCGAAGGCGCCAACGCCGCGGTGGCGAACCTGACCTGGACGAGCACGTCGGAGTACCAGACGACGGATGTCGTATATGTCAAGGGTATCATCAGCCGGATTGCCGACAACGGCACGTTCGCCCAGAGCGGCACCTTCGGCAACGCCAACTTCTATATCAGCGACGACGGCACCGTGGGCGAGAAGGACTTCTACTGCTATCGCGTCCTGTATCTTGGTAATCAGAAGTATACATCCGGCACGGACATCAAGGTCGGCGACGAGGTGATTGTCTGCGGCAAGCTGATGAACTACCGCGGCAATACGCCGGAGACGTCGTCCGGTTCGTACGTCTATTCGCTCAACGGTGAGACTTCGGGCGGCGGCGGTGGCGGCGGCCAGACCGGCACGCCGCAGGGCACCGGCACGCTCGCCGATCCGTACAACGCTGCTGCGGCCATCGCCGCCGTGGCGAACCTGACCTGGACGAGCACGTCGGAGTACCAGACGACCGATCCGGTCTACGTGAAGGGCAAGATTTCCAAGATCGCAGACAAGGGTACCTTTACGGAGGGCGGCACGTATGGCAACGCTTCCTTCTATATCAGTGACGACGGCGCCACGGGCGGTTCGGAGTTCTATTGTTTCCACGTCCTGTATCTGGGCAACCAGAAATATACCTCCGGCACGGACATCAAGGTCGGTGACGAGGTGATCGTCTATGGTAAGTTGATGAACTATCGCGGCAACACGCCGGAGACGGCCAGCGGCGCCTATCTCTACTCGCTCAACGGCGTCACCGAGTCCGGTGGCGGCGGTGGTGGCGGCGGTACGGCCAATGGTACCGGTACGCTGGCCGATCCGTACAATGCCGCTGGCGCTAATGCTGTCGCTTCCGCGCTGGCAAGTGGCGAGAAAACGGCTACGGACGTGTATGTAAAGGGAAAGATCAGCCAGGTGAAGTATCCGTTTGATGCTACGCACAAGACGGCGACGTTCTTCATCTCGGATGACGGGGCCACTTCCGGCGACCAGTTCCAGTGCTACAGCGTGAAGTATCTTGGAAATACTGATTGGGCAGAAGGGGACAAGCAGGTGCAGGTCGGAGATGATGTCGTCATCTGTGGCAAACTGACGAATTATCAAGGCACGCCTGAAACGGCGGCGAAAGAGGCCTACATCTACTCGCTCAACGGCACCACCCAGGGCGGTGGCGGCGGTGGCGGCCAGCAGACCGGCACCACTTATTCCAAGGTCAGCTCGATCACTGCCGGCGGGAAGTACATCCTTGTCGGTATCAAGGAAGGCAAGTACTATGCTGCGACGCCCATCGCTTCGGACAAGACCTATGGCCGTCTGAACGGCAAGGAAATCTCGGTCAGCGGCGACAAGATCGCGACTGACCTGGCTGCGAACGAGTTCACGATCACGGCCGTCTCCGGCGGCTATGAGATCGCGATGCCCGACGGCCGCAAGCTGGCCGTGGACACCGAACACGACGGAACTTTCCAGATCGGAGACAACTTCGACCACACGTTTACTGCTGAATTGTCGGGCGGCCTGTTCAAGATTTCCCACAAGTCCACCGGCAAGACGATCTATCACGGCGGCGGCACCTACACGAATTTCAGCTGCTCCGCGACGGTTCCTGCAGACGGCACGCTCCTGCAGCTTTATTTGAAAGACAATAAATAGTCCGACCCATGCGAAAACAAACGCATATCCTGCTATTGCTGCTGGCTGCAGCGGCGCTGCTGAGCTCCTGTACCGAGGGGCTGAAGCCGCCGATGCTCAGCGACACGGCGTCGCTGGAGGTCGCTTCGACGACGCTTCCCGCCGAGGCGGGGAGCGCGTTCGTGAGCGTCCGGACCGACGGCCCGTGGGTGCTGGAGATCGTGGACGGCGCCGGATGGGCTTCCGTCTCCCCGGCGACCGGCATGGGCCCGAAGAACAACGTCGTCCTGTCGTTTGAGGCCAACACCGGCGTCGTGACGCGCAAGCTCCGCCTGGTGCTGGACACCGGCCTGGCCACCGCGTCGGTCGAGCTGACGCAGGAGTCGGGCGCCGCACCCGTGGTCGGTGGCGGCGGCCAGGGCGAGTCGACGGCCCGGCCGCACTGGCTGGAGCTCCCGGCGACTTCCTCCTTCGACGGGCTGGACTTCTTCTCCCGTTCCTGCACGATCGACGGCAAGGCACTCCGCAACTACGCCTATTATTGGGATTATACGAACCGCGTCTCGCACTGGGTGGCCTACCCGCTCTGCCGGGTCTATCTGGGCAACTCGGGACGCAGCGAGGCCTGGGGCTACGATCCGTTCCTGCCCGCCTCGAAGCAGTCGAACGTGTCCGGCGGCTACAAGGAGGGCGACAACGGTTGGTATGCCCGCGGGCACCAGCTCCCGTCCGCCGACCGCACGGCCAACGAATCGCTCAACGCGACGACCTTCTACGGCACCAACATCACCCCGCAGAACAACGACTTCAACGGCGGCGTGTGGGCGACCCTGGAGGGCAAGGTCCGCAGCTGGGCCAACAGCTCCGACACGCTCTACGTGGTCACGGGCTGCGTGACCGACGGCGCGGTGCACTATGTGTATGACTGCAGCAACAATAAGGTCACCGTCCCGACCGCCTACTACAAGGCGGTGCTCCGCTATCGCAAGGACGCCACCATCGGCCATGCCGGCTACATGGCGGCGGCATTCTGGTATAACCACGAGGGCTACCCCCAGACCTTCTCCAAGAACGAGTCGCTTTCCGTAGCGGCCCTGGAGGAGAAGCTCGGGTATGAGCTCTTCGTCAATCTGTCCGACGCGGTGGGCAACGTCGCCGCGACGAACATCAAGTCTGAGAAACCTTCCACCGTCAACTGGTGGTGGCAATGATCGTGAAGCTATGAGAAAGACAGTCTTATACGGCCTTTTGACCGCCGTCGTCCTGTGGGCGGCGCTGGCCGCGCCCGCACAGGCGCAGCGCGGCGGCCGCAACTACGTGGTCGGCTTCTACAACCTCGAGAACCTCTTCGACACCTACCACGACGAGGGCAAGAACGACTATGAGTATCTGCCCGACGGCGCGAACCAGTGGACCGAAGTCAAATATGCCAAGAAACTCCACAACATGGCCTCGGTGATCCGGGCGATGAAGGAGGACAACAAGGTCTGGCACGCCGTGCTGGGCGTCAGCGAGATCGAGAACCGCCACGTCCTCGAGGACCTGGTGATCCAGCCCGAGATCGCGGAGGCCGACTTCCAGATCGTCCATTTCGACGGCCCCGACCGTCGTGGCGTGGACGTGGCGCTGCTCTACCGGCCCAGCGTGTTCAAGGTGCTGGAGAGCCGCTCGATCCCGTTCACGTTCGCGGGCAGCGACATCACCTTCGACATGACCCCCGAGGAGCAGGCGGATTTCCGCACGCGCGACATCCTGATGGTGCGCGGCCTGCTGGGCGGCGAGATGTTCGCCTTCTTCGTGGCGCACCTCCCGTCGCGTATCGGCGGCAAGGGCGGCGACCTGCGTTCGCGCGGCGGCGAGATCATGTACCGCGAGTCGATGGCGCTGATGGAGCAATATCCTGAGATCAAGATCGTTGCGATGGGAGATATGAACGACAACCCGTCCGACGACAGCATGGTCAAATATATGCACGGCAAGGAGCGCATCGGGGACGTGCGCGGAGAGGATTTCTTCTCGCCGTTCCTGTCGATGCTCAAGGCCGGCTACGGCTCGCTCGCCTATCAGGGCGAGTGGAACATCTACGACATCATCGTGGTCAATTCCAACCTGGTCCGCCCCCGCAAGGGCACGCTCGGGATCATCCCGATCGTCAAGGACCGGTTCTACGGCCGCATCTTCCACAAGCCGTTCATGACGCAGCAGGAGGGCCAGTACAAGGGTACGCCTTTCCGCACATCGTCGGGCGGCGCTTTCATCAACGGCTACAGCGACCACTATCCTACGTATATCGTCGTCAGCACTAAACCCGCAAAGAAATGAGTCACAAGAGATTGATAACGGCACTCTTTGCCTTGCTGCTCCCGCTCGCCCTGCTCGCGCAGACGGGCGGCGTGACCGGCGTGGTCTACAGCCGCGCCGACCGCGCGCCCATTCCGGGAGCCTCCGCGGTCCTGTTCCGCGGCGCCCAGGAGGTGGCCACGGCCACGTCCGACGCGGAGGGACGCATCCGCATCAACGGCCTGGCGGACGGCTCGTACGACCTGCTGGTCACCGCGACCGGCTATATGGAGACGCGGGTCAACGTGACGGTCACGGACGGCTACGTCCGCAACCTGTTCAACATCTCGCTGAGCCAGGCGCGTCCCGAGATCTTCAACGAAGAGCTGATCGAGGAGTTCGACATGGGCGATTCGGGCTACAACGACAACCCGACGGTGCTCTTCGACCAGAACGACGTATTCAACAGCCTCGCCGGCTACAATTTCAGCGCCGTGCGCTTCAACGTGCGCGGCTATACCTCCGAGACGCAGCGGGTCTATCTCGCCGGCGTCCTGTTGAACGACGCCGTGACGGGCAGCGCCCCCTTCTCCCTGTGGAGCGGCCTCAATGAGGCCACGCGCACCAAGGACTCCGTGACCGGCGCCGACGTGTCCGACTACGGCCTGGGCGGCATCAACGGCGTGACCAACATCTACGCCGACGCGCCCAACGTCCGCACCGGCCTGCGCGGGAGCGTGATGACCAACAGCACGAGCTACCGCCTCCGCCTGATGCTGACCTACGGCTCCGGCGTGCTGGACAGCGGCTGGTCCTACGCCTTCTCCGCGTCCGCCCGCCTGGGCGGCAACGACTGGGTGACGGGACAGTACTACCGCTCGTTCGCGTATTTCGCCTCCGTGGCCAAGGAATGGAGCACGGGCCGGCTCGCCCTGACGGCCTTCGGCACGCCGGGCAGCCGCGGCGCCCAGAACGCCTCCACGCAGGAGGTCTACGACCTGGTGGGGGACAATATGTACAATTCCAACTGGGGCTACCAGGACGGCAAGCTGCGCAATTCGCGCGTGCGCAATACGCACGAACCTATTACGTTCCTGAAGTACGACTTCTTCCCGTCCGACGCCTTCAAGGGCTCGCTGACGGTGCTCTACCGCTTCGGCAACAACGGCTACACGGCGCTCGACTGGTACGACGCGCAGGACCCGCGTCCCGACTACTACCGCAACCTGCCGAGCTATTTCTATAAGGAGAATGCCGACTACGGGCGCAACAGCCTCCTCAAATACGCCGCCGCACGTGAAGCCTGGACGCACCCGCAGCATTTCCCCAACATCACCCATCTCAACTGGGACCGCCTCTACGACGTCAACCGCAACAACATCGAGGGCGGCGGCCTGGCCCGTTCGAAGTACATCCAGGAGGAGCGCTTCACGGACCAGCGCGACCTCAATCTCGCGTTCAACTTCAAGTGGCGCGTGGACGACCAGATCACTTTCACCGGCGGCCTCGACGGCCGGATCAACCGGACCGAATATTACAAGAAGGTCGCCGACCTGCTCGGCGGCGACTACTACGTGGACATCGACTCTTTCGCGGAGCGCGAATACGCTTCCGTGGAGGCCAAGACGCAGAACGACCTCGACTACTGGCTCGCCCAGGGGTCGGCGCGCGCGCTGCGCGTTGGCGACAAGTTCGGCTATGACTACTACGCGCAGGTGCGCAAGGTGGGCGGTTGGGTCAACGGCCTGTTCACCCTGGGCAACTTCAGCGCCAACGTGGGCTGCTCCGTCGGCTACACGACCTTCTGGCGCGAGGGCCTCGTGCGCAAGGGCCTGTTCCCGGGCCTCCGCCCGGACGGCAGCGACTTCGTCATCGGCGGCGTCAACATCAGCCGCGGCCCGGACGGCGAACTCCTGCCGGGCTCCTTCGGCAAGTCCGAGCCGCAGCGTTTCCTGACCTGGTCGGGCAAGTACTCGATGGGCTGGGTGATCGGCGGCCGGATGCGTATCTACGCCAACGCCTCCGCGCTCCAGGACGCCCCGAACTTCTCGACGGCCTACCTGTCGCCGCGTACGCGCGACTCCGTGGTGGACGAGCTCAAGCCCGTGCGGACCTATGCCGGCGACATCAACTGGCAGTACTCCGGCGGCGGCTTCAACGCCCGCGTGACCGCCTACTACACCAAGGTGATGGACCAGACGGACGTGATGAGCGCCTACGACGACCTGCAGAACGCCTTCTCCAACTTCGCGCTGAGCGGCATCGACGAGCAGCACTACGGCATCGAAGTGGGCTTCAAGGTTCCGCTCCCGATTCCGAACGTGGCCCTGCAGGGCGTGCTGAGCGCCGGTCGCTATGAATACACCTCCAACCCGACGATGGTCCAGACGGTGGACAACAGCGCCGCTCCGGTGGAGTATGAAGGCCGCACCCGGGTCCTGATCCCGTACTGGAAGAGCCATCCCGTCTTCAAGCGCGACGAGAGCGGCGTGATCACCGACGAGATCGACCATTTCCAGAAGCACTTCGTGCCGGGCACGCCGCAGCTGGCCACCAGCATCGGCCTCGCCTACAACTACGACTACTGGTTCATCGACGCGGACTTCGAGTATTTCGCGAACTCCTACCTCAGCATGAACCCGCTCTACCGTACCGACTTCGCCACGGCCGGTCCCGACAACATCGTGACCCCGATCGAAGTGGAGTACATGGCGGCGCAGGAGAAGTTCGCCCCGGTCTGCCTGCTCAACCTGAGCGTCGGCAAGAGCTGGTCGCTCGGACGCAAGTACCAGCTCGGTTTCTCCTTCAACGCCAAGAACCTGCTCAACCGGCGCGACGTCAAGACCGGCGGTTACGAGCAGACTCGTATCGTGGACAACACCGTGGGCAAGGAGCGCTACTATCGCTTTGATGCCAAGTATTTCTATATGAGTGGTTTCAACTATATGTTGAATGTCTATTTCAAATTCTGACGCCGTATGAGAAAACTTTTAGCATCCTGCCTTTTCCTCGCGCTGCTGGCGTCCTGCCAGGAGTGGGATCCCGTGTTCACGGGGACCTACGACGAGCCGGCGAAGCGCGAGCCGGTGATGGCCGTGGTCAACACGACCATCGCGGAGCTCAAGCAGCTCTACCTCGACAACGGCGGCAAGGCGGTCGAGATCACGCGCAACGTGGTGATCGGCGGCCAGGTCATCTCGAGCGACCGCAGCGGCAACATCTACCGCGAACTCTATATCCAGGACCAGACCGGCGCCATCAGCGTCAAGGTCGGCAAGTCCTCGCTCTATAGCGACTATCGCGTGGGCCAGTGGGTCTACGTGGACTGCAAGGGCCTCACGCTGGGCTCCTACAGCGGCATGCCGCAGCTCGGCGTCGAAGACGAGAGCGGCGAGTATGACACCGCCTACATCGACGCGCAGTACCTGATCGACACGCACATCTTCCGCGGCCGGGAGGCCGAGGGCCCTGCGCCCCGCGCCGTCACGGCGGCGGAGCTGAAGCAGGCCCTCGCCGACGGCGGCTTCAAGAGCGACCTCTGGGGCAGCTACGTGACCCTCAAGGGCCTGACCTACGGCGCCAAGACCGACTATGCCAGCGACAGCTACAAGCGCATCTTCGCCATCCTCTACATCGACGACAAGACGGAGAACCGCGTGTTCCTGAGCAGCCGCACCTACGGCGTCAACACCTGGGCGATGTCCAAGTCGAAGCTCCTGGAGTATATCGCCGCGGGCAATTTCGACGGCGTGACCACGCAGGGCGGCAGCAAGGTCGAGGGCGAACTGCTCGACGCGCTGATCGCCAACGCCTCGCCGGTGACGATGAGCCAGTACTTCTCGCTGGGCGACGTCCCGGTGCAGATCCGCACCAGCGGATATTCCAAGTTTGCCGACAGCGAGATTCCCGCCGCCGTGATCGGCGACCCTTCCGCCTCCGCGGCGGACGGGGCGGCGATCGAGGTGACGGGCCTCCTCACGATCTATAATGGCGCAGCCCAGTTCACCCTGATCGACCTGGACGGCGTACGGATTGTACAGTAAGAACAGTAGACCATTTATCTTTGTGATCCTATGCGAAGAATTCGACTTATACTGACCACGATGGCACTGCTCGTCTCCGCGCTGGTTTCCGCCCAGACGCAGAGCGATTCGGTCAAGGTTTATTTCCGTCAGGGCAAGACGGAGTTCGATCCCCATTTCGAGGGGAACGGCCGCCGTTTCACGGAATTCGCCAACAAGGTCCGCGCCCTGCAGCGCGACACGACGGCCAATATCCGCCGCGTGATCGTGAACGCCTGCGCCTCGCCGGAAGGCTCCGCCGAGGTCAACGAGCGGATCGCGTACAGCCGCGCCCAGAACATCGCCGAGTATCTCTCCCTGTCGCTGCGCTTCGATCCCAACAGCTTCGAGGTGCACTACAAGGACATCGACTGGGCCCTGTTCGAGCAGCTGGTCCGCGAGGACCCGTACGTCCCGATGCGCCGCCAGCTCCTGCCCCTGATCGAGGACCGCGACCTGCGGCGGATCAAGGTGGAGCGTTTCCAGCGCACCTGGGATTACCTGCTGGAGAACGTCTTCCCGGAGATGCGTTCGACCGTGGTGGTCTTCGAATACGAGATCCTGCCGGAGGCTCCCGCCATCGCGCCGGGTCCCGCGACCGTGACGCCGCAGGTGCCCGTCGTCGTGATCCCGCAGGCGCAGGAGGCGCCCGCGCAGGAGCCCGCCTACAACCGGCTCCCGCCGCCCCTGCCGGACGACGACGAGCTGGATACCGAATATGATTTCTCCGAGAAGTGGCCCTGGAGCTGCTATCTCAAGACGAACCTGCCGGCCTGGGGGCTGCTGGACGCGAACCTGGCGTTCGAAATCGAGATGGGACGCCACCTGTCGTTCAGCCTGCCGGTCTATTATTCCGCGGCCGACTGGTTCAGCGTGCAGAACAAGTTCCGCGTGTTCGGCACCCAGCCCGAGCTCCGTTTCTGGTTCCGCGACAATTTCAGCGGCCCGTTCCTGGCCGCGCACGGCACCTTCGGATACTACAACATCGCCCTCAAGAGCGAGACCTTCCGCATCCAGGACCGCGGCGGCAACACGCCGGCCTATGGCGGCGGTTTCAATTTCGGCTGGAAGTTCCGCCTGGACCCGAACGGCTCCGACCGCTGGGGCCTGGAGCTCTGCGTGGGCGGCGGTTATCTGCATCTCGATTACGATATGTTCTATAACGTCGAGAACGGCCGCTATTCCTCTTCCGAGGTGCGCGACTACTTCGGCGTGGACCACGCGTCCATTTCCCTGACTTATCGCTTAGGTAAGAAAAGATGAGGTATTTAGCACGGATATGGCTCCTGCTGGTTGCGGGCGCGGCTTTCGCGGCCTGCAACCCGCACGAATTCCCGAGCAGCGAGTACGGAGATCCCGCACAGGATTTCTCCGTACGCCTGGTGTTCGAGGAGGATATGGAGTCCCTGACTGTCAACGGACAGCCGACCAAGGCGGGCAAGACGCCGCGGGGCTACCGCTATGCGGTCCAGTTGTTCCGCTATCAGGGCGACGCCCAGTTCGGGCTTTCGCCCGCCTATACGTATGAGTTTACCCGGACTTCGACCGTGGTGGCGCTGGATACGACGGTCTTCCTGCCCATCGCCCCGGCCCGTTACCAGGTGTATGCCTGGGTGGACCGGCTGGATGAGGCGGGGGAGCGTTGCTATGACGTCTCCGCCTTCGAGAATATCCGGATCGGCTCCGACTATTCCGCGGGCGCGACGGCCCGCGACGCCTTCATCGGCCAGACGGACCTCGACCTGTCGGGCCGCATCGTGGCCGGCGAGCGGGTGCAGCGGACGCTGCGCCTGTCGCGCCCCGTCGCCCAGCTGCGCTTCGTGGCGCCGGAGGCGCTCACTTTCCTGAGCTATACCGGCGGCGTCGGCATCAGCCAGATGCGCGCGACGCTGCGCTACACCGCGCCGCTGGCGGACGGCTATGATATGCTGCACGACGTGACCGTTGGGACCCTGGAGGGCCCGACGGTCGAGATGCAGCCTGCGCTGGATCCTTCCGGCGAGCTGGTGTTCTGCTCCGACTTCGTCTTCGCCCCGGCTGGGCGGGACGGCTCGGTCAGCGTGGAGTTCCGGCTCACGGACCTGGCCGGCAACCCGGTCTGTTCCTTCACGGGCGACCTGCCCGTCCGCCGCGCCTGGTCCACCACCGTCACCTTCGAGATCCCGGACCTCGGCGGCAACAACAAGACGGGCGGCATCGGCATCAGCCCGGGTTTTGACGATGAAATTGAAATAATAATATAACCACTATTCTGATATGAAAAAGTTATTTTATTCCTTGCTGACGATTGCGGCCGCGATGGCCGTAGCGTCCTGCCAGAAAGAGATTGGTCAGGGTCCCGTCTTCGACGGTACTACGGTCAATGCTTCTTTCTCCATCAACCTCGGCGCGACCACCAAGGCCTTTGCCGACGGTACTTCTGTCGACCAGCTCTATGCTGGTATCTATGAGATTGGGGCGAATGATGCATACACCTGGGTAGCTGACAATGCCGATGCGCCGATTGCGATCAACGCGGGCGCTGCGACCGTGACCTTCAATGGCAAGATCGCCCTCGGCAAGTCCTACAAGGTGGTTTTCTGGGCCCAGAAGGAAGGTGCTCCGTACAGCATTGACTGGGCGAAGAGCGCCACCACCGGCCCGGCCGTCACGGCTACGGCCACCGGCGCCGCCAACGACGAGACCCGCGACGCGTTCTTCGGAGCGTATGAGACGGGCACCGTCACCGGCAGCATCGACCTGACCGGCTCGCCCGTCACGCTCAAGCGCCCCTTCGCGCAGGTCAACGTGCTCGTCCCGATGGCCAATTTCGCCGATGCCACCGCTGCGGTCACCTCTTCGATGACCGTCGCCCAGGCCCCGACCGTGCTCAACCTCGCCACCAAGGCGACGTCCGACCCGGCCGACTGGACCTTCAGCACGGCTGCCATCAGCGAGGCTGCTTTCGGCGGGTATTCCAATTCGCACAGATATGTCGCGATGAACTACGTCCTGGTGGACCAGAGCGCTGCCACTGCGCAGTATGACGTCACGTTCTCCGTGAGCGCCGGCTCGCAGGTCGCCGCCGACAAGCAGGTGAAGAATGCACCGCTCAAGGTCAACGGCCGTACCAACATCGTCGGCAACGTCTTCGCCGAGGACTTCAACATCACCATCCCGATCATCATCGATCCGGAGCACGGTTCCGACCAGGTCGTGACCACGGTCACCGTGGCTGTCGGCCAGACCGAGGCCGAGGCCGTCGAACTGACCTTCGACGAGACCAACCCTACGACCTCTTCGATCGAGGTCGCCGTGAGCCACCCCATCGAGGTGGAGGCTGACAAGCCGCAGATCACCGTCGAGCCGGCGAACGTGGCTTCCGCCGAATGGAACCTCACCACCGGCAAGCTGGACGTCACCCCGCTGGTGGCCAACGGCTCCGCCGTCATCACCCTCGTGTTCCCGGCCGTCACCAAGACCGACTATTCCGCCGCCACCGTGCAGGTCTATGTCAAGGTCGGCAACGGCCATAACGAACAGCTGGAGCAGGTCGCTACCCCGACCTTCACGCCGGCCGCCGGTGAGTACACCGCCGCCCAGAGCGTGGAGATCGCCTGCGCGACCGACGGCGCTTCGATCTACTACACGACCGACGGCACCGACCCGACCGCTGCGAGTTCGGCCTATACCGAGGCCATCGCCGTCGGCGAGAGCATGACCATCAAGGCCATCGCCGTCAAGGAAGGCATGGACGACAGCGAGATCGCTACCGCCGCCTACACCATCAACATCCCTGCGGAGCCGGACTTCACGACCGTCGCCGGACTCAAGGCCCTCCTGGGCGCTGAGTCTGCCACCTTCACGGGCACGCTGACCGACGCGGTCGTCACCTTCATCGCCGGCACGAGCGACGCCGTGATCAAGGACGCCACGGGCTCCATCCTCTACCACAAGGAGAGTGGCCACGGCCTGCTGCAGGGCCAGACCATCTCCGGCGACGTCATCGCCGAAGGTGTGATCTACAACGGCATCAATGAGATCACGGATCTCGCCGCCACCGTCGAGGGCGAGGAGAGCGCCGTCGAGCCTGAGGTCGTCACCTTCGCCCAGCTCGCCGCCAACTATGCCACGTATGAGAGCGCCTATGTCAAGGTGGTCGGTGCCACTTCCAACACCACCACGACGAAGAAGGGCAACATCGAGGCCACCCAGGACGGTACGAACTATATCGTCTACACGAACGTGGCCATCCCGGTCAACACCGGCGACGTCTTCACGGCCGAAGGCACCGTGACGAAGTACAACACGACCGAGGAACTCAAGGTCTGGAAGGCCGCTGACCTGACCGTCACGGCTGCCGCTCCGGTCCTTTCCGCTACGCCTGCCGCGACGACCGTCGCCGCCACGGCGACCTCCGTCACCTGGACCATCACCTCCAACACCGACTGGACGATCACCCCGGGTACGGGCGTCACCGCTTCCGCGACTTCCGGCAACGGCAACGCTGACGTTACCCTCACCTTCGCCGCCAACACGGGCAGCTCTGCCGTGACCTACACGGCCACGGCCAGCGCCACGGGCTGCGACGACGTGACCATCACCATCACGCAGAGCGCCGCGGGCAGTTCTTCGGACATCACCGATACGATCACGTCCGCCTTGCTCACCGCCACGAGCACGACCTATACCGACTTCTCGAACGTCGCCGCGACGTCCAGCGCCCGGTATGCCGGCAATAGCGCGAAGAGCAGCTCCGGCGGCATCCAGATGCGTTCCAAGAACAGCAACTCCGGTATCGTGTCTACGGTCTCTGGCGGCCGGGTCAAGTCCGTGACGATCACGGTCGAGTCCGGATCCAACTCCATCGACGTCTACGGCAGCAACACGGCCTACACCGGCGCCGGCGACCTCTACGCGACGGGCGAAGGTGGCAACCAGGGGACCAAGATCGGTACGCTGACCGCGACCGGCACGATCACTTTCACGGATGATTATGCCTATGTCGGCATCCGCTCCAACAACGGAGCCATCTACGTGACCTCGGTCGAGATCGTCTGGGAATGAAGTGCAATCCCCCCGCAGGTCACGGCCAACGTGATTACCGGGGGTACTGAAAACCTGAGTTCAGCAGGGGCCACCCTGCTGGGCTCCTTTTCAGGAGCGACCGGAACCATATACGACAGGGGCTTCGAATGGGGCACCTCGTCCTCTTCGCTGAGCCACAGCGAATCGCTTGGAAGTACCACTGGTACGTCCGGGTCCTTCTCTGTGACCCTGGGAAGCCTGTCGAAGGGTGCGACCTACTACTATAGGGCGTACGTCCGCCTGCAGGACGGGCAGGGCCAGATCGGCTCCCCGATCTACGGCGAGGTCCGTTCGTTCACGACGACGTCCACTTCCGTAGCCGGCCTCCAATACCTGGGCGGCTACGAGATCCCGGCCCTGTCGCTGGTCTCCACGACGTCCTGTACCGACAGCGGCCCGGAAACCTTCGACTCCGGCACCCCGACGAACTGGTATAAGTATGCCACCACCAATTCCAAACGTGTGGTCGTGACGCATACCTATTCCTACGGCGGGAAGGAGTACTGCAATTATACCGTCCTCGTGGACAAGGACAAGAAGGCGCCGCTCTGGAACGCGTTCGAGATGTCGGCTTCCTATCCGGACAACAATGTCGGCCGGACCGGTTCGTGGACGCATGATCCCGCCCTGGACAGCGACTGGCAGCAGAGTTCGTCTACCGGCACCTACAGCCGCGGACATTTCTGCGCGTCCAGCTACCGGCAGACGTGCACCGCCGCCAACAAGCAGACGTTCTACTACACCAACCAGGCGCTCCAGTACCAGAACGGTTTCAATTCGGGCATCTGGTCGCAGTTGGAGCAGGATGTCTCTTCCTGCCGGGACGGTCTGAAGTCCAACCAGCGGCTTTTCGTGGTCGTGGGCGTGCTTTATGAGGATTCGGAGACTGTCGGTGGCGTGCCTTTGCCGAGCCACTTCTACAAGTGCTTGATGCTCTGCACGTTCAATGGCTCTACGATGACGGCCGCTTCGGGCTGCGCCTACTTGTTCACGAACGAGGCGCATACCGGTACCTATTCCTCCGGCGTGACCAGCATCGACGCCGTGGAGGCCCGTTCCGGATTTGATTTTTTCGCTGCGGTTCCCGCTTCCCTCCAGGCAGCGGCCGAAAGCAGCACCTCCGAGCTCTGGTAGCCGGATGAAACAACTAAGCGATGAATATGACTTTATGTAATATGAACAGGATATTGTACAGAATCTTCATGATACTTGCGGCAGCGGTCTTGCTGGCCGCCTGCGTCGAGAAACCGATTCCGGACAAGGGCGGCACGCCCAAGGACGTGAAGTTCTCGGTCGGGATGCACAATGTCCTGACCAAGGGAGCCCCGGAGACTTCGGAGCTGGATGATGCCTCCGGAACCTTCCAGCTCTACGTGGCTGCTTTCAACAAGGCCGACGGCACCCTGGCCGCCGCCTCGCGGGTCGGCGGCGAGGGCTATGCGCCCGTCGCCACCCTGGACGGCGGACAGTCCGGAGAGGTCGTCCTCTCCCTGCCGTCCAAGCTGGAATACAAGGTCATCTTCTTCGCGCAGAGGACCGACGCCTACGATGTCCGCTTTGCGGACGGCGTCGCCTCTTTCTCCTACAAGAGCGCCCTGCAGGCCAACGACGCCAGCCTGGACGCTTTCTGGACGGCGGTGGACGTGAGCCCGGGCATCGTGAGCTATGACGTCACGCTCCGCCGTCCGTTCTCGCAGCTGAACGTCCTCGTCCCGGCGGACAAAGTGCCGTCGGGACTGACGGCGTTCCGCTCGTCGATGACCGTGAAGGCCCCGGCGACCTTCGATCTCCTGGCGGGTGCGCCGGGCGACGACCTGGTCGAGCTGACCTTCGCGGAGAACGCCATCTCCGCCGCGCCGTTCGGCAAATACGCCGCCGCGGCCAAGCCCTACCGCTGGGTGGGGATGAATTTCGTCCTCGTGCCCGCTTCGGGCAAGGTGGACGTCACTTCCTTCCAGGCGTCCGGAATGAACGCCCCCATCGCTCCCGGCTCCGTGCCGGTGCGCACCAACGGGCGGACCAACCTGGTCGGAAACATTTATGACAAGGATCTCTCCCTGATCCTCTCCATCCGGGTCGATTCCGCTTTCGAGGAGGACCTCTCCGAGCTCATCCTGGCCCGGAGCGTCCCCGGATGCTATCTGGAAGATGATGTGCGCACCTATGTCGCCGGCACGGACCAGTATGTCCGCGACTACGACGGAAGCGCCCTGACCTTCGTCCTGCTGAATCCGGACAATGAGGAGCAGCTTGCCATCACCGGCTACGAAGACACGATGAAGCCGGGCGATGCGGTCTGTATGGGTGTCCGCTGGAAGAAAGGCTCCGACGTCCTGCTGGAATGTTTCGTGCCGATGGCCGTGGTCAAGGACGAGGGCGGCCTGGTCTGGATCGCCGACCGGAAGGGCGATGGATTCGTCATCAAAAAGTAGTGCGCCATGAAGAGTAAGATCATCCTTTCCCTGTTCTTTATGCTGACGGCCCTGAGCCTGTCCGCCGTGCCGGCCCGTCCCGGCAAGTTCCGCTACGTCCAGCCGGACGGCAGCGTCATCATGCTTGCCCGCCACGGCGACGAGTGGGGGCACTGGGTCACGGATTCGCAGGGCCGCACGGTCGTCAAGGGCGCCGACGGCTTCTACCGTCCCGTTTCCGAGACCCAGGCACAGTCCATCCGCCGGCAGGCTGCGGCGCGCCGCGTCGAGGCGCGCAGGCGCCAGCAGTACCGCGCCGGCGCTGCCGGCGTCGCCCTGGGCAAGAAGCACTTCCTGGTGGTCCTCGTCGAATTCAGTGACCTGGAATTCAAGACTTCCGATGCCAATACGGCCTTCGGTAACCTGCTGAACCAGAAGGGATACAGCGTGAACGGCGGCAAGGGTTCCGCCCGGGATTACTACTACGAGAACTCCAACGGCAAGTTCGAGCCCATTTTCGATGTGTACGGTCCCGTGAAGCTTGAGCACGACAAGGCCTATTACGGCGGCAACGACAGCGCGGGCCATGACGAGTGCCCTGAGAAAGCCGTTGCCGAAGCCTGCGAGGCGCTGGACGGCAAGATCGACTTCTCGCGCTATGACAACGACGGCGACGGCAAGGTGGACCTGGTGTTCATGTATTACGCCGGTTACGGCGAGGCGGATTCCGACGACGATGATGCTATCTGGCCGCACCAGTGGGCACTTTCGTACGGCGGCATCAACCTGACCCTGGACGGCACGAAGGTCGACAGCTACGCCTGCTCCAGCGAGCTGGATGGAACGAGCTCATATGCGGGCCAGATGTGCGGCATCGGCACGGCTTGCCACGAATTCGCCCACGCCATGGGCCTGCCGGATTTCTACGATACGGATTACGATACGAACGAGATCGCCGCCGGCCCGTTCGATTTCTCGCTGATGTCCGGCGGCGGCTACAACGGCGAAGGCCGTGTGCCTCCGTACCTCGGCATCGAGGAGCGGATTATGCTGGGATGGCTCGACGAGAGCGTCCTGCAGGAATTCTCCGGCCCCGGCGACTACGTCCTGTCTTCCGTGCGGGAGAACCAGGCCTACAAGAGCCTGACCGACCAGGAAGGGGAGTACTTCATCTACGAATGCCGCAACGCATTGGGCTGGGACGCGGAGCTGTCTGCCCATGGCCTGTTCGTGTACCACGTGGACAAGTCCTCGCGCAGAATCCGCATCGATGGGTATGGCACCTTCAGTGCGTCGGACCTGTGGGAATACTGGGGGTCGACGAATTCCATCAACGAGAACGGCAACCATCCCTGCTACTATATCGTGCCTGCCTGCGAACAGGACAACCTGAAATACGGCTACGAGTACCTGGAGGAATACGGCACGTCTTATTTCGACCCCTATGGGCGGGGGCTCGCCAAGAACATCCCTTTCCCGGGCAAGAAAAGCATTAAGAATTATACTGCCATGAGCTGGAACGGCGAAGCGTCGTCCGTCTCGCTGAGCAACATCACCTATTCTGGCGGGAAGGCGCAGTTCCATGTATCGATGCCGCTGGCCTACCCGCTGGACTACTATTCGATCAAGAATCCCGGCAACGGAATCTACCGGACCGGGGCGACCTTCAACCTCGAACTGAACGAGGTGGCGGACAAGCCTTACACCAGCGTCGTCTGGCGCCTTGACGGCGCGACGGTGCAGGGCCCGTCCTTGACGCTCACCGCCGGCACGCACAGCATCGAGGCGGTCGTCAACCTGCCGGAAGGCAAGCGGCAGGTCGTGACGCTGGACATTGAAGTGAAATAAATGATTAAGCGAAATACAAAATGAAAAAGGTTCTTTATTCCCTGCTGGCCGCCTTTGCGGCGCTTGCATTGGCGTCCTGCGCCAAGGAACCGCTGGCCGATCCTGTGAAGGATGGCCGGCCGGTCCCGGTGACTTTTTCCCTTGACCTGGGCAGTGCCCTGACGAAGGCGGCGCCCGAGTCCTCTGTATTCGACGATGCCTCCGGCGAATTCCAGCTCTATGTGGCGGCGTTCGCCAAGAACAGCGGAGAGCTGTTGCCCGCCTCCTGCATCGGCGGGGCGGGATTCAAGCCCGTAGTGACGCTGAACGCCAAGAGCGCCAGCGTGACCCTGACCCTGTCCAAGTCGCAGGACTACCGGGTCGTTTTCTTCGCGATGCGCGAAGGCGCCTATGACGTCGAGTTCGGCGACAACGGCGTGGCCCGCTTCTCCTTCAAGCGGGGCCTCAAGGCCAACGACGCTTCGCTGGACGCCTTCTACTCCTTCGTGGACGTGACTTCCGCGTCGACGAGCTACAGCGTGACGATGAAGCGTCCTTTCGCCCAGATCAACGTCCTGGCCGCCAACGGCGACGTGCCTTCCGGCCAGAAGACCTTCAGCTCCGCGATGACCGTGCAGGCGCCCGTGAGCTTCGACCTGTATGCGGGCGCGGCAGGCGGCGACCTGGAGGAAATCGTTTTCGCAAACAATGCCATCAGCGCCGAAGCGGTGGGCAAATACAAGACCACGCACAAGTGGCTGGCCATGAACTATGTCCTCGTGCCGGCCTCCGGCACCGTGAAGGTGTCTTCGTTCTCCGAATCCGGCATGACGGAAGCCGTCAACATCGGCCAGGTGCCCGTCCGGGTCAACGGCCGTACCAACCTGGTCGGCAACGTCTACAGCCTCTCCGACTTCCATTTCAACATCCAGATCAATCCTGAGTTCGGCGGCGAGGATGAGTACGGCGGCCAGGGCGGCGGTGGCGGCACCACGGTCGTGGACACCGAGATCACGATGGCCGACGGCAAGACCTATACGACGGAGTCCCCGCTGGTGGTCACCGCGGCGCAGAGCGTGAAAGTGCTGGTCAACGGCGACGACTTTGCGACGGTCGAGGCCGGCGCGAACGGCGCCAAGGTCACAGCCACGTCCAGCAACACCGCCGTGGCTACGGCGGAGGTGAAGGACGGCGCCGTCCTGATCACCCCGAAGGGCAACGGTACGGCCAACGTGACCATCGCCACGCCGGCCTACACCAAGACTGACTATTCGGCCCAGACCTTCGTCCTCCCGATCAAGGTGGAGGGCATCGATGTCCCGCCGGGGCCTTCCAGCGACACGATCGTCTTCGCCGACCTGAACCTGGAGAACGGGACGCAATACAGGGATCCGTTCGTGCAGGGCAACATGTCCGTGCAGTTCGGCGCCGGCAGCAATGACGGCAAGTACTACACGACCGGCGCCGGCATCCGCATCTACGGCGACGGCTGGGTGACGGTCTCTTCCGACAAAACGATCACCAAGATCGAATATACCTTCGACCCGACCGAGATGAAGGACGGCGACGTGACCAAGACCTTCATCCCCGACGAGGCCACCTTCGGCGGCGTGGACGGCGGTTCCTACGACCTCGCGACGCAGACCTGGACCGGTTCGGCCAAGTCCGTGAAGCTGACCCGCGCCACCGGCACCGGCCACTGGCGCCTGCAGAAGATCGTCGTGTCCTATGACGGCAGCGGTGGCCAGGGCGGCGGTGGCGGCCAGGGCGGTGGCGGCGGCACGGGTGACGAGACCCAGGCGAGCCTGACCAACGCCGAGATCCAGGCGGCCACCTTTGACGCCGAAATCACGGGCGACAACCCCTCTTACCGTGACGGTACCATTTCCAGCACGTCCGGTACCTGGACGGGCAATTTCGCCAAGCACGCGAACGGCGTAAAATATCTGCAGCTCCGCAACAAGAAGGGCGCTTATCTCGATTCTCCTCTCTTCTCTTTCGCCATCAAGAAAGTGGTAGTAACGATGACATCGGATGCCAGCGTGTCCCTTGCCGAGCGGGTATTCCACCTCGTTCCGGTTGAGACGACTGTCCCGACAACAGATGATCTCTATCCGGTTTCGCTCTGGGCCAACGAGTATGCCAGCGCCCGGGGTGGCTCGGAGAAGGGGTCTGAAGTGACGATTGACCTCGGCGAGTCCGCTGGTGTCAAGCAGTTCAAACTGGTAATCGAGAAGGGCGCGACCTACATCGACCACCTGGACGTCTACTACTGAACGTCCGGGGCCGGGGGCAGTGAGCCGACGGTCACGACGGGAGCGGCCAGCTCCGTGACCAACGCCAGTGCAACCCTCTCCGGCAGTT
>ONQP01000069.1 GCA_900319975.1 uncultured Bacteroidales bacterium | reverse complement strand
GTGGACGGCCTCAACAAGATTTCGACCATCAAGCCCAAGGACACGCGCCTGGAGGCGGAGAACTACAAGCGCCTGATCGTCCAGTACTCCACGGACCCGCGCGTGACCGTGCTCAAGATCGCGGACCGGCTGGAAGTGATGCGCAGCCTGCAGCTCTTCCCCAAGGCCTCCCGCGACCAGAAGCTCCTCGAGACGCTGATGCTCTACATGCCGCTGGCGCACCAGCTGGGCCTGTACAACATCAACAACGAGCTGGGCAACATCTATTTCCGCTATGCGGACCCCGAGTCCTACCGCGCCATCACCAACAAGCTGAAAGCCACGGAGAAGGACCGCGAGCAGATCACGGCCGAGTTCATCGAGCCGCTGAAGAAGAAGCTCTCCGACGCCGGGATCGTCTATAAGCTGAAGATCCGCACCAAGAGCGCCTATTCCATCTACCGCAAGATGCAGGTGCAGAAGGTCCCCTTCGAGGGCGTCTACGACGTGTTCGCCATCCGCTTCATCATCGACTGCGACGAGGACCCCAAGGTGGAGAAGGACCTCTGCTGGAAGGTGTTCTCCTACGTGACCGAGGAATACGAATCCGACACCCGGCGCCTGCGCGACTGGCTCACCACGCCGCGTCCCAACGGCTACGAGTCGCTGCACATCACCGTCAAGAACAAGAAGGGCCAGGCCCTCGAGGTCCAGATCCGCACGCGGCGGATGGACATCGAGGCCGAGAGCGGCAACGCCGCGCACTGGGCCTACAAGGGCATCCGCCACGAGGCGTCCATCGACCGCTGGCTGCAGACGGTGCGCGACGCGCTGGAGCATCCTTTCGAGGCTGCGCCGGAGGATCTGCCCGCCCCGCCGTCGCGTGAGATCTTCGTCTTCACGCCGACGGGCGAGCTGCGCATCCTCCCGGCCGGCGCCTCCGTGCTGGACTTCGCCTTCCATATCCATTCCGGCCTGGGGTGCCACTGCACCGGCGGCCGGGTCAACGGCAAGGCCGTCCCCATCCGCGAGAAGCTCAAGACCGGCGACGTGGTGGAGATCCTGACCCGCAAGGACCAGCGTCCCAACCGCGACTGGCTGAACTGGGTCATCTCGTCCAAGGCCCGCACCAAGATCAAGCAGGAGCTGGACGCCGAGGAGCGCAAGGCCGCCTCGGACGGCCGCGAGCTCCTGGAGCGGCGCCTGCGCAACTGGAAGCTCGAGTTCCCGGACGAGTGGATGATGGAGTTCCTCAAGGCCCGCAAGTATCCTTCCGTGCTCCCGTTCATGGCGGCCATCGCCCGCGAGGAGGTGGACGTCAATGAGATCAAGGCCTTCATCCTGCAGAAGCAGGAGGCCCGGCAGGAGCGTCCCGCCCAGCCGGCCGCCGAGGTGGAGGAAGCCGCGAAGCCCAAGGGCTACGCCGGCACTACCTCCGACGATATCCTCGTCATCAATGCCAAGAACGTCAAAGGCCTGGAATACAAGATGTCCAAGTGCTGCAACCCCGTGTTCGGCGACGACGTGTTCGGCTTCGTGACGCGCACCGAGGGCATCAAGATCCACCGCATGTCGTGCCCCAACGCCGCCATGCTGATGGAGCGCTATCCCTACCGCATCCAGAAGGTCGTCTGGCAGGACAATCCCAGCCAGGGCGACTTCCAGTGCACCCTGGCCGTCACAGCCGACCTGGACCATCCGGTGCTCAGCGCCATCATGGACATCATCGGCCAGTTCCGCGTGTCGATGCGCGCCTTCAACGTCAAGGAGAATCTCCGCGCCGGCACGTATGAAATCACCATCCGCCTGCTGGTGCCGTCCAGCGCCGAGCTGGACAAGGTCCTCTCGCAGGTCGGCGCGCTCAAGCAGGTCGTCAAAATCCACAGAATCTAAATGCAAGAGCAAGATACCAAAGACCTGGACCGCTTCGAGCAGCTGCTCGAGGACGGGCTGGTCAAGATCTGCAGCGGCGCGGGGCTTCTCCCCGCCGATCTGGTCCGCTGCCCCGACGTGGACGGCCTCTGGGACGTCTACATCAAGGACTACATCGCCGACGCGGTGGTCAATTTCAACGAGTATCCTGAGGCCGCCCTCGCCTGGGCCGGCTTCCTCGGCCTGGGCGTGGCCTGGGCCTGGGACGCCGACTGGAAGCGCTACAAGGACCAGCCCTACCGCAAGTGGTACGGCGCCCGCGGCTGGGACGACATGGACGAGCACATCCTGCGCGACGTCCTCGGCCTGCCGCTCGACGGCCCGGAGGCCAAAAAGATCTCCGAGACCCTCCAGAGCTGCGCCTATGCCGTGCTCGGCCTGCTGCAGCACGAAGGCGTCGAGACGCAGACGGCGCGCGGCTTCTACCTGCTCGCCCGCGCCTACACGGTCCTCTACCGCGTCGGCGCCGCCATCGAGCTCCATCGCCTCGGCTACAAGAAAGTCCTTGTCGGCTGACCCGCCCTGCGGGAAGTGGGAAGGGGAGCGAAGCGACGTTTGCAGGGGGCAGTTCTCCTTGCAGGCCGGAAAGGACGTTGCATAGATAGCGGGGAATGGTTATCTTTGTGGGATTTATGAAATTTCAGCTCGAATCCGAATACAAGCCCGCCGGCGACCAGCCGGAGGCCATCGACCAGCTCTGCTCCGCACTCGAGGCAGGGGTGGGCGACGTGACGCTCCTCGGCGTCACGGGTTCGGGCAAGACCTTCACGATGGCGGGCGTGATCGAGCGCCTGCAGCGGCCGGCGCTCATCCTGAGCCACAACAAGACCCTGGCCGCCCAGCTCTACGGCGAGTTCAAATCCTTCTTCCCCCACAACGCCGTCGAGTACTTCGTGTCCTACTACGACTACTACCAGCCCGAGGCCTACATCCCGACCACGGACACTTACATCGAGAAGGACCTCAGCATCAACGACCAGATCGAAAAACTGCGTCTGAGCGCCGCCAGCGCCCTGCTGAGCGGCCGGCGCGACGTGATCGTGGTGTCCTCCGTGTCCTGCCTCTACGGCATCGGCAACCCCGACGACTTCCACGCCCAGACCGTCCCGGTCCGGCGCGGCGAGACCCGCAGCCTGACCGGCTTGCTGTACCGCCTGGTGGACGCCCTCTACAACCGCACCGAGGTCGAATTCAAGCGCGGCACCTTCCGCGTCCGCGGCGACACGGTCGACGTGTACCTGGGCGGCTCGGACGACGCCGTGCGCATCGAATTCTTCGGCGACGAAGTGGAGGCCCTGAGCCTGATCGACCCCGTGACCGGCGCCAAGCGCGAAGACATCGAGCAGATCAACATCTATCCGGCCGGCAACTTCGTGACCACCAAAGAGCGCAGCGCCGCCGCGGTGTCCCACATCCAGGACGACCTGGTCCGCCAGATGGAATACTTCGAGGGCATCGGCAAAGGCCTCGAGGCCAAGCGCCTCAAGCAGCGCGTCGAATACGACCTGGAGATGATCAAGGAGATGGGCTACTGCCCGGGCATCGAGAACTACTCCCGCTACTTCGACGGCCGCAGGGAAGGGCAGCGCCCCTTCTGCCTGATCGACTATTTCCCGAAGGACTTCATCACCTTCGTGGACGAGAGCCACGTCACGCTCCCGCAGGTGCACGCGATGTTCGGCGGCGACCACAGCCGCAAGTCCGTGCTGATCGACTACGGCTTCCGCCTCCCCGCGGCGGCCGACAACCGCCCCCTCAAGTTCGAGGAGTTCGAGGCCCTGACCGGCCAGAAGATCTACGTGAGCGCCACCCCGGCCGACTACGAGCTCGAGAAGTCCGAAGGCCTGGTGGTGGAGCAGGTGGTCCGCCCGACCGGCCTGCTGGACCCGCCCATCGAGGTGCGCCCCACCAAGAACCAGGTGGACGACCTCGTGGAGGAGATCCGCAAGCGCTCCGAGGTGGACGAGCGCACGCTCGTGACCACGCTCACCAAGCGCATGGCCGAAGAGCTGGACGAATACCTGCGCCGCATCGGCATCCGCGTCCGCTACATCCATTCCGACGTGGACACCGCCGAGCGCGTGGAGATCATCGAAGACTTCAAGAACGGCCTCTTCGACGTGCTGGTGGGCGTCAACCTGCTGCGCGAGGGCCTGGACATCCCGACCGTCTCGCTCGTCGCCATCCTGGACGCCGACAAGGAGGGCTTCCTGCGGACCGCCCGCGCGCTCACGCAGACGGCGGGCCGCGCCGCCCGCAACGTCCACGGCCTCGTGATCATGTACGCCGATTCCATCACCCCCTCGATGGAGCAGACCATCCGCGAGACCGACCGCCGGCGCAAGAAGCAGATCGAATACAACGAGCTCCACCACATCACCCCGAAGCAGGTGGAGGTCAAGCAGAATATCCTGGCGGGCGAGCTGACGTCCCGTCCCGGCGGCGGGAAACCGCTGGCCCGGGGCCTCGCCAACGGCACGACCGGCCGCGTCAGCGCCGCCAACTCCTACGACGACCCGACCTATATCCCGAACCCGTCCGACCTTGGACGCGGCACGGTGTCCGTGGGCTTCGGCCACGACTCCAAGCGCGTGTCGGGCGAGGCCTTCCGCGACGGCTACGTCACGGCCGACCTGGCCGCCGTGCTGCAGGATCCGGTGATCCGCTCGATGTCGCGGGAGCAGATAGAGAAAATGATCGAAGAGGACCGCCGGCGGATGAAGAAATCGGCCGCCGACCTCGACTTCTCCGAGGCCGCCCACTACCGCGACGAGATGTGGGCCCTGCAGGAGTACCTCAAAGTTTGGAAAGAAGAAGCATGAGAAGATCCCAGATCGTCCTATTCCTGTTCGGCGTCATCGCCGTCCTGGCCATCATATGTGCATTCATCCCCGAAGAGGGCGTGCTCGGGCTGCGGTTCCCGCAGCTGAGCGAAGTCCTCTCGGCGTCGGACCGCCCGGGCGGTCTCTCGCCGGAGGAGCTGATCGAACAGCGGAAGCTGTCCGCCCGGCGCCATGAGTTCCAGACCTTCTTCAAGGAGGACCCGGCCCGCTTCTACCTGCCGGGCGACGACGTCAGCTTCTTCGACCCGCTGTTCGCCTCGCTCGACCGCGCGGAGCAGACGCCGCTGCGCATCATCCACTACGGCGACTCGCAGATCGAGGAGGACCGCATCACGGGCACGATCCGCGAGCGGCTCCAGGAGCGCTTCGGCGGCAGCGGCCCCGGCATGCTGCCGGCCCGCCAGTACGCCACGCCGCGCGTGGGCGAGGGCAGCACGGCCGAGCTCCAGCGCTTCTTCAATTACGGCGATGCCGCCTACCGCGCGGGCATCCGCCAGTACGGCCCCTACGCCGACTTCGTCCGGCTGGACACCGTCTCCACCTTCTCCTTCTACCCGATCCGGCGCAAGGAGAAAGGCCAGAGCACCTTCGACCGGATGACGCTCGTGGCCGGCAACCTCCGCAGCTCCCTCTCCGTGACGAGCAAGGGCGACCGGCGCGAGGTGGCGCCCGGCCAGGGCGCGCTCTCCTTCGTCCGCTTCGAGCTGCCCGACAGCTCCGCGCGCGCATCGCTGACCGTGGCCGGCTGCGCCGACCTCTACGGCATCCTGCTGGACAGCAAGACCGGCGTGCGGATGGACAACGTGGCGATGCGCGGCTCGTCCGGCGCCATCTTCACCACGATGGACCGCGAGCAGCTGCGCACATTCTACAAGGAAGAAAACGTCCGCCTGATCCTCCTGCAGTACGGCGGCAACAGCGTGCCTTACCTCAAGACGGACAAGGCCATCTCCAACTACCTCGAGTCGGTCCGCAAGCAGATCCGCTTCCTGCGCGAACTCGCGCCGCAGGCGAAGATCGTCTTCGTGGGCCCGTCCGACATGTCCACCTCGGTCGCCGGCAAGCGGCAGACCTACCCCCGGCTGCCGGGCTTCGTGGATTCGCTCAAGGTCTCCGCGACGCAGAGCGGCGCCGCCTACTGGGACATCTACGGCGCTATGGGCGGCGAGAACTCGATGGTGCAGTGGGTGAACGCCCGCCCGGCGCTGGCCGGCTCGGACTACGTCCACTTCACGCTCGCCGGCTCCCGCAAGATCGGCGACATGTTCTGCGACGCGCTTTTCCTGTATTACGACTACTACCGTTTCCGGAAGAAGAATGGGCGTTAGGAAACTCCTCCTCCTCGCGGCGTGCTTCTTCGGCGCTGCCGCTTCCGCGCAGCCGCTGCCCGACTGCGTCCACGCGGAGGCGTCCGTGCTCCTCTTCCCGGGCGCCCGGACGGCGCAGGACCTCTTCTACGCCAAGCTGGACACGCTGGTGGCGACGGGGCAGGGGAACGTCAACGTCTGGCACATCGGGGGCTCCCACGTGCAGGCGGCCTTCTTCCCCAACCGGATCATGAACGGCATCGACTCGCTGACGGTCCGGGGCGACCGCGGGTTCCTGTTCCCGCTCAAGCTGGCGGGCACCAATTACGACAAGTCCTACCGCATCTCCACGACGGGCGAGTGGGAAGCGCCGATCCTGACGCGCAACTCCGACCTCCGCCGGCCCCGCTACGGGGTGACCGGCTACGGGGCGCGGACCGCGAGCCCGGACGCCTCGGTGGGCTTCCGCCTCAATGTGGACGGCTCCTTCCGCTGGTCCTGCGAGAGCGTGCGCGTGCTGGGCTACGGCTCCTCGGACCGCGCCTATCCCTATATCCTCTGCCTGGCGGACACGCTGCGCTTCGACTTCGAAGCGGCGACGCACAGCTATGTCTTCGACCTGCCCGCGCCGACGGACACCGTCGTGATCCGCTTCCACATTCCCGCAGGGGAGGAGTTCACGCTGAACGGCCTGCAGCCGCTGAGTTGGCGGCCGGGCGTCAACTATTTCGCCTCCGGCGTCAACGGCGCGGCGCTCCCGTCCTGGCTCGACAAGTGCGAGGACCTGGAGCGCGACCTGCAGCTCGTGCATCCGGACCTGGCCATCCTGGCGGTGGGCATCAACGACTCCGCCACGAGCGCCAGGGAATTCAAGCCGGAGAAATTCAAGGAGAACTACCGCCGCCTGATCGGGATGGTGCGCCGGGTGAGCCCGGAATGCGCCTTCATCTTCGTGACCAACAACGACAGCTACCGCTACGTGCGCCGCGGGATGGCCTGGAACGCCAACGGCGAGGCCGTCCGGCAGGCGATGCTGGAGCTGGCGGAAGAATACGGCGCCGGGGTCTGGGACCTCTACGGCGTGATGGGCGGCGCGCATACGGTCGAGAAATGGCGCGACGCCGGCCTGGCCAAGAACGACCGGCTGCATTTTACGGACGTGGGATATAACCTGCTGGGCGACCTCTTCGTGGAGGCGCTGATGGCTGATAAACTGAATCGATAAGGGATGGATCTGAGCGGTATCTGGGGATTTGTGCAGCGCCTGTTCGGCTTCGACCCGAACTCGCCGCTGCTGTTCACGCAGTTCTATTTCTGGGCGTTCTTCGCCCTGGTCTACGCCGTGTTCGCCCTGATCGGCGACCGGCGCCTGCTGCGCAACGCATTCCTCTTCTTCGTCAGCCTGGTGTTCTACTACAAGACCAGCGGGCTGTCGGTGCTGATCCTGATCTTCGTGACCTGCTCGGACTTCTTCATCGCGCGGCGGATCGCGTCTGCGACGCATCCGGGCCGCAAGAAGGCCTGGCTCATCCTGAGCGTCTGCATCGACCTGCTCATCCTGTGCTACTTCAAGTATTCCTACTTCTTCGCCGACTTCGTCCATTCCCTGACGGGACTGGAACTCAAGGTCGTCAACGTGTTCGGGATGCTGGGCAACGCCCTCGCCGGGGCGGAGCGCTTCCGGGTGGACAGCATCGTGCTGCCCGTGGGCATCTCCTTCTTCACTTTCCAGGTGATCAGTTATACGGTGGACGTGTACCGGGGGAAGGTGAAGCCGGTGGACAACATCCTTGATTTCGGCTTCTACGTCAGCTTCTTCCCGCAGCTGGTGGCGGGCCCTATCGTGGGCGCCAGCGAGTTCGTCCCGGGCCGCTGGGGCTGCGCGGCCGCCATGCTGACGGC
>ONQP01000098.1 GCA_900319975.1 uncultured Bacteroidales bacterium | reverse complement strand
GAAGCCGGAATTGAGGATGATGCTGCGGAGGGCCGACTGCGAATAGACGATCACGCCGACGGCCAGGGCCAGCACGCCGATCAGGACGGCCAGCCGGCGGGTGCGGGTGTTCATCCACTCCCAGACGTTCTTGCGGACCATATAAGCGCATCCGGCGCACATCACGAAGGCCAGGTTGATCAGGATCACGGCGCCCAGCGAATACAGGACATCGCCGCCCGCATACAGGATCGGGGAGAAGATCAGCACGCGGTTGCGCGAGAAGCGGCCCCAGAAGTACAGGCCGGCCAGCAGCACGACCGCGCCGAAAGCCACGCTGAAGAAGCGGCGGCGGCTCCGGCCGGCAGACAGGAAAAGCAGGAATGCGATCAGGACGACGGCGATGGAAATCCACAGCAGCGGCGTGGCGTCGCGGCCAGCGCCGGCCAGCGTCTCCTGCACGATCTTGAACTGCGGACGGCCGGCCACGTAGACGGCCGTGCCTCCGTTCGTCGAGAGCGGCCGGATGGCGAAACGCACCGGCAGGCGCAGATAGCGGCTGATCCGGGAGCTCGGCCGGGCGGCGGAATCGTTCGTGATCTCCATGCCGGCGTACACCCGCACGTCGGCGTCTCCCGCCCACTTGGCGAGATACCAGCGCGACCCGAAATTACAGAAACTCAGCGAATCGCTCACCTGCAGGAGGGGCGATTCGACTGAATTGCCGGAAGAAGAGACATACGGGACCAGGGCCCGGATGTCGATCCGGTCGTTGGTGATCGGGAATTCGTGGCACCAGGACTGGAGGGTGTCCTTGCAATAGCGATACACCACGAAATCACGCGGCAGGCCCTCCAGCGACAGCCATTCGGCCGGGTCCTGGGCGAGCGCCCGCGTCAGGTAGCCGTCCAGGCGCGCCACCCGGCGCTCGAGCACGCGCTCTACGCGCTGCGCCACGCGCGACGTGTCGCCCGGCGCCTGCGTGTCGCTCAGCGACGAGATGAACAGGGCTACGCCCACCACGAGCAGCGCCGCGGCGAACCATTCCTTCATGTTCCTCGTCCAGTTCATTCGTGATGATAGGGCTCTCCGCGCAGGATGGTGAAGGCCCGGTACAGTTGTTCAGCAAAAATCGTTCTCACGAGCTGATGCGAGTAGGTCATCTTCGACAGCGAGAGCTTTCCTTCGGCCCGGGAATAGACCGCCGGGCTGAACCCGTAGGCCCCGCCGATGACGAACACCAGGTCGCGGCCCGAGCCCGCCATCCGGCGGCCCAGCCAGTCCGCGAACTCGAGCGAGCGGTATTCCTTGCCGTGTTCGTCCAGCAGGACCACCTCGTCGGCGGGCTTGACCTGCTTGAGGATCAGCTCGCCCTCGCGCTCCTTGATCTGGTCCTTCGTCAGGGCGGACACGCCTTTCAGCTCCGGAATCTCCCGGAGCGTGAACGGCACATAATGCTCCAGCCGGGAGACATACATCTCCAGCCCTTCGCGCACCCACGGGATGTCCGTCTTGCCGACCGTGATCAAAGTGATTCGCATGCTGATACAAATATAATAACGTGGCTCGGAATTTGCAATCAATTCCACCGTGCGAAACTTGCTCAGATACGTGGCAGTACTCCTGCCCCTGTTCCTCTGCTGGAACCTCCCGGCGCAGCAGGGAGGCTATGACGTATTCACTCCGATCTGCAAGTATATCCTCCAGGGCAACGCCGACAACCTCTCCGCCTGGTTCGACGACAACCTCGAGATCGCCGTGGCCGCCCGGACCAGCAACGCCAGCAAGGCCCAGGCGCGGCAGATCCTCAAGGACTTCTTCGAGTCGCATACGCCCCGCTCCTTCGAGGTCAACCACGCCGTCGGGCGCGAGAACATGAAATCCATCCTCGGAACCCTCAACGCCGGCGGCGAGACCTACACCGTCACCATCTTCGTAAGCAACAAGGGATCTACCTACAAGATCCAGCAGCTCAAGATCGAGCAGCAGTTATAAGAATAGAAAGGCCCGGCTGGACATCCAGCCGGGCCTTCTCTTCCGTTGTCGGGCAGCCGCTTAGGCGCGTCCGCCGTAGGAACGGTCAGCGGTGTTGACGTTGATCTTCTCGCCGGTCTCGATGAAGAGCGGGACCATCACCTTGGCACCCGTCTCGAGGGTGACCTCCTTGAGGGCGGAGGTGGAGGCGGTGTTGCCCTTGACAGCGGGCTCGGAGTAAGTGACCTCGAGGGTGACGTAGGTCGGAAGCTCGCAGGTGAGGCAGCGCTCTTCGCCCACGACGAACATCATTTCGACGTGCTGGCCTTCCTTCATCAGGTCGGAGTTCTCCACGACGTCCTTCGGCAGGAGGATCTGCTCGTAGGTCTCTTCGTGCATGAAGTTGAAGCCATCTTCCTCGGCATAGAGGAACTGGTAGGGACGGCGCTCTACATCGATCGTCTCGATCTTGAGGCCGGCGGTGAACGTGTTCTCAAGGATGTTGCCGTTCTCCAGGTTGCGGAGCTTGGTCTTCACGAAAGCGGGGCCCTTGCCCGGCTTGACATGCTGGAACCAAACGATCTGGCACGGTTTGCCGTTGTACTTGAGGAAAAGTCCGTTCTTGAAATCAGCTGTTGTTGCCATAAATTATCTCTTGATAAGTTTGATTATTCGAAATATCCGGGCAAATTTACGGAATTGCCTCAACTATTGCAAATTTTTGATGGCGGCGGCCACTTCCTCCAGCAGCCACTTGGGCGTGGAAGTGGCTCCGCAGACCCCCACGCGGTCGTCCGGACGGAACCATTCGCGGCGCAGCGCGGCCGCCGACCCGATGTGGTAGGTGCGGACGTTGGCGCGCCGGCACAGCTCGCACAGGACCTTGCCGTTGGAGCTCTCGCGGCCGGCCACGAACACGACCACGTCGTGCTCCCGGGCGAATTCGGCCAGTTCGCGCTGGCGGGAAGCGACCTGGCGGCAGATGGTGTCGTGGACCGACAGCCGGGCGCCCGCCCCCATCTGTCCTTCGAGGAGCTCCCGGACCTTCCCGTAGCCCTCCGGGCTCATCGTGGTCTGGGAGAAAAGTTCGATGTCGCGGTCGGTCCGGATGGCGCCGGAAGCGATTTTCTCCTGCAGCTGGCCGGGATTCTCGACCACCGTCACCCCGCCGTCCACCTGGCCCACGAGGCCGAGGACTTCGGGATGGCCGATCTTGCCGAAGATGACGATCTGCCCGCCGGACGCAGCCAGGCGGGCGTGCGCCTCGCGGATGTCGCTCTGCAGGCGGAGCACCACCGGGCAGGTGCAGTCGATCAGGCGGAGGCCGAGCTCGCGCACGCGGCCATAGACCTGCGGCGGTTCGCCGTGCGCCCGGATCAGGACGGTCTGTCCCGAGACCGGTCCGTCCATCGCCCGGAGATCTTCCCGGTCGATGGTCACGAGCCCGCGCGCCTCCAGGCGGGCGAGTTCTTCTTCGTTATGGACGATAGCCCCCAGCGAATAGAGGCGGCCGCCTTCCGAAAGGGACTGCTCCGCCGTGCTGATGGCGCGGATCACGCCGCCGCAAAAACCTGAATGGGGGTCGATCTCGACCTGGATCATACCGTGCCGGTTTTGTCCGCCCCGATCCCGGGGATCTCTTCCGGCGCATCCAGCAGGCCGAACTTGCCGCGGATGAGCCCTTCCACCCAGGCGATCTCCTCCGTGAGGCCCATGTCGGAATTGTTCAGCTCGAAAGAATCCGCGGCGCGGCGAAGCGGGGAGGCTTCGCGGTGCGAGTCGATGTAGTCCCGCTCTTCGAGGTTCTTGAGGACCTCCTCGAAGACGGGGTTCTGCCCCTTGGCGGCCAGCTCGTCGAAGCGGCGCTGCGCGCGCACCTCGGGACGGGCGGTCATGAAGACCTTGATCTCCGCGTTCGGGAAGACAGTGGTGCCGATGTCGCGGCCGTCCATCACCACGCGGCCGGCGGCGGAGAATTCGTGCAGCCGGCGGTCCACATACTGGCGGACATAAGGCACGGTGGCGATGGGGCTGACCTGCGCGGACACCTCCATCGTACGGATCAGCTTCTCGATGTTACGCTCGCCCATATAGAGGACGGTGCCCTGCCCGAAGTGCAGGTCAAGCGTCTCCAGGGCCTTCTCCAGCGCCGGGTCGATGACGTTGTCCGGCGAAATCAGGCCGTTCTCCTGCGCGTAGAGGGTCACGCCGCGGTACATCGCGCCGGAATCCAGGTACAGGAAGCCGAACTTCTCCGCAATCAGTCGCGCGAAGGTGCTCTTGCCGGTAGAAGAATAGCCGTCAACGGCAATGGTAATGTCGGGAATCTGCATATCTGTCACTGTGCTTTTGATTGTTCGAATTCGGCGCGGGCGCGCTCGACGGAGACGGAGCGCTTGAGGACGAAGCCGGAGCCGAGGTATTTGGTGCGGACGTCTTCGTCCGCGGCGAGGGACTCGGGCGTGCCCTGCTGGAGGATGGTGCCCTCGTAGAGCAGGTAGGCGCGGTCCGTGATGGCGAGGGTCTCGCCGACGTTATGGTCGGTGATGATGACGCCGATGTTGCGGTATTTGAGCTTGGCGATGATGTACTGGATGTCCTCCACGGCGATCGGATCGACGCCGGCGAACGGCTCGTCCAGCA
>ONQP01000002.1 GCA_900319975.1 uncultured Bacteroidales bacterium | reverse complement strand
GGCTTGAGGCGGAAGAACTTCTTGGGGGCGTCCTCCATGAAGTCGGCGCGGTCGATCCAGAGCTCGCCCGTGAAGGGGACCTTGCGGGTCGCGCCCTCCGGCTCGGCCGGGTTGAGCGGGCAGTCATACCACTCCACGAGGCCCTCGGGCCAGTTGGTGATCTTGACCTTGAGCGGATCCTGGACCACCATATAGCGGTTGGCGCGGGCGTTGAGGTCCTGGCGGACACACCACTCCAGCAGCTGGATGTCCATCAGCTGGTCGCGCTTGCTCACGCCGATCTTGTCGCAGAACATCTTGAGCGCCTCGGCCGTGTAGCCGCGGCGGCGGACGCCGCAGAGCGTCGGCATGCGCGGGTCGTCCCAGCCGGCCACGAGGCCCTTCTGCACGAGCTCGAGGAGCTTGCGCTTGCTCATCAGGGTGTAGGTCAGGTTGAGGCGGGCGAATTCGTATTGGTGGGACGGGTAGATCCCGAGCGTCTCGATGAACCAGTCGTAGAGCGGACGGTGCACGTCGAACTCGAGCGTGCAGATGGAGTGCGTGATGTGCTCGATGGAGTCGCACTGGCCGTGCGTGAAGTCGTACATCGGGTAGATGCACCACTTGTCGCCCGTACGGTGGTGGGATGCGTGCTTGATGCGGTACAGCAGCGGGTCGCGCATCATCATATTGGGGTGCGCCATGTCGATCTTGGCGCGCAGGACCTTCTCGCCGTCGGCGTATTTGCCGTCGCGCATCTCGCGGAAGAGCTGCAGGTTCTCCTCCACGCTGCGGTTGCGGTAGGGGCTCTCGATGCCCGGCTTGTCCACGGTGCCGCGGCCCTTGGAGATCTCCTCCTGGGTCTGGTCGTCGACATAGGCGAGGCCGCGCTTGATCAGTTCCTCGGCCCACTCGTAGAGCTGGTCGAAGTAGTCGGAGGCGTAGCATTCCTTCTCCCACTGGAAGCCGAGCCACTTGATATCTTCCTTGATGGCGTCCACATACTCGACGTCTTCCTTGACGGGATTGGTGTCGTCGTAGCGGAGGTTGGTCTTGCCGCCGTACTTGGCCGCCAGGCCGAAGTTGATGCAGAGGGACTTGGCGTGGCCCAGGTGCAAGTAGCCGTTGGGCTCCGGCGGGAAGCGGGTCAGGATGGACGGCACCTTGCCGCTCTCGAGGTCGTTCTCGATGATCTCTTCCAGGAAATTGAGCTTCTTATCGTTTTCTTCCATAACGGTCTTTTAGTAAATCGCGCAAAATTACGAATAAATCCGTAAATTTGCGAGCCAAAAACACATATCTGTCTATGATCAAGTCGATGACCGGCTACGGCAAAGGGATTGCCGAGCTCTCCACGGGTCGCCTCACCCTCGAAATACGCACCCTCAACGGGAAGAACTGCGATATCAACATCAAGTCTTCGCTCCTGCCCAAGGACAAGGAGCTGGAAGTCCGCAAGACGCTCACCGACGCGCTGCAGCGCGGCACGGTGGACCTGCTGCTGACCTTCGAGCCCAAGGCGGGCGCTGCGGCGCGCAAGATCGACGCCGCGATGGTCGAGGACTACTTCCGGCAGATCCACGCCATCGGCTGCAAGGTCGGCATCGCGATGCCCAAGGAAGAGTACCTCGAGGCCATCCTGCGCTTCCCCGACGTGTTCGAGGGCGGCAAGCAGGAGACCATCCCCGAGGAGGAATGGCCGGCCGTGCAGGCGGCGCTGCAGGACGCGCTGACGGCGCTGGACGCCTTCCGCGTCCGCGAGGGCGCCGCGCTCTACGCCGACGTCACCTCCCGCGTGGCGGGTATCCTCGCGCTCTATGACGAGGTCGAGGCCCACGAGGCCGAGCGCCTCGACGCCGTGCGCGAGCGCATCCGCAAAGCGGCCGAAGACCTGCAGGTCAAGCTCGACAAGGAGCGCTTCGAGCAGGAGATGATCTTCTACCTGGAGAAGCTCGACATCAACGAGGAGAAGGTCCGCTTGCGCCAGCACTGCAAGTACTTCATGGACACGATCGACGGCGAGCCGTATCCCGGCAAGAAGCTGGGCTTCATCATCCAGGAGATGGGCCGCGAGATCAACACCACCGGATCCAAGGCCAACCACGCCGCGATCCAGCAGCTCGTCGTCCGGATGAAGGACGAGCTCGAGAAGATCCGCGAGCAGTCGATGAATATCCTCTGATTCCGGCTAGCGGTTCCGGACGCAGCGGACGGGGCCTGTGCCGGACTGGTTGTTTCCGCCATTCTCAATAAAGCCTAGGATCCCAAACCGATTCTTCGCCACGTTCAGCATCTCGCTGTGGGAGGAGAGCGGGTAGTTACAGTTCGAATCATTCCGCTGGACCCTCGCGCCCAGGAAGAATGTGTCCTGGACCGGGAAGAAGATCGTCCCTTTGGTGGCGCGATTGTCATAACCTCCTGGATAACATAACCGGGCTTCGCCATAGGACGAAGTATACTCCACCGTGCGGGCATCCCCCGACGCCGTAGTGAACCCACCGGTCAACGCAGCGCCAGGACCGGGAACCTTCCAGCCCGGCGGACAGGGATCATAGATGGACTTGTTCGCCTCGCAGCCGTCACCGCCGTGCCCGACGGCGATCAGCTTCGGGTCGTTCCAGACGGCTGCGTCGTCGCTCAGGGGGAAGACGCCCCCTTTCGTCCAGCGATTGCCTGCGCCTCCATCCAGCCAGGTGGTCGGATGATGGACACTATATGTGATATTGTAGCCTCCCTCCGAGGCATCGGGCCAGTTCACCGGCGTGGTCCATTTCGTGCGCGTCATGAACGGATCCTTGCGCCCCCACACATAGTGGAAACCCCAGGAGGCGTTGACGCCCACGCCCCGGTTGTTGCCCGTTTCGGCCGTGGCGCCGAGATTGCGGTCCATGATGAACGCATGCTCGTACACGCCGCCTGCCGCCCAATACGAATTGTTGTAGCGGTGCACCGCCCCGCCGGGGACAGGATAGACATAGGTCCCCGCCACCGGAGCCACTTCCATGTCCGGATTGTAGTCCGTCACCCAGATATGCCAGCTCCAGAGGATGATCCCCTCGGCGTTCCTGACCGCCACGAGGGCATTGCCCTTCATCCCGGCCTGCACCCGGATCCGGATATAGGGATCGTGGCCCGCGACCGGGTCGCCCGCATATTGCGGGTCGAAGCCTTTGCCGGACACGACATACGCGCCGTTGTCCTCCATCGAGCCGACCAGCAGGTCGCCCGCACCGGCCTTCGTGCCGTCTTCCCGGTAAATCTCGTTCCACACGAAGGCAGCCGTCCACGACGTCGATTCGTTCAACGTCAGCACTTCGTTGTCGCCACCGGCGGCGCCATAGACGCCCAGGTTGTATCCGGAAGGATTCCAGAACACCGCGGCGCGACGCACCGGGATCGCATACGTTAGGAATTCACCGGCGCGCAGCGGCGGTTGCAGCATATAGCAGTTTGCGTCCACCTTGAACGTCAGCCTGTCGCCCAGATCCTCAATCCGGTAGTCGTTAGCAGGCGTTCCCTTGCCGCTCAGGGTGATGTTGTAGGTATACTTGTAATTAGGCTTGACGTCGAAGTCGTTGACCAGGTCCCCGCCCAGGTAGTAGATATAGACGATCGGCTTGCTGTCGTCGCCATAATGCGCATAGATCCGGACGCCGGTGGCGCCGAGGGGTGCGCCCAGATTCTTGCCTTTCTGGGTAGCGGACGCGTCAGTGTTGGACCCCTGTCCCCGGAGGTTGGCCGGGACATAATAGGCAAAGGACTGGACGGTCCCGTCATTGCTGGCGAACGCGTCTGCAGACGCGTCGAAACGCATCGGCCGTACGTTGGAGAAAGGATCCCGGAAGTCGATGGCGTCGCCCGCATCCGTCGCGAAATCGGTCACATAATAATGCTTCGCGTTGACATTGAAGAGCTGGACGTCCTCGATGATCACCTTGTTGTCGCCGGTCTTATCGAACGCCTCGTTCTTCACGTTGATCACCACCTTCGCGCAGTTGCGCCGCAGCGTCAGGTTCATCGCGGTCGAGGCCGTCACCGAATCGAAGGTGTAGTGGCCACCCATCTGAAGATAGTGATAGCAATCGTCGCCATTCTCCACATCGTGCCAGACGCTGGCCAGGGAACTGATCTCCCGATAATTCTCATTCTCCAGGAAATTCCCGAGCGTGGTGTGGTCCGTGAGGGGCAGGTAGCCGAAGGAATTCGCGATCACCACGACCGTCTGCGGCGTGGAGCGCGCCACCAGGGCGAAGCCCTCGCCCTGCGCCGCGACCAGCGGCCAGTGGTCGTAGTATTGCTGCTGGCCGATCAGTTCCGCATCCGCATCCTCGCCGTCGAACTGCAGCAGCAGGACGGTCTTGATGGCTGCGTCCGCGTCGTAGCCGGGATCCTCCGGTTCATAATAGATGTCCGCCCTGGTGCCGGGCATGCCGTCTTCGGCGGCGGCGACGTCCAGGGTCAGGGCGACGGGGACCGTTTCCCCGTCTTCCACCGGCCGGACCGGCGGATCGATCAACTGTGTGCAAGCGCCCAGCAGGAGGGGCAGCAGGAATATGGAGAATCTGTTTTTCATCAAAATAACTTCATCTAATGAAGACGGATGCAGCGGACCGGCATCCCGAGGTAACGGGTACCGCCGCTTGAAGCAGTCAACGCCGAGGAATTGAAAATAAAGAAAGTGCCATGCGTCGCCGCAGCATTACCCTGCATTTGTGGTGAATTACTCCAGCTATAACCATACGTGTTGATGTTTCCCCAAGCCGCACCATGATGGATCCGGTAGCCACTGGCAGGGTACCAGACGCGACCGTTGGCGGAATCCCCTCCAGGATAGAGATATCGTCCGGCGGGTGCAGAGAACCATTCAGTATTGCTGGAGGCATTGAATCCCTGCCAGGTGTCCTTCGCCGGGACCCGCCACCCGGGCGGGCAAGGATCATAGACAGATTTGTCCTGCTCGCAGTTGTCGCCGCCGTGATTACCGAATAGCGGGTCATTCCACGGGCGCTCAACACTTCCAAGACTGGTATTCTTCCACCATCCCGAATAGTGTATTGTCGGATTGTGTATGGTTTTGAGGACATCGGCCTCTGCGCTGTTATAAGAGATAGGCGCGCCAGTCGGCTCGGGATCCTTCTTGCCGAACTGGTAGTAAGCGCCGCGGGTGTCATCGATTTCCCCATAACTTGACAAAGCGCCCAGGTTACGGTCCATGATGAAGGCATGCTCGTATTCCTTCCCGGCGCCCCAGAGCGTGCCGGCATAGCGGTGCAGCGCGCCGCCGGTAACGGGATACACATAGGTGCCGCTCACCGGTTTCATCTCCACGTCCGGATCATAATCCGTCACCCAGATATGCCAGCTCCAGAGAATGACGCCGGCGCTATTCCGGAGCGCGACGAGGGCGTCGCCCTTCATCCCGGAGTCCACCTTGATCCGGAAGAACGGATCGTGGCCGTCGATCGCCACGCCCGAATAATTCGGATCGAATCCCTTGCCGGTGAAGACATATTTCCCCGAGCCGTCATCGACGGAGCCGACCAGCAGCTCGCTTTCGCCGACCAGGCTGGCATCCTCTCGCTTGATCCTGTTCCACACGAAGCTGAGCGTCCATTGCGTCGATTCGCTCAGCGTCAGCACTTCGTTGTCGCCGCCGGAAGCGCCGTACACGCCCAGTCCCACGCCCGGCGCGTTCCAGAACACCATGGCCCGGCGCACCGGGATGGTGTACGTGAGCGATTTGTCCGCGCGGGTCGGCGGCTGCAGCATATAGCAGTTCGCATCGACCTTGAACGTCAGCCGGTCGCCCAGGTCTTCGATCCGGTAATCGTTCAGCGGCGTTCCCTTGCCGGTCAGGGTGATGTTGTAGGTGTACTTGGTATTCGGTTTCAGGTCGAAATCATTGACCAGGTCCCCGCCCAGGTAGTAGGTATAGACGATCGGCTCTTCGTTGTCGCCGTAATGCGCGTAGATCCGGAAGCAGGTGGCGCCGAGCGGCGCGCCCAGGTTCTTGCCCTTCTGGGAGGCGGCCGCATCGGTGTTGGCGCCCAGTCCGCGCAGGTTGGCCGGAATATAGTAGGTAAACGTCTGCGTGGAGCCGTCGTTGGCCGCGAAGGCCTCCTCCGGCGCGTCGAAGCGCATCGGATACATGTTGGAGAACTTGTCCTCGAAGTCGATGGCGTCACCCGCGCTTTGCGCGAAGTCAGTTACATAGTAGTGCTTCCTGTTGATGTTGCACAGACGGACGTCCTCGATGACGACCTTGTTGTCGCCGGACTTGTCAAAGGCGTTGTTCGTCACGTTGATGATGACCTTGGCGCAGTTGCGCCGGAGCGTCAGGTTCATCGCGGTTGATTCCGTCACCGAGTCGAAGGTGTGGTGGCCGCCCATCTGGAGATAATGGTGCCGGTCGCCGCCGTCTTCAACTTCGTGCCAGACGTTGGACAGCATGGAGACGACGCTATGGTTCTCATTCTCCAGGAAGTTGCCCAGCGTGGTGTGGTCCGTCAGGGGCAGGTAGCCGAAAGTGTTCGCGATCACCACGACCGTCTGCGGTGTGGAGCGCGCCACCAGGGCGAAGCCCTCGCCCTGCGCCGCAACCAGCGGCCAGTGGTCGAAATACTGCTGCTGGCCGATCAGCTGCGCGTCCGCGTCCTCGCCGTCGAACTGCAGCAGGAGCACCGTCTTGATGGCAGCATCCGCGTCGAACGCGGGATCTTCCGGCTCGTGGTAGATGTCCGCCTTGGAGCCGGGCATGCCGTCTTCGGCGGCGGCGACGTCCAGGGTCAGGGCGACGGGGACGAGCGGGCCGTCCGCATCGCGGGGTCCGTCCGGCGCGAGGTTCATCTGGTTGCATGCGCCCAGCAGGGCAGTCAGGAGCAATATGGAGAGCTTGTATTTCTTCGTCATTTTTCTTCTTCTTTAATCGACATCTTCGGCGTCGTGCGAGCCGCCGTCATGCCAGAAAGATTCCAGCGGGAAGGTCCCCGCATTGAGACCGTCGTCTTCCAGGGCCGTCAGGGTGCCGCCGACGTCCCAGGTGGCGGTCGGGGTCAGCGTGGCGTCCACGATGGCCCGGGAGATGAGCAGGGTCAGCGTATAGTGCGTCATCGCGTTCAGGTCCTGGTTCAGGACGACGCGCACCTTGAAGGGCTTGGTCTTGTCGCCGCCCAGCATGATGATGAACTCCGGCCGGATGGGCTCCAGCGCGTTGTCGGAGAAGCGGGCCGCCGGGAAATAGACCTTCTCGTACGTCCGGAAATCGCCGTCGGCGCGCACCAGATGGTCCGGCTCGCCGGCGCCGCAGTCGTACAGGACGGTCGGGCCCGTCGTGAAGTGGCCGTCGGCATAGGAGAAGCCCCGCTCGTAGATGTCTTTCGACATCAGGTAGTAGCGGGCGGACTTGATATGGTTGGTCAGGGCGACCGACTGGATGTCGCCCTCGGTCAGCTCGCCGCACTCGATGCGGACGGTGACGGAGGCGCGGTGGTCCACCATGCTGGTGGAGAGTTTCGTGTCGGAAGTATAGACGTATTCCGCATCGACCCAGGTGCCGGTGAAAGTCCCCCGCTTCGGGTCGCTGACGTAGAATTCGGCGTCGGGCGTCCAGGTGACATAGGCAAAGGTGCCCAGGGCCCCGTCCGGATGGACCTGCAGGGCCGGGGCGACAGCCACCAGCGAGACGTTCACCGCGCTGGCGTTGTTCGTCTGCGTCCGCCAGCGGAGGCCGTACTTGCTGTCGTGGTCCGCCTCGCCGAGGTCGGTCACGGCGTTGCCGACGGGCAGGGCGGCGTCCAGCGCCTGGCCCGTGGCCGCATCCACGCGGCAGGGCGGCAGCCAGGGGTGCGACCACCAGGTCTGCCCGGCGGGCAGCGAACAGTACGTGCCCGTCGCGCCCGTGAATTCGTCGTTGTTGTCGAAGAGCGCCACCCGGAAAGTGCCCTCGTAGTTGCCGGAGGCCTTCGTGTCCAGGTTCAGCAGGACGGGAATCTCCCGGCCTTCGCCCGGCCGCGGCACGCGGTCGCAGGCGCCCGCCAGGAGCAGGCAGGCGGCGGACAGGAGGATATGGATAGCGGGAAAGCGTCTCATAGGCATCAGATGTGGATGGGATTCAGGTCGTCGTCGGGGCTCGCCGGGGTCGTCCAGTCGGTGCTGACCGAGAAGCCGTCGAAGAAGACGTAATTGTCCATCGTGAAGTGGTAGGTGTAGATATACCCGGGCTGCAGGCCGAAGGTGACGCCGTCACCGTGCGCGACGCGGTCGCGCGTCAGCACGAAGGGCGTCAGCGTCTGGCCGTTCGCCGTGAACGTGAAGGTCAGTTCGTCGGTGGGCCCGATCTCCCCCGGCACCAGCAGGATCGAGATGGCGGTCGGGCTGGTCGAGCGGATCCATTCATGAAGGTCGGGGGTGAGGCTGTCCGTCTCTTCGAGGTTTTCCAGCGCGCCCGTGATGGCGTTGAACGTGCCGGCGCTGTAGAGCGGCGCGCCGGACGAGCGCGTCACGGACGCCAGCCGCACCAGATAATCGGTCGGGGTGTTGAGCAGGCGGAACTCGAAACGCACCTGCGCCATCGCATGCCGGAAGTAGAAAGAAGCCTTAAGGTCCGTCCCGGCAGGATCCAGGCCGCTGTTCTCCCGGTCGTTCGCGTCGATGGGGGTGAGGTAGGGCCGGTCGTTCTCCACGGCATACATCCAGTCATACTGCTTGATCGTCTCAAACGGAATCGCCGTGGGACCGCTCGCCCAGGCGTCCACGGTCCACGGCGCGTAGGCATACAGGTCCGCGGTCTTGTCGTCCTTGCGCTGCGTCAGGATGAAGCGGTTGGAATACTCCCCTTCCAGCGTGCCGCTTCCCGCCGTGGCCACGTAGTGGTAGCGCAGGGAAGAACCGGACTTGTAGCCGCGCATGTTATAGGTCGCGGGCTTGTGGGCGGCATATTCGGACGGCACGTCCTCGTGCACGCAGGAGAAGATGCCGAAGGTGCCCGCCGGTTCGTCCGCCCGGCCGTTCCAGCTGGGGAAATCCGTCCCCGTGACGATGGTCTTGGTGTCTGCGGTCGCACCCTCGATGGCGGTCCGGACGTCCACGACGGCACCTTGCTCCCCGGCGGGTTGCTTGGTACAGGCCGACGCCGTCACGAGCAGGACGGCCACCACGGACAGCATATTCGATCTACCTCTCATCTCAATAAAGCATTTCCTGTTCATAGTAAGGGATCCCGGCATCCTCCCAGCGGATGATCTGGGTCTTGACGCCCACGACGCCCCGCTCGGGGAGGTCCAGCGTCAGCAGATAGCGCACCACCTTCCCTTCCGGCCATTCCGAAAGGCCGGACGCCAGGTCCAGGGTCACGACTTCCGAGACGCGGGTGCCCGCATACAGGTTCAGGATGGCGTAGTTGATCACGAGCTTCGCGTCCGCCGGCAGCTTCTGCGGGAGGAGGAAGAGATGGCCCGTAGGCGTGTCGTTGATGAAGCGGTAGTCGCCGCCTTCCTCGATGTCTTCCAGACTGGCGTCAAGGCCGGTCTTCAATTCGCCGCCGGTGGCACTGACCAGGCGGTAGGTGGCCTTCGGGAGCTCCGCCCCGGCGTCCGCAGGAGCCGCGGGCGAGACGCCCTCGCTCCAGGCGCAGCCCAGGGTGCGGTCAGGGGCTTCCGAGAAATAGCAATACTTGGATCCGACGACATCGCGGATCTCGATGCTCGAGACGCGCGCCTGCTCGAAGGTCTGCGTCTGGCTCGGATCGTTCTGGAGCGTGCCCTTGTAGGCGAACCAGAACTCCACCTGCGTCATCCGGTGCCTGCTGAAGTCCAGCGGGAACCGCCCCGAATCGTCGAGCCGGCTCCTGTCAAGCAGCGCCGGCGAGGCCAGGAAGTCGGCCTGGTCGGCCGCGGTCTCCGGCGGCGTGACGCGGATCAGCGGCGAGCCGGGCAGGTAGTCCGGCAGGCGCGCGACGACGCCGGCGTCCGTGACGGGATCCTCCAGCACGATGTCTGCGTCCCCCTCCCGGTACGGGGCGTAACAGAAGAAGCTCAGCGTGCCGTCGACCGGCCAGTAGACGGGGTTCGCATTCACCAGGCCGGCTGTCCCGTGCGGGGCGACGCCCTGCCACGCATTGGGGAAACTCGTCTCCCCCGCCAGGTCGGACGTGACGTAGCCGAAACGGTGGTTCGCGAAATACTTGACGGCGTGCACCCCGTCGAAGATCTCGCCTTCCGGCGAATACCAGGCGCTCACGCTGAAGTCCTGCGCCGCGAGCGCGGCGAGCGTCGTGATCGGCGCCTGGCTCCTGGTCTGCGGTCCGCCCACGGCAAACGCCACCGGCACGTCCGACGCCGCGGGCAGCGCACCGCCCGGCCTGGCGAAAGACACGTCGAGCGGCTCCCTCGTACAGGACACGGCCGCGAGCAGCAGGACAGAAATATATACGAATGACTTCTTCATATCTATTATCAATTCACGCGGATGCAACGGGCACTGATAAGGGCCGCTTCATCATAATCATTAGTAACTCCTTGATACTGACCGTCAGATCGGAAATTCAGAATGTTCTTTCCTCCATCCGAGCAATGATATGCCCCGATGACACCCGCGGCACCGCGACGCCAATGATTTGCCGGACTTGCCCAGCCTCCCGCAGGAAGGAAGACGACGCCCGTGGCGGCCCGGTTGTCATAGCCCTCAGGATAGTATATCAAACCCTTGTCAACGGTACTCCATTGACTGGTCGTGATGATCCCGGTCCATACCGTAGAAAGCGGAAGACGCCATCCCGGAGGACACGGGTCATAAATGGACTTGCCCGGCTCGCAATTGTCTCCGCCGTGCTCATTGTACAGCCGGTCGAACCAGTTGGCATACGTGCCCTTCAAGATCAAAGGATCCTGCGGCGAGGTCCACTGGCCCGCGGATGTGGCCATCCGGAACCAGACATTCGGGTGCTGCACGCCATAGCGGACATTCCTGTCGTCCGCCACGCTGCTCGCAAGCGCCGGGTGGGAGAAGTTCTCCAGGAACGGATCCTTCCGCCCCAGCTGGTACCGGTATCCCTGGCTGGTTGCAGCCGTAGTTCCCCAGACGGTGTTGGCCCCGAGGTTGCGGTCCATCATGAACGCCTGGCTATACCCACCCGTATTGAAGACCGCATTGTTGTAGCGGTGGATCTCGCCGCCCGGCACCGCATAGACATACGTTCCGGATTCGGGCGTCATCGGCACGTCGGGATCATAGTCCGTCACCCAGAGATGCCAGCTCCACAAGATGTTGCCGGCGCCATCCTTGATGGCCACGAGGGCATTGCCCCGCATCCCGTAAGGCACCCTGACGCGCAGCCAGGGCTGGTGGCCGGCCGGCGGATCGGCATGGTCCGGATTGAAACCCATGCCGCTTCCGGTCGGCGTCAGCAGGAAAGCATCATCCGAAACATCTCCTTCGACCATCGTCTTCCACACCACGGCCGGCGTCCACGCCGTATCCTCCTCCAAAGAGAAGGGGGCTGCTTCATAGCTGGCGGCGCCATAGACGCCCATATTCGTGCCGGGGCTGTTCCAGAACACGGCCGCACGGCGCACCGGGATGGCATAGGTATACGTCACGCCGGGCACGTCCGGCGCCTGCAGCATATAGCAGTTGGCATCCGTCAGGAGCTTGATCTCGCCAAAGTCCTCCACGCGGGAATCCGATTCGGGATCTCCCTTGACGGAAAGGGTGATATCGTAAGTATAACTCTTATTGGCTTCCAGGTTGAAATCGCTGACCAGGTCGCCGCCCAGATAGTAGGTATAGACAATGGGAGAATCCGCACCGTAATGCCCGTAGAGGCGGAAACAAGTCGCTCCTGCCGGGGTGTTCAGGTTCTTGCCGGTCTGGGTGCTGCTTCCGTTGTCGCCGCGCAGGTTGAGCGGCACATAGAAGGTATAGGTCTGGGCCGGACCGCTGAACGCCTCCGGCTCCGCGTCGAAGCGCTGGGGCTGGGAATGCGAATACACATCCCGGAAGAGTCCCGCATCCAGATGGGCCGCAAGATAGTAGCGCCGGTTGACGCCGCAGAGCCGCACCTGGTCGATGGTCACAGCTTCCGGGCCGGAAGTTTCGTTCGTGACATTGACCGTGACTTTGGCGCAGTTGCGCTTCAGCTGCAGCGGGTCGGAATCGGTACCGATCCGCGGGACCGGCGTGATGGCCACGCCGTCCAGGACGACGGATGCGCTCATCCGCAGGTAATTGTCGGTGCCGTCGCTGTACCACAGGTCGTCCAAGGACGGGGTCGCGAGCAGGGTGGCGTTCTGCCGGGTCAGGATCTCCTCGAACGTCGGCTGCTCCTCCGCACCCTCTTCCATTCCGAACGAGAGGTCCACCTCGCGGGCATTGGCGATGACCAGGACGGTGTTCTTGCGGTTGGAGGAGACCAGTGCGAAATTCTCACCGCCCGCTTCGTCCAGCGGGTAATGGTCAAAGTATTGGCGGCTGACCATCCTGGCCTGCAGGACGTGGGCGGGATCGTCGTCGATCCACTCGAACTGGACGAGGCCGACGGACTTGATCTGCGACTCCTGGTCGGCCTTGGTCGCGACGGCTTCGCCCTCCAGCGGAGCCGCGGTCAGGGAAACGGACACGGGAACCGGCTCACGCGGAGGATTCTGCGGGGAATCCGGCGTGAGGACTTCCGGCGTACAAGCGTATGACAGCAACGCCAGGAATATGAGACTGAACCGTTTCATCATTGCTTCACTTTAATGCACCGGACGCTGCGGAGACCGTATGTATAACTGCCATTGTTGTTCACGAAATTGCCGGAATTGAACATGGCGCTTTCTCCTTTGAGCCGATAGAACATACATCCACCGACCAATGGATTGGCGGGGGAAGAGGTGTCGTATGCTCCGGCGGCGGGGAAGAAGATCACGCCCGTGGTGCCGCGGTTGTCATACCCTTCCGGAAAATAATACCGGCCCTGGCGGCCTTCCGTGCCATCCCAGCGGTTTTTCCCGGAAGCCATCACATCCTGCAGGACGCCGTTCTGCGGTACGGACCACCCGGGCGGACAAGGGTCATAGATGGACTTGTCCGCTTCGTGCCGCTCATCTCCGGTAGTAGCGTCAAACAAAGGGTCGTGCCACACTTTCGTGCTGTACAGTTCATCCGTGGTCGCGGTCCAGTCTCCAGATTGCCAGGCACCCCGATTGATCCACCGCGTCGGATTATGGACAGCCCAGCGGGTGTTCGCATAACCGCCGTCGGGATTCGGCGTCGTCCAGTTGACAGCACCCGTACCTTTCGAATCCCAGGTGAAGGGATCTTTCCGTCCGTATTGATACAAGTAGCCATAGGTATCCGGCATGTACACGCTCCCGGATGCCCGGGCCCCCAGATTGCGGTCCATCATGAAAGCTCCTTCATATGCCTTTCCCGCAGCCCAGAGCGTCGCTCCGTTGTAGCGATGGATCTCTCCGCCCGGTACGGCGTAGAGATACTTCCCGGCCTCGGGCGCCATCGGCACGTCCGGATCGTAGTCCGTCACCCAGAGCAGCCAGCTCCACAGGATCACGCCGGCAGCATTCTTGACCGATACGTAGGCGCTGCCCGACATACCGGCATCCACCCTGACCTTGAAGAAAGCCCCCGGATTGCTCCCGGAGTCGAATCCCGCCCCCGACTTGACCGTCAGGAAAGCGTCCGCATCGAAGTCCCCTGCGAAATCCGACCACTCGACGCTGGCGGTCCAGGGCGTATTCTCGCTGAGCGTGAAGACCTCGTTGTCTCCGCCGGACGCGCCATAAAGTCCCTGGTCGACGTTGTTCGGATTCCAGAACACCGCCGCCCGGCGGATCGGGATGGCATAGGTCCGGGACTGTCCCGCCAATGCCGGCGGCTGGAGGATATAGCAATTGGCATCCGTGGTGAAAGTCACCTCTGACAGGTCCTCCACGCGGGAATCGTGGGCTGCGTCGCCCGGTGTCCTGACCTTGAAATCAAAGCTGTATTTATGGTTCGGGGCAAGGTTGAAGTCGTCCGTCAGGTTCCTGCCCAGATAGTACGTGTGGATGACCGGTGTCGTCCCCGATGTGCCCAGGATCCTGAAATAGGTCGCTCCCTGGGGTGCATAATCGTTCTTGGACTGCGCGGAAGTGCTGGACGGGGCGGCGCCCCGGAGGTTCGCGGGGACATAGAACGTGTAGGTCTGCGTGTCGCCGCTTTCATTATAGGCCGCCGGGAAGGCGTCAACCTCCTCGTAGCGATGGGGCGTCCGGACGGAGAAGGGATCCACAAACCCGTCCATGTTCGTAACGTAGTAATATTTCCGGTTGATGCCGCCCAGCCGGACCTCGTCGATCGCGACCTTTTCGCCCGCAGGCGAGGTGTTGGTCACCTTGACCACGACCTTGGCGCAATTGAGTTTCAGGCTCGCGGAGATGCTCTCGTCCTGGGCGATGGAATTCTTCTCCACCGCGCAGCTCATCCGCAGGTAGCGGTCCGTGCCGCCGTTGGGGGAATACCAGACGCCCCGGCCGGACAGGTCGTCCAGGCAGTCGATCAGGTTGTAATTCCGGCTCTCCAGGAAAGCGCCGAGGGTGGTGCCGAACGGGAGCGGCAGCTTCCCAGGGACGTTGGCGATCACCAGGATCGTATTCTTCTTGTCGGAAGGCAGCAGGACAGGCTTCTGCGTGGCCCAGTCACTGACAAAATGCTGCCCGATCAGGATCGCGTCGGACGCCTCGGCGTCCGTCCACTCGAACTGGAGCAGGAGGACGGTCTTGACGGAGGCGGCGACGGCCGCCGCCCGCTCGCCCGCGTCCGCGATGGAACTCCAGTAATCCGGTTCGTAATCGGTCTTGGTGCCGGGCGTCGCGTCCTCGATGGGAGCGATGGCGAGCGAAAGGTCCACGCCCACGGCCGGACGCTCGTCCCCGGGCATCAGGGCAGCCGGATTGCAGGCGCAGAGCGCGGCAAGCAAAAACATGGATATGAGCGGTCTCCTGTTCATCATCAGATTTCTGCGGCCCCTCCTTCGCCATCTTCCCAGCCGCCGTCGGTCAGGCTGACCGAGCCGACATAAGCCGGAGCCTCCGTCACGGTCCCGGACACCCCTCCGGTATCCCAGTCCGCGACAGCGAGGAACACGTTTACATAGGTCTTGGAGACCATCAGTTTGTAGGTATAATGCTTCATCGGGAGGAGCGTCTGGTTCAGGACCACCTTTGCCGTGAAAGGATGGTCCGTGTCGCTGCCCAGCCGGACCTGGACCACCGGCCGTACGGCGTCGGTCAAGTCCGTGTCGGCGAAATTGACGGCAGGCAGATAGACCTTGCGCTCGCCGGATGAAGACCAGGTATCGTTGTTGGCTTTCTCCAGATGGATGACCCCGCCGTCCGCGGACCAGTCATACAGGACCTTCGGCGTGTCCGAGACCGTGTAGTGCCGGTTCTCATCCGGCGTGGCCTTCAAGGTGAAACCGAGGGCATGATCCCCCTTCTCCTGAAGATAATAGCGGTCGGAAACGACCCGGTTGGTGACGCAGACCGACTGGATATAAGCCTCGTCCACGGGTCTGTCGTTGTTGGGATCGCGGTCGAAGTCGATGAATACCGAGAGGGAGGCCCGGTAGTCCACCAGCGCCGGGATCCGCGTGGAAGACTCGTACACATACGCGCCGCTTATCCACGATCCGGCGAAGGTCCCCGCAGCCGGAGCGCTCACATAGAGCGGCGCGTCCGTATCGGCGGACCACTCGACGTAGCAGCGCCTGTCGTCGAGTTCGTCCTGGAGGACGCGCACGGCCGGCGAGACCGCCGCCAGGGTGATACTGCCCGAGCCGCCCCAGCGCAGCCCGTAAACGCTGCGATGGTCCGCGTCGGCCAGATTGTCCACCGCCGCCCCGGACTCGTCTAGCGGCGTTCCGCCGTCATCGACCCGGCAGGGCAGGAGCCATTCGCGCACAGCGCCCGTGTGGGCATCCGTGTGGGAGCCGGAAGTCGTCGTGGAATAGGAACCGTTGGTGGCGTATTCGTTGTTCTTGTCAAAGATGACCGCCCGGAAAGTACGCTGCCCTGCGGGAAGACCCTTGGTGTCCAGACTCAGGCGCACGGTCCCTTCCGGCTCCTCTCCGGCCGGCTGCGGCACACGGGTGCACGCCGCCAGCCCGCCGCAAAGCAGCAGGGCCGAAGCCAGGAATACGCGCAGGTCTGATCCAAGTCTCATAGGGCATCAAATATAATCCGGGAGCGGGAGGTCCAGGGACTCCCAATCCTCATTGACGCTGAAGCCGTCGAAATAGACGTAATTGTCCAGCGTGAAATTGAATGTGTAGGTATAACCGGCCTGGAAGCCATAAATTCCGCTTCCGGTTTCGTGTTCGACAAAGTCCTTCTTCAGGACGAAGGGCTGGAGTTTCTGGCCGTTGACCGTAAAGGTGAAGCTCAGTTCGTCGTCGGCCACCTCCGTCGGGGCGAGCAGGACGGCAAGGGCCGCCGGCGTCGTCGAGTCCACGGTCAATTCTTTCGGGACCGCGAGGATATGCTTGCCGTCCGCATTCGTCCCCTCCTCGCAGTCGAGCGCCCCGGTAATGGCATTGAAGGTGCCGGAGGTGTAGAGATGCGTGGTCGCGGCATCGTCCGTCCGGGCGATGGACAGTGACGTGATGCGGTAATTGGTCGGCATGTTGAGCACCCGGAATTTGAAGACCAGCCGGGCCATCGCATGCTTGAAATGGAATGTCGCGGAAAGCGGGGCCATGCCTGCCGGATCCAGGCCGCCGTTGTCATTGTTCAGATTCTGCTCCGCATACATCAGGTCCTTCTGCTCGGATACCTTGAAGGGGATTCTCGTCGGGCCGACGGAAGGCAGATAGGCGTCCTGGATCCAGGGAGCATACGCATAGAGGTCGGCCGTCTTGTCGTCAGTCCGCTGCAGCAGGACGAAAGAGGAAGCGTTGGTGGCATCCAGCGCGCCCGGCGAGGCCGTTCCGACATAGTCGAAGAGCCACTTGCCGCTGACCTTCTTCGCCCGCGCATTATAGACGCTGGACTTGAAGGGCGCGAAAACGGACGGGCTGTCTTCGTGGATGCAGGCGAAGATGCCGTAATAGCTGCCGTTGGCGAAATCGACCAGCGCCTTGGTCGCTTCGGATTCACCGTCCATGGAGACGCGGATGTCCACGGGCGCCTCCCGCAGCGACCCGACGGGGCGCGGCTGCTTGGAGCAAGCCCCGGCGGCCAGCGCGAGGACGCACAAGCCGGGCAAAATCCTATGGAAACCGAAGCCGCTCATACCTAATACATCAATTCCTGCCCGGGATGCGGGTTGTTTGCATCATTCCAATCGTAGTACTTCGCCGTCATGGAGACGAATCCCCGGTTCGGGATATCCAGCGTGATCAGGTAGCGCACCTTCTTCCCGGCCGGCCAGACAGCCAGCGTGGGATGGTCCGTCGGCGGGTCGGAGCAAAGCGGCACCGTGATCACCTCGGAACCGCGGACGCCGGCATAATCATCGACGATGTTGTAGCTGACCACCAGGCTGGCGCCAGCGGGAACCGTCTGGGGAAGGAGACAGAACACGCCGTCGAGCGTGTCTTCTTTCCGGACGGTCAGATACGTCCCGCTCCCCTGCTCCGGCAGGTTGGCATCCAGGCCGGTCTTCAGCTCGCCTCCGGCCGTACTGATCCGGTAGGAGGCTTTCGGGAAGTCGGCGCCCGACGGATCGGACGGCGAGACCAGCTCGCTCCAGGCACCGTCGACGCCGTTGGACGGAGATTCCTTGAAATAGAAATACCGGGATCCGATCACCTGCTGGATCTCGACGCTCGTGACACGCACTTTCTCGTGGATATTCAGCACGTCGTCATCCACCAGCGTCCCGATATAGTTGAAGCCGAACTCCACCTGCGTCATCCGGTGTTTGCTGAAGTCCAGCGGGAACGCGCCGCCCTCGTCGATGCGGTCGCGGTCAAGCAGCGGCGGGGCGCAGAGGAAGTCGGCCTGGCCGGCCGCGGTCTCCGCCGGCGTGACGCGGATCAGCGGCGAGCCGGGCAGGTAGTCCGGCAGGCGCGCGATGACGCCGGCGTCCGTGACGGGGTCCTCCAGCACGATGTCGGTGTCCCCCTCCCGGTACGGAGCGTAGCAGAAGAAGCTCAGCGAGCCGTCGAGGGGCCAGTAAACCAGGTTGGGAGACAGGACACTGGTCGGCGAACGGGACACACCCTGCCAGGCGTGGTTCGCGTAGGAATCATCCTCGGACGCACCCTTGATATAGCCGAAGCGGTGGTTCGCGAAATACTTGACGGAATGCTCGCCATCGAACATCTCCCCTTTCGGCGAATACCAGGCGCTCACGCTGAAGTCCTGCGCCGCGAGCGCGGCGAGCGTCGTGAGCGGCGCCTGACTCCTGGTCTGCGGCCCGTCCACGGCAAACGCCACCGGCACCTCGGACGCCACCGGTACACGCCGAGCCCCCGCCGGCGCCTTGGAACAGGCGGACAGGAGCAACGATGCGACAATGAGGAGAATGGCTGTCTTCCTCAACGGTAAAAGAATTTGAAGCTAGTTCGAAACAATCGCCGTATCATCCACCGGCGTACCGTCCCAGTCGGTCACGTTCACGTCCGAGACGCGGATCTCGGTGGGCGTGAAGACCAGGTCGTAGATATAGCGGTGGCCTGCCTTCCAGACGGTACGCGGCAACGGAAGCTCGTACGTCAGGTCGGGGATAGAGTTCTTGACGTGATAGGTAAGTTTGACGGTGCGCGCCGGCTGAGGAATCACCAGCAGATGGTCGGTGCACTTGGCGGCGGCAGCCGTCGCAGAAGACTCCGGAACGGAGAATTCCGACACGATCAGGGGGACCGTCTTGTCACACTGGTTCGCGTCGCCTTGCGGGACGATCCAGTTGACGTCGAGCTCGGTGGTCGTGTTGTCGATCACGAGCGACCCCTTGAACTGAAGTTCTTCGAGCGTGAGGTCCTTCAGCGTGAAGACGCCGGCGTCGGACGCGCTCTTGGCCGTGAATCCCACCACAGCCATCGAGTGCTGGAATTCGAGCGGCACCGTCCCGCCGGGATTGCTCCTGCTGGACTGCGCATTGTTGACCGCGTACATCACGTCATATTGGTCGGCATACGTATCCCATTCCACGACCGAGACGCCTGCAGCGACACCACCGTCGGAAGGACGGTAGAAGCTGATGCTTCCCGGGTCGGCGTTCAGGGCGTCATAGGCCGCCGGCTTGAGCGCCAGGGCCAGGAAGTCCACCTTCACCCCGCCCAGCGGCCAGAACTTGGGGTCGTGCGTATAGCTCCCGCCAAGGCCCGGCCCGGAAGCGGCAGACGCCTGCCATTTCGCGGTCTCGGAGAAATAGGTGAACAGCTGCTCGCGCATGAACTCCGGCTCCTCCGCAGCGGAAGCGGAAGCGAGGATCACGTAGGTGTTGTCCACGCCGAGCGAGGCGCCGACGAGCTCCGGGTCCGCCTTGACGGAGGCGGACGCCGCAGCATTCAGCGACAACTCGGGCGCTTCAGTGACGGTAATTGTCCTGGCGCAGGCACAGGCCAGCGCCAGGCAACCCGTCAACACGGCCAGCCGGAACGGAACGTTGGACATGGCAGGGACTAGCCGATCTGCTCGTTGTCAACAATTTCCATCCAGACGTTCACCGTAGGCTCCAGGGTGATCTCCGCAGCGGAGAACTCAAGATTGAAGGTATACTTCTTGCCCATCACCCAAGGGTTGCGCGGGATGTTGAGCTCGTAGTCGAAGGTCTTGCCGCCCATCGAGTAGTTGATCACGATCTGCTTGGCGGACTGCTCCGGGATGAGGAGGTTCGTGGTAATCTGGGTGGCGGTGCTGTTCAGGGTGTAAGGGAAATCGGAGATGCCCTCGGCGGCGGACAGGTCCTTGTCGCCATGGGCGGAGATGGTCCAGCCGGCCTTCAGGTTGGCGCGGTAGTTGTCCACCTTCAGCGTGCCTGCATACTCCAGGTCCTTGATCGTAATCTTGTTGATCGTCAGGTCCACCGTCGTGGTGGCACTCTTCTTGGCCGTGAAGGCGAGGAGCGCCTGGGCGTGCTTGAAGGCCAGGGCGACGTTGCCGTCGGTGCCGGGCACGCAGCCGTTGGCCACGGCATACAGCACGTCATACTGATTGGCGAAAGTATCCCAGTCGTCGATCGTGAATTCGCGTGCGTGGGTCTCGGAATGGAAAGTCGGAGAGAGGGCGGTCTTGGCGTCCGGCGTCAGCGCATAGGCCAGGAAATCCACCTTCACGCCGCCGAAAGGCCAATAGATATGCTGCTTGATATAGGGGGAGCCGCTGGCCGGGAACCACTTGGCGCCGTCCGTGAAATAGGCGAACAGCTGGCCGCCGTAGTTCGTGGCAGCAGGATCGAAATACTTGGGAGAGCCATCGGCCGAAGCGGCCGCGTAGATGACATAATCGTTGTCCGTACCGAGGGAGGCGCCGGTCAGTTCCGGGTCCGCCTTGGTGGCGACGGCCTTGAAACCAATCTCGGCGGGCGTCTCATCCTGGATGGTCTCGGTCTTGGCACAAGACACGGCGGCCAGCATCACGGCTGCACCGGCGAGAAGAGAAAGGTGGATACTTTTCATGTTGGTTGTTTTTAAGTAAGTGAATATTTTATGCTCTTTTTATCCGATGATGATGTCGATCGCCTCACCGTCCCAGTCGTTCACGACCGGGTCGAAGCCGCCGCCCTGGTAGTCGTCGCCGGGAATCTCCAACGGTTCGTCGACGACGATCCTGTGCGCGGAGTTGTCGGGGTTGAGCCATTGGTCCGTCACGTCATAGACATAGCGGAAACGGGCACCGGAGTTCGTGGTCACGAGCACGTTCACGATCACTTCGGTCTCGGGGTCGGCATGGCGCCCGAAGGTGTTGAACGCCGAGAAGAGCTGCCCCTTCGCCACGTCCACGTCGCACTCGAAACCGAGCGCGCAGGGGCGAGTGGCCGCGCGGGCGTCCCAGAGGTAGCGGCCCGCAGCCTGCCCGGTGATATAGATTTCTGCTTTCTGGATGCGCTCCGCGCCCTCGACGTCAATGACCTCCACGGACCAGCTCTCCGAGAGACGGGAAAGCGTGACGTCCAGGACCACGCTCTCGGCTTCTTCCGGGCGCACCGGGACCATCGCACCGGCAATCTTGCCCACGAAAAGGTGGTCCGGCTCGAAGAGGACCGCCTGCTCGCTGGAAGCCGGCTCGCCGCCCTGGTCGGGATCGTCCTTGGTCGGCACGGCCTGCAGCTTCACGCGGGCGCCCGTGGGGCTCGTGGAAGCGAAGCCGCCCGCACGCGATTCCGTGCCGGACACCTGCGTCGCTTCCGTGCCGAGACTGTACACGATCACGTCATACGCACCGGCCGGGACGTCGACGAAGCCGCCGGTGGGCGGCAGGAAGTCTTCCGCCACCAGTTCGTGGCTCACGGCGTCATAGAAGCAGGCGCGCACGAGCTCCGGCATCTTGCCGACGACCTTGTCGCGCAGTTGCGGACGGGCGCCGAAATCCAGATGCGACTCCTGGGCGGGGTCCAGCGACTGGTCCACCGCGACCCGGAGATAGATGCCCGCTTCGCGTTCGTACATCGGGATGCGCTTGCAGCCCGCGGCGACCAGCAGGAAGCCGGCCATCAGCAACAGGAGATACTTCCTCATCGGTTACCTCCTTTCTTACGCACGTAAATGGGAACGACCAGCGAGAACTGGGCGCGCGTAGGCCCGATCCAGCTGAAATTCTGCGTCACGCCCTTGCGGTGGTAGAGCACCCCGCCGGGCTCCAGGCAGTCGTAGGGACGTGCCGTCGACCAGATATAGCCGAAACCGATCTCGAACTCCAGGTGCATCGCACCCCGGAAGATCGGAGCGGCATAGAGATAGTCCAGGCCGACATTGTAGAATTCGCCCTGCAGGCCGGACCAGTCACGTTCGAAATCATAATGTCCGGCGGCGCCGTACACGCCGATGGAATGGCCCAGCAGGCGCTGTCCGGACTGCATGTTCTTGCGCGGGAACCAGTAGCGGAGTTCGACGTCCGCCGCCATCAGCTCGTTGCAGACGCCATTGTCGTCCACGCCCTTGGAATGGGCGGGACGCCAGATCCAGGGATAATAGATGTCCGCGCCGACGCTCCAGCGGCGACCCAGCGGAATCTCGATGCCGGCATTGGCAAACGGGATGGCCAGGACGTTGGTGCGCAGGGCGAAAAGCATCCGGCGGTCCGAATAGTCAGGCCCCGCGGGCTTCCACTCCTGCGGCACGGCAGGCGTGATGTCGATATAGACCGTATCGCGGACCGTGCGCGTGACGAATACGGTATCCGTGCGCGCGGGAAGCGGGTACGAGATGATGCACTCCACGGACACGCCCACGGCACGGAGCTCCGGGAAGACGTTTTCGTCCAGCCAGCGCCAGGCGCGGCCGCCGTCGACGCGGCGCAGGCGGTTCTTGCGGGAATCCACGACCTTGCCGCCCTCGACCACCCATTCGGGCGTCTTCTCGATGATGTCGACCGCCTCGTCGCGCCAGGGCACGTCGAGCGTGCGGATGATGCGCGCCAGGCCCTCCCAGTCCTCGCCCACCGCCTCGCGGTGATACAGGGCCGAATTGAGGCCGAGCGAGTCGGCGAACCAGGCGTCCAGCGCATGCGAGCGGTCCTCCGCGAGGGTGCGGTTGTCATAGGACGCGCCTTCCGGCGAAGCGGAACCGCGCAGCAGCACTGCATCCACCGTGCAGCCTTCGCGCATACGCGCGTCGATGATATCCTTAAAGTCGCGCATATGCGCGCCATTGTCGCGGAAATCCGGATCGATCGTGGAGATACCACGCCGGAAGAAGACATTCAGGCGGAGGACATCCGTCCTCCCCTCCGCGCCGGAACGTTCCTGCGCGAAAACAAAACTTCCTCCCAGTTGTCCGAGCAAAAGGAAACAGAGGGAAACAAGAAGACGAATATGGTGTGGTCTTCGGGACATCTAGCGGCTAATAGTCTTAAAACAAAGTTAACCATCATTCGTCCAAAAAGCAATACTTCGTACGGCTTTTTTCACCCCATTTTCCGTAATATGGCGGGAAAGTGAGGCTTATGGATCTAAAAATGAAAGAGTTCCGACTAGGAAGCCTGCGGCGCGGAGGGTTTGATGGCCTCCGGCTGCGGCTGCGGTTTCGGAGCGGCGGCCACCCGCGACGCCGGCTTGGGAGCCGGAGCGGAGCTCTTGTGGACCATCGTAGCGACCAGCTGCTCGTACTCCTGCTCGGAGATCATCTTGAACGAGCCGTTGATCTGGGCGCCCATCTCCACCTGGATCTTGCGGACGTGGATGTTGCCATTGACCACGGCCGAGCTCTTGAGCGAGAGCGTATCCTTGACGAAGATGTCGCCATCCATCTTGCCCCAGAAATCGATATTGGTCGCGAACAATTTGCCGGAGAGACGGGCGGTCTCGCCGACGACGACCTTGCCTTCAGAGAAAAGGGTTCCGTCCACCTGACCGTCGACACGGATATCGGTGGAAGAAGACAGATCGCCCCGGATGGCTGCACCCTGGGAGATCCTACTCACATTGTTGACGTTCTGTTCCACTGTTTTCGGGGGTTTATTGAGATTGATATTCTTGCCAAAATTCATAAGCAAACCATTATGCCAGGCCCTTGCCGTGGCAGTTCTTGTACTTCAGGCCGCTTCCGCACGGGCACGGATCGTTGCGACCTACCTGCTTGTCGACCTTGACCGGGGCGTTGGCCTTCTTCTCACCGTTGGTGGACAGGTCGCTGTGGCGGGCCTGGAAACGGCTCATGTCGGTCTTGGGGCGGACGGCGCGCTGCGGCTGCTGCGGGCGGTCCTGAAGGGGGACGAACGCCTTGAGGAGGAAGGACAGGACATCCTGGTTGAGCGTCTCAAGCATGCTTGCGAAGAGGTTGTAGCTCTCCAGCTTGTAGATCACGACCGGGTCTTTCTGCTCGTAGGAGGCGTTCTGGACGCTCTGCTTGAGGTCGTCCATCTCGCGGAGGTGCTCCTTCCAGTGTTCGTCGATCTGGTAGAGAATGATATTCTTGCTCAGGGTCTTGGCAATCTCGCGACCCTCGGAATTGTAGGCACGTTCAAGGTTGACCGAAAGGGTCATCTGCTTGCGGCCGTCGGAGATGGGGATGGCGATGTTCTGGTACATCGCTCCCTGCTTCTCGTAGACGTCCTTGATGATCGGGTAGAGGCGCTCCACAAGCGTATCCATGCGGCGCTTGTAGACCTCCAGCATGTGCTCGACGAGGCGGTCGGCGATCTCCGCCGGCTTGGCCTTCTCGTAGGTGGCCGCGTCGAGGCCGGAGTCGATGGAGAGCTGGGCCATCAGGGAGACTTCGAACTCCTCGAACGGGAGGCCCTTGCTGCGGTCGACGAAGAGGTCGGCCGTGTCCTTCATCATATTCTGCAGGTCGATCTCCACCTTCTCACCGCTGATGGCATTGCGCCGGCGGGAGTAGATGGCTTCGCGCTGGTAGTTCATCACGTCGTCGTATTCGAGCAGGCGCTTACGGATGCCGAAGTTGTTCTCCTCGACCTTCTTCTGCGCGTTCTCGATGGCGTTGGAAAGCATCGAGGACTCGAGGGCTTCGTTCTCCTCGAGGTGCATCTTGTCCGCCACGGCGGCGATGCGCTCGGAGCCGAACAGACGCATCAGCTTGTCCTCCAGGGAGATGTAGAACGTGGAGGAACCCGGATCTCCCTGACGGCCGGCACGGCCGCGCAGCTGGCGGTCGACGCGGCGGGAGTCGTGGCGCTCCGTGCCGATGATGGCAAGGCCGCCCGCCTGCTTGACTTCGTCGGAGAGCTTGATATCGGTACCACGGCCAGCCATGTTGGTGGCGATGGTCACGGCCGACTTCTGGCCCGCATGGGCCACGATCTCGGCCTCGCGGGCGTGCTCCTTGGCGTTGAGCACGTTGTGGGGGATGCCGCGCATCCGGAGCATGCGGCTGAGGAGCTCGGAGGTCTCGACGTCCGTCGTACCGACGAGCACCGGACGGCCGGCGTTGGTCAGCTCCACGACGCGGTCGATCACGGCGGCATATTTGCCCTTCTTGGTCTTGTAGATGAGGTCGTTCTGGTCGTCGCGGATCACCGGACGGTTGGTCGGGATCACCATCACGTCGAGCTTGTAGATGCTCCAGAACTCGCCCGCCTCCGTCTCGGCCGTACCGGTCATGCCGGCCAGCTTGTGATACATGCGGAAGTAGTTCTGCAGGGTGATCGTGGCGAAGGTCTGGGTCGCGCCCTCGACCTTGACGTTTTCCTTGGCCTCGACGGCCTGGTGCAGACCGTCGCTCCAGCGGCGGCCCTCCATGATACGGCCCGTGGACTCGTCCACGATCTTGATCTTGCCGTCCATGATGACGTAGTCGACGTCCTTCTCGAACATCGTGTAGGCCTTGAGGAGCTGGATCACGGTGTGGACGCGTTCGCTCTTGGTGGCGAACTCGGCCATCAGCGCGTCCTTCTTCTGCTGCTTCTCGGCGAGCGGAAGGTCGGTGTGCTCGATCTCGGCGATGCGGGAGCCTACGTCAGGCAGGACGAAGAAATCCTCCTCGCCCACGCCCTGGGCCAGCATTTCGTGGCCCTTGTCGGTCATGTCCACGGAGTGCAGCTGCTCGTTGATCACGAAGTAGAGCGGGTCGGTGACGACCGGCATCTCCTTCTCGTTGTCCTGCATATAGTAGTTCTCCGCCTTCTGGAGGAGGACCTTCATTCCCGGCTCGGAGAGGAACTTGATGAGCGGCTGGTACTTCGGCAGACCCTTGTGGGCCCGCAGGAGGAGCTTGCCGCCCTCCGCCTCGTCGCCTTCGGCGATTTTCTTCTTGGCTTCGTTGAGCACCTGGTTCACCAGGGCGCGCTGCGTCTGGTAGAGCCGCTCCACGTTGGGGCGGAACTCCATGAACTGCGCCTCGTCGGCTTCGTTGCGCGTGACCGGACCGGAGATGATGAGCGGGGTCCGGGCGTCGTCGATGAGCACGGAGTCCACCTCATCCACGATGGCGAAGTGGTGCTTGCGCTGGACCAGGTCCTCCAGGGTGATGGACATGTTGTCGCGCAGGTAGTCGAAACCGAATTCGTTGTTGGTGCCGAACGTGATGTCGCACTCATAGGCCCGGCGGCGGGCGTCGGAGTTGGGCTGGTGCTTGTCGATGCAGTCCACGGACAGGCCGTGGAACATATACAGCGGGCCCATCCACTCGGAGTCACGCTTGGCCAGGTAGTCGTTGACGGTCACCATGTGGACGCCCTTGCCGGCAAGGGCGTTGAGGAACACGGGGAGCGTGGCCACGAGGGTCTTGCCCTCACCCGTCGCCATCTCGGCAATCTTGCCCTGATGCAGGGCGATGCCGCCGATCAGCTGGACGTCGTAGTGCACCATGTCCCAGGTGATCTCGTTGCCTCCGGCCATCCAGTGGTTGACGAAGGTGGCCTTGTCACCGTCGATCGTGACGAAGTCGTGGTTGACGGACAGGTCGCGGTCGAACTGCGTGGCTGTGACCGTGATGGAAGCGTTCTCCTTGAAGCGGCGCGCCGTGCTCTTGACGATGGCGAACGCCTCGGGGAGGATCTCGTCGAGGCACTTCTCGATCGCCTCGTCCTCGTCCTTGACCAGCTTGTCGGACTCGCCGGCCAGCTTCTCCTTCTCGCTGATGGGAATGTCCTTGTCGAGCTCCAACTTGATCTCGGCGATCCGGTCCTCGAAAGGCTTCTCGACCTCCTGCAGGCGGGCGCGGAGCGCCGCGGAACGGGCACGGAGGCCGTCGTCGCTCAGGGCGTCGATCTCGGGGTAAACAGCAAGTATTTTGTCCAGTGTAGGCTTAACGGCTTTGTAGTCTCTTTCGGACTTGGAGCCGAAGATCTTGCCTATGACAGATGCAAATGACATGTTCTCAGTTATTTTCGTTTTTCAAAATAGATTGCCCGTCAGCGCGCGCAATCATACAAAGGTAGTGATTTGTCGCGTCATATGCAACAACCCTGCCCCGCACTTTTTGTCAGTCGTGCGGGGCAGGGCCTGTCAGCGGGAAAAGCTATTTCGTGAGAATGTTCGTCTTGACCGAAGCGTAACTGCACGAGACACTTAGCGTGGCCGTGCCGGGCTCACCGCGCAGGGAGCGGACCACTGCCAGGGCCTTGCCGCTGAACAGTGCCTTGTCACTCCCCTTGAGCGACATTGTGTCAGCGGCGTTGCCATTGTCCACGCCCGCCAGTTCACCGGCGCCGCTCACGCTGAAATGCAGCAGGTCGTCCGCCATAGGCACCGCGCGCCCGTCGGCGTCCAGCGCCTCGACGGTCACGTAGGAGAGGTCATAGCCGTCGGCGGAGATGACCGTGCGGTCGGGCGTCAGGCGCAGGGTGACGGGCGCGCCCGCCGTGTAACGGGCGTCGCGCGCGACTTCCCTGCCGTCCTTGTAGGACACGACCTCGATGCAGCCCGGCTGGAACGGCACCGCATTCCACTGGACGTGGAGTACGTCGCGCGTCTTGGACTGTCTGCCCCAGGACTCCCCGTTGACGAAGAGTTCTACCTCGTCGGCGTTGTTGTAGTAAGCCCAGACATCCACCGGCTCGCCCGGCGCCCAGTTCCAGTGCGGGAAGAGGTGCAGCACGGTCCGGTCCGTCCATTCGGACTGATAGAGCCAGTAGGCGTCCTTCGGGAAGCCCGCCAGGTCCACCACGCCGAAGTACGAGCTGCGCGAAGGCCAGCCGTACGGCGTGGGTTCGCCAAGGTAGTCGAATCCGGTCCAGATGAAGGTGCCGGCGATGAAGTCGCGGTCGCGCACGGCGGTCCACGCCTCCTCGTGGTAATTCGCCCAAGGGGCGCAGCAGGCGTCGTAGGCGGTCACCTGGTGGTTCCAGTCGACCTCGTCCTCGGCGGTGTACTGCCAGCCGCGGCCGGGCAGTTTCTTCCTGTCCGTGGAGGGCTGGAAATAGACGCCGCGGCTGTTGAGCGACGAGACGGTCTCCGAGCCGAGCAGCGGCTTGCCCGGGAACCAGACGCGGCAGGAATCATACAGCTGCGGATGGTAATTGAAGCCATAGACATCCAGCGCGCCGCTGCGCAGCAGGTTGTTGCCCGGCCAGACGCCGTTGCAGCCCGCCGTGATGGCGCGCGTCGTGTCCAGGTCGCGGATGAGCTGCGCCATGTGCCTGGTCAGCAGGATATTGGGATTGTTCTCCGAAGGATCGCTCTGGCCGAGCGAATGGATGAAGTTCAGCAGGTCGTTGGCCTGTTCGGGCGTGAGGTTGGCGATGTCGTCGGTGCTCGAGTCGCTCTGCTCCAGGATCTCGTTGCCGATGCTCCACATCACCACCGAAGGGTGGTTGCGGTCGCGCTTGACGAAGTCCTTCACGTCGCGGACGTGCCATTCGTCGAAGTAGCGGGCGTAGTCGTAGCGCGTCTTGCGCTTGCGCCACATGTCCATCGCCTCGTCCATCACCAGGAAGCCCATCTCGTCGCAGAGGTCGAGCAGCTCCGGCGCGGGCGGGTTGTGCGAGGTACGGATGGCGTTGACGCCCATGTCCTGCAGGATCTGCAGCTCGCGCTGCAAGGCGCGGGGATGTACGGCCGTGCCCAGGCAGCCCATGTCGTGGTGCAGGCACACGCCCAGCATCTTGACCGGGCGGCCGTTGAGGATGAAGCCGCGGTCGGCGTCCCACGCCGTGGTCCGCACGCCGAAACGGACGGCGCACGTGTCCTTGACCTTGCCGGTTGAGACCGTGACCCAGGCCGTATAGAGATAGGGATCGTCGACGTCCCAGCGATGCGGCCTGTCCAGCGTCAGGGTCGTCCGGAAGACCGGCGCGCCGAGCTCCGAGGCCTTCGCGACGGTCCGTCCGCGCGCATCCGCGATGCGGATGTCGAAGCGGACCATCTGCCCCGGCAGGGCGCCTTCCGTCTCCACGGTCACGGCGAGCTTCGCCGCCTGGTCCGTGATCTCCGTCGGCTCGACATAAATGCCGTTGTAGACCACCCGGAGTCGCTCCGTGGTCACCAGCCGGACGTTGCGGTAGATGCCGCAGCCGGCGTACCAGCGGGAATTGGGCTGGTCCCTGTTGTCGCAGCGGACGGCGATCACGTTGTCGCCCGGCTCCAGCAACGCGGAAATGTCGCAATCAAACGAGCTGTAGCCATAGGGACGCTTCACCACGTCCACGCCGTTCACGAACACGGTGGCGTTCATGAACACGCCGTCGAACTCCAGGTGCATGGCCCGGGCCGGAAAACCTTCCCCGTCGAAGAACTCCGCCGGCACCTGGATGTGCTTGCGGTACCAGCCGAGGCCGCCCGGCAGGGCGCCGCCGCTCGGCGTGGAAGGATTGTCGGCGGAGAACTCGCCCTCGATGCTCCAGTCGTGGGGCAGATGCAGCTCCCGCCAGCCGGAGTCGTCGTAGTCCGGCATCATACAGAGCGGATCTTCCGTCAGGGCGAACTTCCAGTCGAAATTGAAATCCTCACCGCGCTTCGGCGCGCCGGTCTCCGGCCGGCAGCCCGCCAGCAGCGCGACCAGCGCCAGCAGCGGCAGAATGGTTATCAGATAGCGTCTCATATCCGCAAAATTAGCAAAAAAAAGAAAAACAGGCCGGATGCGGGGGCATCCGGCCTGTCAGTCGTAAGATGGAATCTACTATTTCTTGCGGTTACGCCACAGTGCAGACATCTCTTCCAGGGTCTTGCCCTTGGTCTCCGGGACCATCTTCCAGACGAAGAGGGCGGCCAGGAGGCACATCGCGCAGTAGAGGCCGTAGGTGAAGGCCGGACTCCAGCTGTAGAGCGGCACGAAGGTGGAGCTCACGATGAAGTTCGAAATCCACTGGAAAGCCACGGCGATGGCCACGGCGGCGCCACGGATCGTGTTCGGGAAGATCTCGGAGATGAGCACCCAGCAGATCGGACCCCAGCTGAACATGAAGGACGCGGAGTAGATCATGATGCTGAGCACGCCGACGATGCCGGGCACGCCCGGGACGGCGTCCGCGATAGCCACGCCGAGAGCGCCGAGGGCCATGCCCAGAGAGCCCGTGATCAGCAGCGGCTTGCGGCCGAGTTTCTCGACGGTGAAGATGGCGACCAGCGTGAAGCTGATGTTGACGACACCCATCAGGACCGTCTGCGTCATCGGATTGCCCATGCCCATCGACTCGAAGATGCGCGGCGCGAAGTAGAGGACGGCGTTGATGCCGACGATCTGCTGGAACACGCTGAGCATGCAGCCGATGAAGATGACGATGAAGCCATAGGCCATGAGCTTCTCCTTCTTCTCAACGACCGTAGCCTTGATGTCGGAGAGGATCTGGGACGCCACGGAGCTGCCGTTGATGCGGGAAAGCACGTGGAGCGCCTTGTCGTCCTGACCCGACATGACCAGATAACGCGGCGTCTCCGGCACGAGCAGGATCAGCAGCGTGAACAGGCCGGCAGGGACGCACTCGGAACCGAACATCAGGCGCCAGCCGATCGCGTTCGTCCATTCGACGAGGGCAGGATCGTTCTTGTGCGACTGGAGGATCAGGAAGTTCACGAAATACACGACCAGCTGGCCGAAGATGATCGCGAACTGGTTCCAGGACACGAGTTTGCCGCGCTTGTTGGCCGGGGCCACCTCGGCGATGTACATCGGGCAGATGGCGGAAGCCATACCGACGCCGATACCGCCGAGCACACGGTAGAGGTTGAAGACCACCCAGAGGGAGTGGGAAGCCACGCCCTTGGGGAAGAAGAAGGATTCCGGATAGTAGGAACCGGCGGCGCTCAGGAAGAAGCAGATACCCGCGATGAACAGGCTCTTCTTACGGCCGAAGCGGCCGGCCATCAGACCGGAAATCGCAGAACCGATGATACAGCCCAGCAGTGCGCTGGACGAGGTGATGCCGTGCAGGAAGCTGGTATAAGTGAAGTCTCCGGCGCTCTCGAAGAACGCCTGGAGACCTCTTTCTGCACCGGAAATCACAGCCGTATCGTATCCGAACAGCAGGCCGCCGAGCACGGCGACGAGCACGATCGAAAACAGATACGCGCCGGATCCCTTCTCTTGCGAAGCAGCCATCTGTTAGATGTACATGTTGACGATCGCCTCGTAGAGCTCCTGCTTGCCGGAGGTAGCCTTCGGCTCGCCGTTCTTCTTGGCGTATTCAACAACCTGCTCGAGGGTGAGCTTGCCGTCCTCGAAGTCCTTGCCGGTGCCCTTGTCGTAGGAAGCGTAGCGCTCCTTGACCATGGCGGGGATCGGAGACTTCTCGAGGATGTCGGCGGCGACCATCAGGGCGCGGGCCATCACGTCCATCGCAGCGATGTGGGCGATGAAGATGTCCTCGAGGTCGGTGGAGTTGCGGCGGGTCTTGGCGTCGAAGTTGGTACCACCCACGAGGCCGCCGTTCTTCACGATGACCATCATGGCCTGGGCGAGCTCGTAGAGGTCGATCGGGAACTGGTCGGTATCCCAACCGTTCTGGTAGTCACCGCGGTTGGCGTCGATGGAACCGAGCATGCCGGCGTCGGCGGCGCACTGGAGCTCGTGCTCGAAGGTGTGGCCGGCGAGGGTGGCGTGGTTGACCTCGATGTTGACCTTGAAGTCCTTGTCGAGGCCGTGGGCCTTCAGGAAGCCGATCACGGTCTCGGTGTCGACATCGTACTGGTGCTTGGAAGGCTCCATCGGCTTCGGCTCGATGAGGAAGGTGCCCTTGAAGCCCTTGGCGCGAGCGTAGTCGCGGGCCATGGTCAGCATGGTGGCCATGTGCTCCTTCTCACGCTTCATATCGGTGTTGAGCAGGGACATGTAGCCCTCGCGGCCACCCCAGAACACGTAGCACTGGCCACCGAGCTCGATGGTAGCGTCGATCGCGTTCTTGATCTGGACCATGGCGCGGGCGGCCACGTTGAAGTCAGGGTTGGTGGAAGCGCCGTTCATATAGCGCTTGTGGCCGAACACGTTGGCCGTGCCCCAGAGAAGCTTGATGCCGGTCTCGGCCTGCTTCTTCTTGGCGTAAGCGACGACCTCCTTGAGGTTGGCCTCATATTCCTCGATGGTCGGGGCCTCGTCAACGAGGTCGACATCGTGGAAGCAGTAGTACTCGATACCGAGCTTCTGCATGATTTCGAAACCGGCGTCCATCTTGTTCTTGGCCTTCTCGACAGCCGTGGCGCCCGTGTTCCAAGGGAACGTCTTGGTGCCGCCGCCGAACTGGTCGGCACCCTCAGCGCAGAGCGTGTGCCACCAGGCCATAGCGAACTTGAACCAGTCCTTCATCTTCTTGCCGGCGACGACCTTCTCAGGATCGTAGTAGCGGTAAGCGAGCGGATTCTTGGAATCTTTGCCTTCGAACTTGATTTTTCCCAGTTCCGGGAAGTACTCTTTGTTTGCCATAATTGAATTGGATTGTTAATTGGTTTATTTGTTGACAGATTGTTCGACTTCTTTCTTCCAGCGGGCGTAGGCCTCCTCGAGCGGCTGCTTCCAGGCATCCATCGGGGTGATGACGTCCAGCTTGTTGAGCGTGGAGAACGCCTCGGCGGCATTCTTGTAGATGCCGGCGCCCAGCGCGGCACCGCGCGCGGCGCCGAGGGAACCGTCCGTATCGAAGAGCTCGATGTTGGCGTCGCAGAGCGTCGCGAGGGTCGAGCGGAACAGCGGGCTGAGGAACATGTTGGCCTTGCCGGCGCGGATCACGTCGGGCTTGAGGCCGAGGTCGCGCATGATGTCGATGCCATAGCGGAAGGAGAACGCGATGCCCTCCTGGATGGCGCGCAGGATGTGCGGACGGCCGTGGCGCACGAGGTCGATGCCGACCAGGCGGCCGTGCGTGCTGGCGTTGGCCAGGACGCGCTCGGCGCCGTTGCCGAACGGCAGGACGAGCAGGCCGTCGGAGCCGGCCGGCGCGGAGGCCGCGACTTCGTTCATCTCGGGATAGGAAAGGTCCGGGCAGAAGTTGCGGTGTGCCCAGGCGTTCATGATGCCGGTGCCGTTGATGCAGAGCAGGACGCCCATGCGCGGCTCGGCGGAATCGGTGACGTGCAGGAAGGTGTTGACGCGGGACTGCGGGTCGGCCTTGGGCAGGTCGGTGACGCCGTAGACGACACCGCTGGTGCCGGCCGTCGCGGCGATCTCGCCCGGCTCGAGGACGTCCAGGGAGAAGGCGTTGTTGGGCTGGTCGCCGGCGCGGTAGGACACGGGCGTGCCGGCCGGGATGCCGAGCTCGCGCTGGATGTCGGCCGTGGTGTGCGCCTGCACGCCGATGGCCGGGACGATGTTGGCGAACTTGTCGGCCTCGATGCCGAAGTACTCGGTCACGAAATCGGCGCGGCGGTTGCCCTTGAAGTCCCAGAGGATGCCCTCGGACAGGCCCGTGGCCGTGGTCGTGACCTCACCGGTCAGCCGGTAGGCGATGTAGTCGCCCGGCAGCATGAATTTCCAGATCTTGGCGTAGATGTCCGGCTCGTTCTGCTTCACCCAGGCCAGCTTGGAGGCCGTGAAGTTGCCGGGAGAGTTGAGCAGGTGCTCCATACAGCGGTCGTAGCCGATGCCCTGCAGGGCGGCTGCGCCCGTCTCGACGGCGCGGGAGTCGCACCAGATGATGGCGTCGCGCACCGGATGGACGTCCTTGTCCACCGCCACGAGGCCGTGCATCTGGTAAGAGATGCCGATCGAAGCGACCTGGCCCATATCAAAGCCGGCTGCCGCCATCTCGCGGATGCCTTCACACATATACTTCCACCAGGACTGCGGGTCCTGCTCCGCCCAGCCCTTGCGGACTGCCTTGATGGGAGCCTCGGACTTGGGGTTGGTGGAAGAACAAACACACTTGCCGCCCGCGATATCGAGCAGCGCAACTTTGACGGATGAAGATCCGACGTCGATACCCAAAGAATACATTTCTACGTTTTGTTTCAAGTTGCCAAAATTACGAATTATTTATTATATTTGCATCGCGTTTGACCATTATTCGTGTTCCAAACAATTTCGAATATGATTCATTTTCGCCCCCTGCAGGATTAGCACATCGGTAGTGCATTGGCTTCCCAAGCCAAGGAGGAGGGTTCGACTCCCTTATCCTGCTCCAACATCCGGCCCGAAGCCGGATTTTTCATTTCAGAAAGTATGCCGCAGAAAGAGAAAATCCAGCAGATGTTCGACGGGATCGCTCCCGACTACGACCGCCTCAACCACCTGATGTCCCTCGGCGTGGACCGCAGCTGGCGCCGCCGCGCGCTGCGCGAGATCGTCGACGCCGGCCGGGCGCAGTCCATCCTGGACATCGCCTGCGGTACGGGCGATTTCAGCCTGGCCATCGCGGACCGGATGCATCCGGACAGCCGCATCATCGGGCTCGACCTCTCCGAGGGGATGCTCGCCGTGATGCGCGACAAGGTCGCGAAGGCCGGCCTCGAAGGCCGCATCTCCTGCGAGCAGGGCGACAGCGAGGCGATGCGCTTCGCGGACGCGAGCTTCGACGTCGTGACCATCGCCTTCGGCATCCGCAATTTCGCGCACCGCGAAGCGGCGCTGCGGGAGATCCTCCGCGTCCTCAAGCCGGGCGGCCGCCTCGTCATCCTGGAGCTCTCCGTCCCCGAGAACCGCATCCTGCGTTGGGGCTACAATCTCTATTTCAAGCACTTCGTGCCCTGGATCGGCGGACGCATCTCCGGCGACCGCGCCGCCTACACCTACCTCCCCGCCTCCGTGCAGGCCTTCCCCGGCCGGCGCGAATGGACGGCCACGATGGCCGGCTGCGGCTACGCGCAGGTGCGGCACAAGGCCTTCACGCTGGGCCTGTGCCGGATGTATGTAGGTGAAAAGGAAAATTAGGCGAGCAGGAAGCCGATCCCACCCAACAGCGCAAACAGGAAAGTGCCGATGACCAGCAACGGGAGCATCGGGTCCAGCGCGCGGTCCTCACGCGTCCACACGCCCTTCAGGTGCGTCAGGAAGGCGGCCAGCGAGATGACATACGCGAAACTCCCCCAGCCCTGCGCGTTCAGCACGGCGAACACCGTCATCAGCACCCAGCCCGCAGCGATCAGCGCGGTCTGGTAGATGCGCGCCCGGTGCAGGCCGAGCTTCAGGGCCACGGTCGTGCGCGTCGCGGCGTCGCTCTTCATGTCGCGTATATTATTGACGTTCAGCACCGCCACGCTGAAGCAGCCGATGGCCGACGCCGGCAGCAGGATCTGCCAGTCCCAGGCCAGGCAGGTCAGGAAATAGCCCCCGCACACGGTCGCAAGACCGAAAAAGAGAAAGACGAACAGGTCGCCGAGGCCCCGGTAACCATAGGGGTTCTTGCCGAGGGTATAATGCATCGCCGCCCAGACGGCGGCGGCGCCGAGCAGCAGGAAAGCGGCCGGCAGCGGCGCGAGCACCGTTCCGAAAGCGCTCCACACCATCCCGAAACCGAGGACGCAGGACAACCCGGCGAAGAAAGCGATCAGCCGCTTCATCTGCGGGACCGTCATCTCCCCGGCCTGCAGCGAATAGCGCATACCCTGCCGGTCCGCACGGTCCGTGCCCGACAGGGTATCGCCCAATTCGTTGGAAAGATTGCTCAGGATCTGCAGGCTGACCGTGGTCAGCGCCAGCAGGACGAGCGTCAGATAACTGAATGCGTGGTCCTTGACCGCGAGCAATGCGCCCAGCACGATCCCCGCCAGGGAAAGCGGGAGCGTGCGCAGGCGCATCGATCGCAGACAGGCTTTCGCGTTCATCCTAGTAGCCGAAAATCTCCTCGAGGGTCAGCACCTTGACGGGGCCGAGCGTGGAGAGGAACTTCGTGTCCAGGGCGGGGATGTCGCCCAGGATGGCATACGTGAATTTGCGGCCCTTCGCCCAGCGCTCCTGGGCGGCGACCACGTCGTCGAGGGTGAAGTCGGCGGCGGCCTCGAAGATGACGCGGTCCTCCATCTCCTTCACGCCGAGGTCACGGCAGTAGATGTAGGCGGACAGGACGTCCGAACCCGTGACGCGGTTGGTACGCAGGCGGCTCAGGATGGCGTCGCGCGCCACGCTGAAGGCGGCCTCGGAACGCGGCATGTCGTTGATGATCGAATCGAAGGCCTCGACGGCCTGGCGCAGCTTGTCGTTCTGCGTGCCGATCCTCGCCCGATAGGTATAGGTGTCCTCCGGATAGGAAGGCGTGCCCAGCGAAGCGGCGGCCGTGTAGGCCAGACCGCGCGCCTCACGCATCTCCTGGAAGACGATGGCGTTCATGCCGCCACCGAAATACTCGTTGTAGAAAGCGACGGCGGGAGCCTGCGAAGCATCGTAGTGTTCGCCGCGGTTGGAATACTGGAGCAGCTGGAGCTGGGCGGATTCATACTGGACCAGCACCACCTGGTTCTCCGTGGCAGGCTGCGACAGGACATGCATCTCGGGCACGATCGCGGCGCCTTCCGCCACATGGTGGCCGGCGGCCAGCGTCTCCTTCACCTTCGCCTCGGACATCGGGCCGTAGTAGAGGATCTCGTGGCCGAGATCGAGCACCTCACGCACCTTGGCGAGCAGCTCCTCGGAGGTCAGGGCCATCAGGGCCTCGTCGCTCAGCACCGAAGCCTTGACGACGTCCGGGCCGTAGGCCACATAGCGGGAAAGCGCGCTGAAGCAGCTGCTCTGCTGCTGTTTCGCATTCATCCGGCTCTTCATCATGTCCGCCTTGACGTTCGCCAGGACATCCTCGTCAGGGACGGCGTTGCGGGCCAGGTCCTCGACGATGCGCATTGCCTCGGCGAGGTTCTCGCCCAGACCCGAGATGTACACCGTGCTCTGGGTGTTCGAAGCGCCCCAGCCGAAACTGCAGGCCAGCCCGTACATCCGGGAAGCGATCTGCTCGGCGCTCATCTCCGGCGTACCCAGATAGCTCAGGTAGTCGAAGGCAAGCCCGAGGGCGGGATCCTGCATCTTGCCACGGTTGAAGCTGTAGACCATGGTGAAGACGTCGTTCAGCTCGTTCTTCTTGTAGAGCACGTCGGCGCCCTGGGTCAGGTTGAAGCGGGACATATCCTTGTCGAAGTCCACGAAACGCGGCTCGATCGGCTTGACGGTGGCATTCTGGATTTCGGTCAGGAAAGCGCTCGTCTTGTCGCGGTTGGTCGCGATCGGGGTGATCTTCGGAGCGGTGACCTTATGGACGGTCGTATCCTCGCCCATCCGCTTGTAGATGATGGCGTAGGCATTCTCGCCCAGGTATTCGTTCGCGAAAGCGACGACGTCCTCCTTGGTCACGGCACCCAGTCGGTCCAGCTCCTTGCAGGCGTCCTTCCAGGGAATGCCGGCGATGAAGGCGTCCACGAATTCCTGTGCACGGGCCTCGTTATGCTCGCGCTGGGTCATCTTCTCCAGCTTGAGGTTGTTGACCGTGGAGGTCAGGAGCGAAGCGTCGAAATCGCCGTTGCGGAGCTTCGCCACCTCCTCGCGGATCAGGGCGGCAAGCTCTTCCAGCGTCTGTCCCTGCTTGGGACGGCCGAGGGTCATCAGATAGCTGTAGTCCGGCTGGACGGAGGTCCGGGCGAGGGTGAACAGGGCCTTCTGCTGCTGGTTGATGTCCAGGTCGATCAGGCCGGCGGTGCCGTTGTAGAGCAGCAGGCTGGCGATATTGGCCGCGGCGAGGGTCTTGAGGTCGGCCGCGCCGGGCAGGCGCCAGGCCATGGCGACCATTTCGGCCTCCAGGCCGTAGACCTCACGGACGATGGGCTCCGTGATGGGCGGTTCCTGCTCGAACTTCAGGGTCGGGATGTCCGGATTGGGCTCCCAGTCGCCGAAGTACTTCTCGATCGTGGCCACCATCTCGTCCGGGTCGAAATCGCCGGACAGGCAGATGGCGATGTTGTTCGGCACATAATAGGTCTCCTGATAGCGCTTGATGTTGGTGATGGACGGATTCTTCAGGTGGTCCTGGCTGCCCAGGGTGGTCTGGAGTCCGTAGGGATGGTGCTGGAAGAGGGCACGGTCGATCTCGTCGAACACCTTGCGGTTGTCCTGGGTCAGGGACCGGTTCTTCTCCTCATAGACCGTCTCCAGCTCCGTATGGAAGCCGCGGATCACGGCATGGCGGAAGCGGTCGGCCTGGATGCGGGCCCAGTTGTCGATCTGGTTGGAGGGGATATTGTCTTCGTAGACGGTCTCGTCGGTCGTGGTCCAGGCGTTGGTGCCGTCGGCGCCGATCAGGGCCATCAGCTTGTCATATTCGTTGGGGATCGCCACCTTCGAGGCTTCGTAGCTCACGGAGTCGATCTGGTGGTAGATGGCGAGGCGCTCCTGCTCGTCCGTCGTCTTGCGATAGACCTCGAACAGGCGCTCGATCTCGTCGAGCATCGGCTTCTCGGCAGCGTAGTCCGTGGTGCCGAACTGCTCGGTGCCCTTGAACATCAGGTGCTCCAGATAGTGGGCCAGGCCGGTCGTCTCGGAAGGGTCGTTCTTGCTGCCCACCTTGACGGCGATGTAAGTCTGGATCCGGGGTTTCTCGCGGTTGACCGTCATATATACCTTGAGGCCGTTGTCAAGCGTATAGACCTTGGCCTGGAGGGGATCGCCGGAAACGGTTTCGTACCGTTTGCATCCCGCGAAGAGCGTCATCGCAGCCAATGCAAGGACACTCAAGAAGATAAGGGAAGTTTTCTTCATCTGGTTTTTGTTACTGGAAAATTCGGAGTAGCAAAAATACGAAAAAAGATACAAAAACTTGCATTTTTCAATAAAACCGAGTATTTTAGCATCGAAGTTTTTCATAGTTTAAGTTTAGGTTAAGTAACGGGTCAGTCGCAGTGATGCAACTGACCCGTGAATTTTTCCGGACCGACCCTATGAAATCCGCATTCTGCGGCCCTGCAGGCCGCTTTTAAGCGACGGCGCGTCCGGCAGACCCCGTCGAAACGTCCATAATTTTTATTTATATCTCCGAAGCCTTTTCGGAGACAGGATCCGTTTCGCACAACCGGCAAACGGAAAAATTTTCACAATTTTTTTCAATAAAAATACGATTCTTTCGGGGGTGCGTCGAAGTTTTCGCCAACTTGTCGGCGGATAACAAAAAAAACGAACGACCATGAAAACTCCACTCTCTCCCCCGGCCCGTCCCGCCCGTCTGCGGGACCGCCTCCCCGCCATTGCGGCTTTCGCACTGCTCGCCTGCCTGCTCGTATCTCTGATGCTGGTCTCCTGCCGGGATTTCTTCGGCAAGGAACGGATGGGCAAGCTCTGCGTCAACATCCCCGAACTCTATCCGCCCTCCACCCGCGCGGAGACCGGCGCGCCGGACGTCGGGACGTTCCTCGTCACGGTGACGGACGCGTCCGGGAAAACGGTCTGCGAAAGCGACTACGCCCGGTTCCCGGACGAGCTGTCCGTCCCGGCCGGGACCTATACGGTCAGCACCGTGTCCGTCCCCTTCTCCGCCCCGGCCTTCGACTGCCCGCAGTGGGGCGACACGCAGATCGTGACCGTGGCCGAGGGCAGCAGCGTGGCCGTGACGCTGACGTGCCGGCAGCTCAACAGCGGCCTGCGCCTCGACGTGGAGGAGAGCTTCCAGGCGGCTTTCCCGAAGGGGAAACTGTCCCTCAAGGGCACCGGCGGCACGCTCGCGTATCCTTATGACGAGCGGCGGACCGCCTTCTTCCTCCCCGGCCCCGTGTCGCTCTCGCTGGACGACGACGGCTACGTGCAGTCGCTCTTCACCCGCCAGCTGGAGGCGTGCCAGATGCTCGCGGTCCGGCTGAGCGCCCGCCGCGGCGCGCAGACGGGCGGGATCAGCATCCAGCTGGACACCGCCCGCACCTGGATCCAGGACCGCTTCGTCCTGGGCGGCGGGGGCGCCGCCGACATCGACAATGCCTATGATGTCACGCAGGCGCGCCTCCACGCGGGCGAGCAGGACGTCTGGGTGTGGGGCTACATCGTCGGCGTGGCCACCAACACCCGGAAGGTGGCCTTCGAGCCGCCCTTCAACAAGAACACCAACCTCGTGCTCGGCACCCGCGCCTCCACGACCGAGCCGGACCACTGCCTGTCGGTGGAGCTGCCCGCCGGCCCCATCCGCGACGCCCTCAACCTGCAGGACCACCCGGGCCTGCTGGGACGGGGAATATACTTCCGAGGGAACCTTGTGGCTGGGTACTATGGAATACCCGGCCTCAAGGCCCCCTCGGAATATCAGTTCAGATAAGGAAGCTTAGATGCGCTTGAGGATCTCCTCGGTCTGCGCTTCGTAGCCCGGCTTGCGGAGCAGCGCGAACATGTTCTTCTTGTAGGCCTCCACACCCGGCTGGTTGAACGGGTTGATGCCGAGCGTATAGGCGCTCACGCCGCAGGCGAACTCGAAGAAATAGAACAGGGCGCCGAGACTCTCCTCGTCGAGGCGCTCCACGCTCACCTCCATCTGCGGCACGCCGCCGTCGATGTGCGCGAGCTTGGTGCCCAGCTGGGCCATCTTGTTGCAGTGCTCGACGCGCTGGCCGGCCAGGTAGTTGAGCTGGTCGAGGTTCTGTGCGTCGGAGCCGATCTTCACCTCGCGGGAGGCGTTCTCCACGGTGACCGTGGTCTCGAACATCACGCGCTCGCCCTCCTGGATGAACTGGCCCATGGAGTGCAGGTCGGTGGTGCAGACGACGGAGGCGGGGAAGATGCCCTTGCCGTCCTTGCCCTCGGACTCGCCGTAGAGCTGCTTCCACCACTCGCCGAGATACTGGAGCTTGGGGTTGAAGGTCACGAGGATCTCCACCTTCTTGCCCAGTTCGGCGTAGAGCAGGTTGCGCATCGCGGCGTACTGCACGGCGGCGTTGTCGGCCGACTTCTTCAGGAGCTCGGCACGCTCGTCGCGGGCGCCCTTCAGCATCGCGCGGATGTCGAAGCCCGCCAGGATGATCGGGAGGATGCCCACCGGGGTGAGGACGCTGTAGCGGCCGCCCACGTTGTCAGGCACGACGAAGGTCTTGTAGCCTTCCTGCGTGGAAAGGGTCTTGAGCGCGCCCTTCTTGGCGTCGGTGATGGCGACGATGCGGGAAGCGGCCTCGGCCTTGCCGTAGGTCTGCTCGATATATTCCTTGACAATGCGGAAGGCGACGGCCGGCTCCGTGGTGGTGCCGGACTTGGAGATCACCACGCAGGCGGTGTTGCGCGTCCGGGCCAGGTCCATCAGCTCGGCGAGGTAGTCCTCGGAGAGGTTGTTGCCGGCATAGACGACCTGCGGGACGCCCTGCTTGCGGATGAAGCCGTGCGAGAGCGCCTCGATGGCGCAACGGGCGCCGAGGTAGCTGCCACCGATGCCGATCACGACCACCAGGTCCACGCCCTTGGCAGCCCAGGCGTCGCGGATCGCCTCGCAATCGGCGACCAGGGACTCGGGGATATCGACCGGAAGGGTCTTCCAGCCGAGGAAGTCGTTGCCGGCGCCAGACTCGGCGTCCAGGACGTCGAACGCGGCGAGCGCCTTCTCGACATATTTCTTGTATTCTGCATCTTTGACAAAGGAGCTGCAGCCTCCTACATTGACTTTGACCATGATAAGATAGATTTTGTCGGAATTACAGCCGACAAATTTAAGGATTTTTCTTGAGCACCAAGGAACTTTCGTACGCTTTGTTGACGGCCTTCGCCAATTCGCGGTATTCGGGATAGTCCGCGGCCGGCATCCGGCCGGGTTTCATCCGGATTTCGCAGACGATCAGCACGCCGCCGTCGACCTGCCGGAATTCCTGCCGGAAATCCGCCACGGAGCAGGACAGGGTGCGTCCTTCCGGGAGATGTTCGACCGCGTATCCCTCCGGGATGACGACGAGGACGCTGTCCCGGTTCGCCGTGGCACGGTTCACGAGCAGGTCGTATTTGCGGGCCGATTTCTGGGCATTCATCGAAATCTGGAACGGGAAGACCCGGACGAACATCCGGTCGCCGTTCACACGGCCGACGCCGCTGACCCCGTAGGAGAAACGGACCCGGGCCTCGGGGACGTAGCCGGGCGTCCCGTCATAGTCCCGGAAATTGTCGGCGAAAGACTCCACCCGGAAATCCTCGGGATGCCCCTGCACGCCCGAGAGGAGGAATTTCCGCGCGTCATCGGCCTTCAGTTCCGTGAAACTGAAGAAGCGCTCGGCCCGGTCCAGCCGCGCCGTCCGCTCCACCGCGACCCGGGCCGAGCCGTCGGCGGCCAGCCGCACTTCCATGCGGTCCGCCTCGACGCTCAGCGAGTCCGGATAAGCCGGGACGCGGGTCTGTTCCCCGCCGTCGTAGCGGATCAGGACGACCTCGTGGCCGGCGATGTCCTCGTGGCGGTAGCCAAGCGGGACCGAAGGATTCGTGCACTCCACCCAGAGGGTGTCCCGCTGCATCGGGACGCACAGGATCGCGTGGTTCATCTGCCCCACCGAGGCGTAGCCGTCGTACAGCTTGGGCCGGTTGGTGTTGACGATTACGTATTCGGACCCGATGCCCAGCGACGCGAGCAGCTGCTGCATGTAGAAGGACAGGGCCTTGCAGTCGCCGAAACCGGAGGCGGCCACCCGCTCCGGCGCGGTGGGCGCAAAGCCGCCGATGCCCAGCTGGATGCTGACGTAGCGGGTATGCTGGCGCAGGAAATCATAGACCACGCGGATCTTCTCCAGGTCCGAGGTGCAGTCCTTCGTCAGGTTCGCGATCTCCTGCTGCACGCCGGCCGGGACGGCCTGGCGGGCAGGCATCAGGGACCACAGCCACTGACCGACCTCCTTCCAGTCGTTCTGGGTGCCGGACGTGCCGGCGAACTGGAATTCGAGCGGGCTCGCGTGGACATACGGCACCATCTCGGCCAGGGGCGGCATTCTCTCCTCGCGGGAGATGCCCGGCAGGTCCTTGAATTCCCAGCGATAGACCATCTGGTTCTTCGACAGGGTCTCCTCGGGCGCCGAGGATGCCTTGTACTGGATCTTCTTCGTCCAGGGGACGGCAATCGTATAGGAAGCACTCCGGACCGGCACGTCATAATCCTCCATGGGAATGAAGGACGGGAAGGAAGCGATGGCTTTCTTGTACGAGACCGTGTAGTTGTATTCCACCTCGAACGGATACGGAGCCACCGGCTCGTAGGCGTTGACATAGCTCTTGTCCGCCAGGGCATCCGACTCCAGGGACACGTAGACGTCGTCCTTCTTCAGCTTGCGGACGACCTTGCCGCCGGAAGTGATGCTCCCCGAGAAGGAGCTCAGCGTGCGGAATTCGTCCGTATAGACCAGGAACGTCCCGGCCCCGAGGCCGTTCTGCTTGTTGACGAGGACGCGCTGGTGCACTTCGAAGCGGCCTTCCGTGGGCGAAGAGAGCGTGAACTTCGCTTCCATTTCGAGGACTTCGGCCGCCGGCTGGGCGTGGGCCACGCCCGCCAGCAGCAGCGACGCGGCGATGGCCGCGATAGACAGACCTTTCATCTTAGTTCTTCTTGACTACGATCATCTGTTCGCCCAGGTCGAGCAACGCCGTCCAGTAGGCGCGTGCATCCGCATAATCCTGCGGCGGGCAGAGCAGGGTCCCCAGTTCGAAACGGTAGGTCAGCGTGACGACATTGTCCTTCGCCGAGGCCATCAGGACCGCGGAAGACGGCAGCGCAGAAGCGATCCGGCGCCGCTCCGGGATCTGTTCGACGGTGTATCCTTCCGGCAGGATGAGCCGGAACGAGTAGATGATCTGCTCCTGGTACTGGAAATCGACGGGAAGCTTGCGCTCTTCCGCCCGGAACAGCGTCTGAGAGTGGAAGTGCTCCAGGAACGGATTCACAAAGACCGTCTCGCCGGTCACGTCGCAGCTGCGCTCGAAGCTGTACTGCATCGAAGCGTGGTCGCTGTATTCATCCAGCCCTTCGCTGACGAAATCCTCGACTTCGGCGGAGCACTCCTTCTCCAGGAGCTCCAGGATCTTCTCTTCCGAATCGAGCTTGCGGACCGCTTCCTTGAACTCATAGGACGGCACGCCGGCGTAGGCGGCCTTGGCCGTGCCCTTCATCACGCCGTCCGGCGTCAGCTCCGCGGACACCGTGTACTGGGTGACGTTGCGGGAGAGATTCGACAGGTCCACCCAGTAGCCGGGGCCATCGAGGGGGACGACGCGGGCCTGGGTCACCAGGTCGTTGTCGGGCAGCAGGTTGAACCAGCCGTCGGGATCGGCCGCATCCACATAGAGCGCCGTGCCGTCGGACAGCTCGAAGCGGAGGATCATCTTGTCGAATGCGTCCGTATCGGGCAGGATGTTCATCAGGATGCCGTTGGAACGGCAGCGGAGCAGCACGGGAGCGACGTTGAACCCGGCATGGCGTGCAGCCGAGGCCACCAGCGCGTTGATGTCCGCGCTGTCGCCCGAACGGTCACGCAGCACCTTGGAGGCTTCGGCCGGGACAAGGCGGAAGGATTCGTTCCACTGGACTTTTCCACGTACCAGGGCGATGATGGCCGCCAGCTGTTCCTGCGGCGTTTCCTTCCCCTGCAGGGCCTGGTCTACCTCTTTCTCGAAGCGGCAGTTCGCCTTGATCTGCCCGATGATCGGGGAATCGAGGACCTGTTTGTCCACATCGTACCAGGTCGTGCTGTAGTCCTTGTACAGCGACGGGAAACGGAGGCCGCTGACGACGACGGACATGGACGAACGGTACTGGCGGGGGCAATACAGTCCCGGCTCACGGTCGAGGGACCGGATGTCCACCGCCGTGTATTCCGTGACGTCCAGCGTGTTGCCCGGGAAGAAAGTGCCCAGATCGAGGCCGCCCTCGCTCGACTCCTTGATGGAGTAGGACGTCTCGCCCCGGGTGATCGCCTTGAACTGCAGCCAGCGGGGCAGCTTGAGGGTATAGACACATTTGTTGACCGGGATGTTCCGCTGGAAATAGAAATCGGGGATGTCGCGGAACCGCGCCGTGCACCGGTTGAACTGGATTTCGACGACCGAGCCGACCTTGACGTTCTGGGCGGCGAAGGTCACCTTGTCGTAGTGGTCGTTCTCCCGGGTCCGGAAAATGTTGTTGCGGGGCAGCTTCGTGGAGACCACCTTCCCGTTCTCGAGGTTGTAGGTCACGACGGAGATATTGGTCAGGGATTCCAGGTCGCCCGGATCCCGGGACACGTAGAATTCAAAATCGCAACGGTCTTTTTCCTCTTCTTTCAGGATCTTGACCCGCTCGCGGTGGAAAGTGTACATCAGGGGAACGCCTTCGGACACGTCGAAATCGATCTTGAGCGTATGGTCCTCGAACAGGACCAGCGCAGCGGCGGCCGTATCCAGCGGGTACGTCGTCATGGCGCATTCCGCTTCGGAGACCTTGCCGCTCCGGGGATCGATGGGAATTGTCTGTGCGCGCATCACTCCGGAAGAAAGGAGGAGAACGATGGAGAAGAATTTCAAATACTTCATAGTTTTTTTGTGTAATTATGGGAAGTTCAGAATGGTCAGAGGATAAAGAACGGCGAGGGCGTCATCCGCGGCAGCGGGCAGAGCCGCGGGATGCGGCCTTCCGTCTCCGCGTAGCTGGAATGCAGCACGGCGGCGTTCGTTTCATAGGCAAGTTCGGGCGTGTTGTTGTGTTCGCTCAGGTGGCAGAGGAAGACGTTCCGCAGGCCCGGGTGCGCGAAGTCGCGCAGGGCCTCGGCGCACTCGACGTTGGACAGGTGTCCGTGACCGCCGCAGATGCGGTCCTGCAGCACCTTGGGATAGGGACCGTTGCGCAGCATCTCCAGGTCGTAGTTGGACTCGATCACCACGGTGTCGGCCTGCTTCGCGAAGCTCAGCGCCTGCGGCACCATCCGGCCGATGTCGGTCATGATCACGAACTTGTAGCCGTCCAGCAGCACGGCGTAGCCGAAGGTGCAGGAGGCGTCGTGCGGCACGGCGAAATACTGCGCCCGGATGCGTCCGGGCACGATTTCGTTCCAGCCTTCGGCGAGCTCGTGCCGGCAGGCGGGATAGTAGTCGCCCGTGATGAAATGGTGCGTCAGGGCGCGCGCCAGCTCCGGCGGCGTCCAGATCGGGACGTGCAGGTGTTTGCAGTAGGAGCCGAGCGAGCGGATGTGGTCGTTGTGGTCGTGGGTGACGAGCATCGCGGAGAAATCCTCGAAGCAGAGGCCTTCCCGTGCCAGCTCCTTCTTGAGGCGGCGCGGGCTGAAGCCGGCGTCGATCAGGATGCCCGCCTCGCAGGCTTCCTCCTCGAATATGCCCAGGAAATAACAGTTGCCGCAGCTGCCGGAAGTGAAGGACTTGAACCTAATTGTTTTCATCCTCCGTGCAATATTTGGAGATCACGCTGTAGGCGTCCGCCACGCCGAGCTCGCCGGCGCGGGACAGGTCGATGCAGCCTTTCTCCTTGTCCTTGAGATAGATGAGCACGAGGCCCCTGTTGAAGTAGGCGTCCCCCATGCCGGGGTATAGCTTGATGGCCATGTCGTAGTTCTCGAGCGCTTCGACGAAGCGCGAGGAGAGACACTCCAGGTTGCCCAGGTCGAAATACAGGTACGGGATGTCCGGCAGGATCGACAGGGCCTCCTTGATGTCGGCGATGGCGTCGGAATAGTCGTATGTACGGGCCACGCGGTCGCTGACGCGGGCGCGCGTGGAACCTTCGGTGTCCATCGAGAGCGTCTGCACGTTGCCCTCCAGCGAAGCGATGAAGTCGATCATCTCCGCCTTGAGCACGCCGCGGTTCATCAGGTAGAAGGCCTTGTAGTAGCGCGCATAACGGTCGCGCTCGGCGTCGGACTCCGCCGCGCCCACGGCCTTGTCGAACCAGCCCAGCGCCGCGTTGAACTGCTTGCGCTGCAGCTCCTGGAGGCCCTTGACGAAGTATTCCTCGGCATTGGACGTGAACAGGTAGTTCTCCGTGCCCCGGCTCTCCGCGTTACCCAGCGTGATCGGGGTCGGCGCCGCATCGATGAAGCGGTCGATCAGGGCGTTCTCGTAGTGGCGCGACAGGGCCACGTTGCGGTTCTCCTTCTCAGCCGCGAGGCTGAACTTGTAGAGCGGCCGCAGACGGATGTCGATGTCGCGGTGCTGCAGCAGCTCGTTGTCGAAGTCCTTCTTGGCGAAGTCGGCGTCCAGCGCCAGCAGCGCGTCGTAGCGGCGCGTGGTGTCGGCGAACGAAGTCTCGCCGCTGCGCGCGCGGTAGTCGCGCACTTTCTGCTGCGCCGTCTGGTAGTCCGCCTTCGATTCGCGCGTGCGGCCGAGCATGTTCTCCACGTAGGAGCGGTTCAGGTACGCTTTCGCGAAATCCGGATAGAGTTCGATGGCCTTGTTGTAGTCCTCGAGGGCGTCCTGCCAGCGGGCCATCTCCACGAAGATGGCCGCGCGGTTGAAGTGCGCGAGGACGTTGCCCGGGTTGATGTTGATCACCCGGTCCATGTCGGCGAGCGCCTCCTCGAAGGCCCCCACCTGCGCGTAGATCAGCGAACGGTTGTAGAGCGTCAGGGCGTTGCCGGGTTCATGGTCCAGCACGGTGTCCAGGTCGGCCACGGCTTCGTTGTAGCGCTTCTGCTCGTAGTAGATCAGCGCGCGGTTGAAGTAGGCGAAGGTATTCTCCTTGTCCAGCGCGATGGCGCGGTCGAGGTCGGCTACGGCGTCGTCGTATTGCTTCTGCGAAGCATAGACGCGCGCCCGCCGGACGAAGCCCTCCGGCTCGTTGCGGTCCAGGCGGATGGCGGTGTTGTAGTCCGCCAGCGCGCTGGTCGTGTCGTTCTGGAAGAGGTGGCAGGCGCCGCGGTTCAGGAACGCGGACGGATCCCGCGGTTCCTTCTTGATGTAGTAGTCGAAGTCGGCGACGGCATCGTCGAACTTGCGCGCGAGGAAGTTGGCCACGCCGCGCGAGAAATAGATGCCGATCTGCCCGGGGCGCAGCTCCAGGGCGCGGTTGAAATCGCGGAAGGCGGCCTCGTAGTCGCCGAAACGGCTTTCCGTGATCGCACGGTAATGGAACCCGTTGGTAAACACGGGATTCAGCCGCACGGAGGTATCGAAGTCCGTCTGTGCGCCGCGCAGGTCGCCGAGGTTGTATTTCGCGATGCCGCGGAAGAAGAAGCTCCAATAGTCGGTCGTGTCCAGGCGCGCGAGGACGTTGAAATTCTCGATCGCGAGGGCGTACTTGCCGTCGGAGAGCGCCTGACGCCCCCGCCACATGAAGACATCCTTGTCATACTGGGCGTGGGAGAAAGTCGCTCCGAGGAGCAGAACCGCTATGGTGAGCAGAAACTTTTTCATTACCTTTGCAAAGATAAACAATTATCGGACCCGAATTGAAACGCCTCCCCATTTTTCTTCCGATCTTTCTGCTGGCCCTGTCCGTCACGCGTCCGCTCGCGGCCGCCGGACCGGACCGGGAGACCATCCTGCGCGCCGAAGTCACCTTCCTCTGCGACTCGCTGTGCGCCGGACGGGAGTTCGGCTCGGGCGGTTCCAATTTCGGGACTTTCTACCTGAAGCGCCAGCTGCGTGACGCCGGGCTGCGCACCATGATCCAGTCCTTCACCGCCGCCGGGCGGACCGGCCACAACGTCGTGGCCGTGACCCCCGGCTGGTTCCGCCGCTACATCGTCGTCGGCGCCTATGCCGACGCCCTCGGCACGCTCGGCGGGCGCATCTACCCGGGCGCGGACGCCAACGCCTCCGGCGTGGCCGCGCTCCTCGCCCTCGCCCGCGAGCTCCCCGCCTTCTGCCGCGGCGAGGTCGGCATCGTCTTCGTCGTCTTCGACGGACATCAGGCCGACCTGGCGGGCTCCGGCGCCTTCCTGGAGCGTTTCCGCGAGCAGTACCCGCCCATCCTGATGGTCAACCTCGACCAGCTCGGCTCCTCGCTCGCCCCCGTCCGCAAGAGCCGCCCGGACTACCTCATCGCCCTGGGCGGCGACCGCTACCGCTTCGCGCTCGAGTCGGCCAACCGCGGTCCCCGCCTCGACCTCAGCTACGACTACTACGGCAGCCGCGCCTTCACCGACCTCTTCTACCGCCGGGTCGGCGACCAGCGCTGTTTCCTCGAGGCCGGCATCCCCGCCGTGATGTTCACCTCCGGCATCACCGAACACACCAACAAAATCTCCGACACCCCCGCCACCCTCGACTACGGCCTCCTCTCCCGCCGCATCGACCTCATCGCCGCCTGGCTCCGCGCCCAGCTCTAGCCCACGCCCCCTCCCCTCCTGTCTTCCTGAGCCCACTCCCTGTCATCCGAGACCCGACCCATCCTGCACATCCCCGATCGTCATTCCCGACTCCGACCTCGTTCGTCATGCCCGGCTCCGGGCTCGACCGTCATGCCCGACCCGATCGGGCATCTCCCCGCACGACGCCACTGAGGCGTTTTGCGTAAATTATTGATAATTAGAAATATACGGAATCACACTGGCCCGTTTTTTAACCCGTATAATCTCATAAGATATTGATAACAAACAAAATAGCAAAAACAGGCAGCGCATCATATATGCAGGCGGCTTGTCACTCGGGGCAACAGAATGCGTGCGGCGTATCTACACTTCGTTACTGCGCACGCTCGGCCAGGGCATCGATTTGTATTTTCACCTGCCAGGCAGCCCCCCGCGCCCCGTTTTTGCATATTGCTTATTATCAGCTACTTCCAATTTTGCCTTGGGGCATTTTCCCCTAAGCAAAATCACAATCCCATCATTAACAAACACTTACAAAAACGGCCGCTTTAGAGATGCCCGATCAGGTCGGGCAGGACGGTGTGAGGCCAGGCAGGGACAGGGCAAAGGAGGGAGCGGGGACAGGGGCGGAGACGGGAGTTGGACAGGGCAGGGACAGGGCGGAGACGGGGGCGGGGCGGATAATCCGGGAATATTGCTATCTTTGCAAGATATATTATGAAAGCATTCTGGCAGATACTCAAGCGCTATGTCGCACCATATAGGGGCTATGTGGGCGGGTCGGTGGTCCTCAACATCCTCGCGGCCGTCTTCAACCTTTGTTCCTTCTCGCTGCTGATCCCGATCCTGAGGATCCTGTTCAACCTCGAGGAGAAAACCTACGAGCTCGTTCCCTGGAGCTGGCACATGCCCTTCAGCGACATCGCCAACAACGGCTATTACTATGTCTCGAAATGGATCGCGGACGCCGGCGAGAGCCGCGTCCTGCTGATGCTCTGCCTGTTCTTCATCGCGATCGTGCTCATCAAGGTGGCCTGCTATTTCGGCGCCTCCGCCGTGATGGTTCCCATCCGCACGGGCGTGGTCAAGGACCTCCGGATGGAGATCTACCGCAAGGTCCTCTCCCTCCCGCTCGGCTTCTTCAGCCAGGAGCGCAAGGGCGACATCATCGCCCGCATCAGCGGCGACGTCCAGGAAGTCGAGACTTCCATCACCAGCGCCATCGAGATGCTGGTCAAGAACCCGATCCTGATCGTCATCTACCTCGCCGCCCTCTTCCGCATGTCCTGGCAGCTGACCGTGTTCGTCATCGTCTTCGCCCCGCTGATGATCGGCATCATCAGCTTCACCGGACGCCGCCTCAAGGCCGATTCGGCCGAGGCGCAGAAGTTCTGGAGCGACACGATGAGCCAGGTCGAGGAGACCCTCGGCGGCCTGCGCATCGTCAAGGCCTTCCGCGCGGAGCGCCGGATGGAAGGCCGTTTCGAAGGCGTCACCGAAGGCATGCGCCGCAAGAGCAGCCAGGTGGCCGTGCGCCAGGCGCTCGCCCACCCGGTCAGCGAATTCCTCGGTTCGGCGATGATCGCCATCGTCCTGTGGTTCGGCGGCACCCAGATCCTGGGCGAGCACGCCACCATCGACGCCCCGACCTTCATGTCCTACATGGCCATCCTCTACAGCGTCATCCAGCCGATCAAGGACCTCTCCAGAGCCGCCTACGGCATTCCCAAGGGCCTCGCCTCGATGGACCGCATCCACGTGATCCTCAAGGCCGAGAATCCCATCAAGGAGCCCGCCCAGCCCAAGCCGCTGGACGGTTTCCACGAGAGCATCCGCTTCGAGGGCGTCACCTTCAGCTACGAGAACGGCCGCCAGGTGCTGCAGAAGCTCGACCTGGAGATCCCGAAGGGCAAGACGGTCGCCATCGTGGGCGCGAGCGGCGCGGGCAAGTCCACCCTCGTGGACCTGATCCCCCGCTTCTACGACCCCGTCGAAGGCCGCATCACCCTGGACGGCACCGACATCCGCGAGGTGTCGCTCAAGGACCTGCGCGCCCTGATGGGCAACGTCAACCAGGACGCGATCCTCTTCAACGACACGGTCTACAACAACATCGCCTTCGGCAAGACCGACGCCACGCGCGAGGAAGTCGAGGCGGCCGCGCGCATCGCCGGCGCCCACGACTTCATCATGGAGCGCGAAGGCGGCTACGACAGCAACATCGGCGACCGGGGCGTCAAGCTCTCCGGCGGCCAGCGCCAGCGCATCAGCATCGCGCGCGCCATTCTCAAGAATCCCCCCATCCTGATCCTCGACGAGGCCACGGCCTCGCTGGACACGGAGTCCGAGCGCAGCGTCCAGGAAGCCCTGGAGAAGCTGATGGCCGGGCGCACCACCATAGCCATCGCCCACCGGCTGAGCACCATCAAGCACGCCGACGAGATCGTCGTCATGCACGAAGGCCGCATCGTCGAGCGCGGCACCCACGAGGGTCTCCTCGCCCTGGGCGGCTATTACAGAAAACTTCATGACATGCAGGCCCTCTGATGAAACCCAACCGCACACGTTCCATCCTCTGCACCATCGCGACGGTTCTCTACATCGGACTCGTCGCATACCTCTGTTTCGCAAACTTCCACAGACTTCCCGAAGTGCCGAAGACCTTCCTCGGCATCCCGGTCGACAAGATCGTCCATTTCTGGATGTTCTTCCCCTTCCCGATCTTAGCCTACCTTGCCTATGACAAGCTCACGGACACGCCCCTCAAGGCCTTCGCGGCCCTGATCAGCATCGCTTCCCTCGGCTGCGTCTTCGCCGGCATCACGGAAATGATCCAGGGGTCGCTCTCCTACCGGAGCCAGGACATCACGGATTTCGGTGCCGATTGCCTCGCCATCGGCATCGCCTCGATATTGACTTTCATCATCGACCTTGCCAAGATGCGTAAACAGAAATGTCCCGCAAGACCCGCCCATTCCTTACGGCGCTCCTGACGGCCTTCCTGACCGCCCTGCCCGCCGCCGCGCAAGCCCCGCGCATCCGCGACCTGCGCCCTCTCTGCGACACCCTCTCGGCGCGGCTGCACCGCCGCACCTCCGTGGACTACCGCGTCTCGGCGACCCGGGTGGTCGTCAACGGCAAGAAGATCGACATCACCTTCAACAACAACCTCTCCTACTTCCCCTGGCACGAAGCCGACGTCACCTGGTTCCGCGCCCAGCTCGAGAAGGAATGGAGATGGAAAGACTACCAGCCCGGGCGCGTCATCACCAACCGCTACGAGCTGGAGGAGCTGGCGACGCCCGTGCTCGGCGCCAGCGGCAAGCCTTCCGGCTATGCCCGCAGCGCCGCGGACCCGCGGCAGATCCAGGCGCGCTTCATCGAGCGGGTCGACGCACGCCGCTTCCTCAAGGGCCTCAACGACCGCTACATCGTCCTCTGGCAGAGCCACGGACGCTACTTCGACGAAGCCGACAGCTGCTGGACCTGGCAGCGCGCCCCCATCCACCGCACGGTGGAAGACATGTACACGCAGACCTACGTCCTCCCCTTCCTGATCCCGATGCTGGAAAATGCCGGCGCCTACGTGATGACGCCGCGCGAAAGGGACACGCAGGTGCGTGAAATCATCACGGACAACGACCCGTCCTTCGGCGGGCCGCGCGAGGGGCTGATGCGCCGCGCGGGCCGCTACCATGAGCAGGGCGACTGGACCACCGCCGGCGAAGGCTTCGCCGACACCAAGCCCGTCTACACCTTCGACGACTTCCCGTTCCGGGCCGGGACGGCGCGGCAGGCGCGCTGCGCCGGCAGCACCGCCACCGCCACGGCCGCCTGGACGCCCGACATCGAGCAGCGCGGCCGCTACGCCGTCTACATCTCCTACAAATCCCTCCCCAACAGCACCCGCGAGGCCCATTACACGGTCTACCACCTCGGCGGCGCGACGGAATTCGTCGTCAACCAGAAGCGGGGCGGCGGGACCTGGATCTACCTCGGCACCTTCGAATTCGGCGAAGGCAACAACGGCAAGGTGGTCCTGGACAACCGCGGCGGCTCCGGCTACGTCGTGACCGCCGACGCCGTCAAGATCGGCGGCGGCATGGGCAAGCTGGAGCGCGGCGGGCAGACCTCCGGGATGCCGGCTTCCGCCGAAGGCGCCCACTACTGGATGCAGTGGGCGGGCGCGGACACCTCCGTCACGCGGGCCTGGGAGAATGACTACACCTGCGACTATGCCTCCCGCGGCGCCTGGACCGTGATGATGCGCGAAGAGAAAGACATCCCCGTCGACCTCGCGCTCGCCTTCCACTCCGACGCGGGCGTGACGCCCAACGACAGCACCGTGGGCACGCTCGCCATCTACACGCTCCGCAACGACGGCGACCGGGAATTCGCCGACGGACGCGACCGCGTGATCAGCCGCGTGCTCTGCGACTATGTCCAGACCCAGGTCGTCCAGGACCTGCGGCAGGATTTCGACCCGAAATGGTCGCGCCGCGGCCTCTGGGACCGCAGCTACAGCGAGCCCCGAACCGCGGGCGTCCCCGCGATGATCCTGGAGCTGCTCAGCCACCAGAACTTCGCCGACATGAAATACGGCCTCGACCCGGCCTTCCGTTTCACGGTCTGCCGGGCCGTCTACAAAGGCATCCTCAAGACGCTGAGCGAGTTCTACAACACCCCTTACGTGGTACAGCCGCTCCCGCCGAGGGCCTTCGCGGCCCGCTTCGAGAACAGCGGCCGCGTCCGGCTCGACTGGGAGCCGACGCCCGACCCCAAGGAGCCGACCGCCGAGCCGGACGGCTACATCGTCTACACCCGCGTCGACGACGGGGCGTTCGACGCCGGCGTCGAATGCGGCTCCTCCACCCTCACCCTCGACATCGAGCCGGGGCACATCTACAGCTACAAGGTCGAAGCCTTCAACGCCGGCGGCCGGAGCTTCCCGTCCGAGATCCTCTCCGTAGGCATCCCGAAAAACGCCCAGAAAGCCCCGATCCTGATCGTCAACAACTTCGACCGGGTCTCCGCCCCAGCCTGGGTGGAAAGCCCCGGATTTGCCGGCTTTGAGAGCCGCCTGGACACGGGCGTCCCCTACCTCAGCGAGATCGGCTACATCGGCGAGAACTACGAGTTCCGCCGCTCCGCCCTGTTCGTCGACAACGACGCCCCGGGCTTCGGCGCCTCCTACGACGACCGCGCCGGCCAGATCATCGCCGGCAACACCTTCGACTATCCCTATGTCCACGGCCAGGCCTTCCTCCGCCTCGGATATCCCTTCTACTCGATGTCGCGCGACGCCTTCGTGGAGAACGACACGCCCGCCTACGTGGTGGACCTGATCTGCGGCAAGCAGGCGCGTACGCCCGTGGGGCGCGGCGCCTTCCCTGCCCGCTTCACCGTCTTCCCGAAAGAGCTCACCGACGCCCTCCGCACTGCCGTGGAGCAAGGCAGCAACCTGCTGGTGAGCGGCGCCAACATCGCCTCCGACAACGACGCGGAAGCGGCGGCCTTCGCCGAGGAAATCCTCGGCTACAGGCTCGCGAGCTCCTTCGGCACCAACACCGGCACCCTGGCCGACATGCCCTTCAGCGCCAATCCCAACGCGACGGTCTACTGCATCGAGCGCCCCGACGGGCTCAAGCCCGTGGGCGACGGCAGCCGCGTCTGGCTGCGCTACCCCGGCGCCTCCTACGCCGGCGCCGTGACCCGGCAGGCCGAGACCTACAAGGCCGTCAGCATCGGCGTCCCCATCGAGACGCTCCTGCGGGCCACCGACCGGGAGTGGGTCTTCCGGCAGGCGCTTGAATTCCTGTACAACGGCAAAAAGCCCGCGAACCGCCGCTAGCGGAGCGGGTTCTGGTCAGAAAGATACCAGGCCACGAACCTGTCGACCCCCTCGCGGAGCATCACGCGGGGCTTGTAGCCCAGCTCCCGCTCCAGCTTGGTGGTGTCGGCATAAGTCTGATAAACGTCTCCCGGCTGCATCGGGAGCATGATTTTCTCCGCCTCGCGGCCCAGGGCGCGCTCGAGCTCGGAGATGAAATCCATCAGCCGCACCGGATTGCTGCAACCGATATTGAACACCTCGTGCTTCTGCGGCACGCGGTCCAGCACGCGCACCATCCCTTCGACGATGTCGTCGACATAGGTGAAATCGCGCAGCATGTCGCCGTGGTTGAACACCTTGATCGGCTGGCCGGCGAGGATGGCGGAGGCGAAAAGCATCGGGGACATGTCCGGTCGGCCCCAGGGGCCGTACACGGTGAAAAGCCGCAGCCCCGTGGCAGGAATGCCATACAGATGGGCGTAGCAGCCGGCCATCAGCTCGTCGGACTTCTTGGTGGCCGCATACAGGCTCACCGGATCGTCCACCCGGTCCTCCTCGCTGAAAGGCGTCTTCTCGTTGCCGCCATACACGCTGCTGGAGCTCGCATAGACCAGATGCCGCACCGGATAGTGGCGGCAGCACTCCAGGACGTTCAGGAAGCCCACGACATTGCTGTCCACATAGGCCCAGGGGTTCTCGACCGAATAGCGCACGCCGGCCTGGGCAGCCAGGTTGACCACGGCGTCGAACCGCTCCGCCGCGAAGAGCGCGGGAAGCGCTTCGCGGTCGGCCAGGTCCATCCGTACGAAGCGGAAGCGGTCGCTGCGGACCTGCGCCAGGCGCGCCTCCTTCAGGGCGACGGAATAGTAATCGCTGAGATTGTCCAGGCCCACGACTTCATCTCCGCGCCCCAGCAGACGCTGCACGAGATGAAAACCGATGAAGCCGGCGGCTCCGGTGACCAGGACCTTCATATAGCGGAAGAAAGATTATTTCTTGTCGAACGCCTCGAACTGCGAGTTGTTGGAGATGAATTCAGGCACGATCTCCTTCATCAGCTTGACCGTCTCGGCGATGCGCACTTCGTGGCTCAGGGCGGTCAGCTTGTCGGCGGCCTTGACGGCGTCGGCATACTCGTATTCGCGCACGCGGGCGATGCGGATCCGGTCGTGGGAAGTCTCGTCGGTATTCTCCTTCTTGGAGAGCACCTCCTCGTAGAGCTTCTCGCCCGGACGCAGGCCGGTATAGACGATCTCGATATCCTGGTCCGGCACGAGACCGGCCAGTTCGATCATCCGACGGGCCAGCATGTCGATCTTGACGGGCTGTCCCATATCGAAGACGCAGATGCGGTTCTCCGTCGGGAGCGTGGCAGCCTCCATCACGAGCCGGCAGGCCTCGGGGATGGTCATAAAATAGCGCGTAATGTTCTTGTCCGTGACCGTGATCGGGCCGCCGCGCTCGATCTGCTCGCGGAAGCGCGGAATCACGGAGCCGTTGGATCCGAGGACGTTGCCGAAGCGCGTGGTCACGAACTTCGTGTGGCCCTCCACCTTGCCGGCCTCGATGGCGCGTCCCAGGCTCTGGACATAGATCTCGGCCAGGCGCTTGGAGCAACCCATCACGTTGGTCGGGTTGACGGCCTTGTCCGTGGAGATCATCACCATCTTCTCGACGCCGTACTGGATGCACTTGTCGGCAACGTTGCGCGTGCCGTCCACGTTGACGAGGATCGCCTCGCAGGGATTCTCCTCCATCAGGGGGACGTGCTTATAGGCGGCGGCGTGGAAGACGACCTGCGGCTGGTGCGAGCGGAACGCAAAGTCCAGGCGCGCGGCCTGGCGGACGTCGCCGATGACGGGGACGAAAGAAAGCTTGGGGAAACGCTCCTCCAGCTCGAGGCGGAGGTTGTGCATCGGGGTTTCGGCGTTGTCGAACAGGATCAGCTTGCGGATGCCGAAGCCGGCCAGCTGGCGGCACAGCTCGGAACCGATCGAACCGGCGGCGCCGGTCACCATCACGACCTTGTCCTTGAAGTTGGTCCGGATGGCGTCCATCGAAATCTTGATCTCCTCGCGACCCAGCAGGTCCTCGATGCGGATCTTGCGGATCTGCAGGTGCTCGGAAGGCGCACCGGTCACTTCGTCCACGGCCGGAGCGATCAGCACCTTGATGCCCTGCTCGGAGCAGTAGCGCACGAGGTCGTTCTGCTCGGCGGCGACGTCGCGGTCGTCGGTGAAGATGACGCCGCGCAGCGAGAGGTTGCGCACGGCCAGGGAGAATCCCTCTTCGTCTTCGAAATGATAGACCATCTGGTCGGCGATCAGCGTGTGGACGATCTGCTGGTTCTTGGAGATCAGGCCCACGACCTCATAACGGCGCGAGCCGCGCAGGCGCGTGGCCGTGGCGATCGCCTTGTCGTTGGTGCCGTAGACCAGCACGCGGGAGCGCTTCTGGAGGTCGCGCACCTTCGTCTTGTAGGCATCGTATACATACACCATCGCCAGGCGGATGGCGCAGAGGATCAATACGGTGAAGGCGCCGTCCGTGAGCAGCATCGTGATGACGCCGTCCTGGAAGAAATAGCCGGTACCCGCCATCGCGAGCCCCATCACGGCAATCTTGCCGAGCGAAGCCACGAAGAAAAGCATCGTGTCCTTGAAGGAGAAATGCCGGATGATGATGACATAGGTCTTGAGCAGCCAGAACATCAGGAGGGAACCGCCGACGGAGCTCAAACCCCAAATCAGATTGAACCGGCGCTCCAGTACTACATCTACCTGAAGGAAAAAAGCGAACACGGCCACTGCAACGGAAACAAGCAGCGAAAGTGTCAAATCCATCCCCAAAACCCGTCCTTTACCAAGGAACCTGGAACTGTACTTATCTAGATTCTTACCTATGCCCAGCATAAATGAGATGCGAATAGTTTACCTTATATTTAGCAAATATAATTAAAAAAATTGCTAAAAAAGCAATAAATCGCCACCGGAACTAGAAATTCAGGGCCAATCCGGCGCAAAGAGAGCCGCTGACGGGATCCACGCGGGGCGCGAACGACGCCTGCACGGCGGTGCGGCGGCCGGAGCCCCAGTCGGTCGTCCGGATGTTCAGCCAGCGCTTGGTCGGCTCCAGGAGCCACCCGCCGATGCGGGCCGTCAGGATGCCGAGACCCGCGCCGAAGAGGCAGTCGCTCAGCCAGTGCCAGTTGTTGTAGTTGCGCATCACGGCCACGGTCGTGGCGATCAGATACGCGGGCAGGCCCCAGTCCCAGCCGTATTCCATCCGGACCAGCTCCGCCCCGATGAACACCCAGTCCGTGTGTCCGGACGGGAAAGAACGGTTGTCCACGCCGTTCGGGCGCGGGGAATCGATGATCTCCTTGAGGCCCCAGGAGAAGACGGCCAGGGAAAGGCAGCCCAGGGAGCCCTCGATCAGGCGATCTACGAAACCGTGCTCCGCCCGTGCACCGACCAGCCCCAGGCCCAGGTCCATCACGATGGGGATATACTGGATATAGTTGTCGAATTTGAGCTCCGGTCCGCCCGCGCGCCACTTGTCCTGGAACCAGTCGTTGACCGGGACATCGATGGACTGATGGGCGAAGCAATGGATCCCGACGCCGGTGGCGATCAGCGCACCGGGCGTGATCAGCTCCCGGGCATTGAATGCGGGAGCACGGAATGCGGCCGTGTCCACACGGACCGCCATCTGCGCCCGGGCCTGCGGCACGAAAAGGGAAATGGCCGCCAGGAATGTCAGGAGAAGGCGCTTCATCGGTTGGAATACATTTGTTCGTAATACTTCTGGTAATCGCCGCTGGTGACATTGTCCAGCCAGGCCTGGTTGTCGAGATACCAGCGGACCGTCTTCTCGATCCCCTCCTCGAATTGCAGGCTCGGCTCCCAGCCCAGCTCCTTCTGGAGCTTGCGGGAATCGATGGCGTAGCGCAGGTCGTGTCCGGCGCGGTCGGTCACGTACGTGATCAGGTCCAGGTCGGCGCCCTCCGGGCGGCCCAGCAGGCGGTCGGTGACCTTGATGAGCAGCTTGACGATGTCTATGTTCTTCCACTCGTTGAAGCCGCCGATGTTGTAGGTCTCGGCGACCTGGCCGCGGTGGAAGATCGTGTCGATGGCGCGTGCGTGGTCCTCCACGTACAGCCAGTCGCGCACGTTTTCGCCCCTGCCGTAGACCGGCAGCGGCTTGCGGTGACGGATGTTGTTGATAAAGAGCGGGATGAGCTTCTCCGGAAACTGGTAGGGACCGTAATTGTTGGAGCAATTGGTCACCACCGTCGGCATCCCGTAGGTGTCGTGGAAGGCGCGCACGAAGTGGTCGCTGCCTGCCTTGGAGGCGCTGTAGGGGCTGTGCGGCTGGTATTTGGTCTGCTCCGTGAAGAGCGTCCCGTCCATCTCCAGCGCCCCGTACACCTCGTCGGTGCTGATATGGTAGAAGCGCTTGCCTTCGTATTTCTCCGGAAGGGACTCCCAATAGCATTTCGCGGCCTGCAGCAGGCTCAGCGTGCCCATCACGTTGGTCTGCGCAAAAGTGAACGGGTCCTTGATCGAACGGTCCACGTGCGACTCCGCCGCCAGGTGGATGATGCCGTCCACGCGCTCCTCCCGCATCAGCTCCAGCACCCCTTCGAAATCGCAGATGTCCATCCGGACGAAGCGATAATTGGGCCGGTCCTCGACGTCCCGGAGGTTCGCCAGGTTGCCGGCATACGTCAGCTTGTCGAGGTTGATGATCTTGTAGGAGGGATATTTGTTGACGAACAGACGCACCACGTGGCTGCCGATGAATCCGGCGCCTCCGGTGATGATCAAGGTCCTTTCGAAATTCATACGCAGGGTATTCTTCTAGTTCGCAAAAATAGTTAATTTTGCACTCACCTGCAAGGAAGCGAGTTTTGATGACGACGGACAGACCCCCCATATTCCTCTACACCGACGGCGCGGCCAGCGGCAATCCCGGCCCGGGCGGCTACGGTGTCGTGCTCCGCTGCGGCGAGGCCTGCAAGGAACTTTCCGGGGGCTACCGCCGCACCACCAACAACCGGATGGAGCTGCTCGCGGTGATCCGCGGGCTCGAAGCCATCCGCTGGCGGGGCGCCGAGGTCCACGTCTACAGCGACTCCACCTACGTCGTCAAGACCGTGACCGAAGGCTGGAAGCGCAAGAAGAACCAGGACCTCTGGGCGCAGTTCGACGCCCTCGCGCTCCGGTTCCGGCTGCAATTCCACTGGATCAAGGGCCACGCCGGCCACCCGGAGAACGAACGCTGCGACCGCCTCGCCGTCGCCGCCTACTCCCTGCCCGGCCTCCCGCCCGACGAGCAATACGAACAGAACGAAGCAACACAATAGAAATATGCAGAACGGCAAAATCATCGTGGGTATCACCCAGGGCGACTCCAACGGCATCGGCTACGAGGTCATCATCAAGGCCCTCGCCGACCCGCGGATCCTCGAACAGTTCACCCCCGTCATCTACGGCTCATCCAAGCTCTTCAGCTTCTACCGCAAGACCATCCCCGAGGTGGAGCAGATGGATACCAACGCCATCAACAGCGCGTCCGAGGCTCACGCCAAGCGCATCAACATCGTCAACTGCCTCCCGGAGAGCGCCTACGCCGAGCCGGGCCAGGCCACGGCCGCCTCGGCCAGCGGCGCCATCGCTTCGCTGGAGAAGGCCGTCGCCGAGCTCAAGGCCGGCCTGATCGACGTCCTCGTGACCGGTCCGATCAACAAGAAGGCCATGTCGCTCGAGGGCTTCGGCTTCCCGGGCCACACCGAATACATCCAGAACGCCTTCGGCGCACAGGATTCGCTGATGTTCATGGTCAGCCACCGCCTGCGCCTGGCCGTCGTCACGGGACACATTCCCCTCAAGGACGTGGCCAAGCAGATCACCGAAGAGCGCATCCTCAGCAAGCTCCGCCTGATCAACGACTCCCTCAAGCGAGACTTCGTCGTGGACCAGCCGCGCATCGCCGTGCTCAGCCTCAACCCGCACAGCGGCGACGGCGGCCTGCTCGGCACCGAAGAGCAGGACATCATCATCCCCGCCATCAAGAAGGCCACCGACGAGGGCATCCTCGCCTTCGGCCCCTTCTCCCCCGACGGTTTCTTCGGCCTCAACCATTTCGAGAACTTCGACGCCACGCTCGCGATGTACCACGACCAGGGGCTCGCGCCGTTCAAGGCCCTCTCCTTCGAGGACGGCGTCAACTTCACCGCCGGCCTGCCGATGGTGCGCACCTCGCCCGACCACGGCACGGCCTTCGAGATGGCCGGCCGCGACGAGGCGGATCCCCGCTCGATGCGCGCCGCCATCTTCACGGCCATCGACATCTTCCGCAACCGCCAGCAATGGGAGGAGCTTCAGGAGGGCAAGATGCCCGAGCGCTTCCTCAACAAGGAGAAGAAGAAAGACAGCGGCAAGCCGCAGATCGCATAATAAAAGCGGGCTCTGAACGAGCCCGCTTTTATTTTACCATAGCGAAGCATTCTGCCGCTCGGCGGCATCCTGCAGGTCTGGCGGTACGTTGGCGAAGAAGTTGAAGCCCGACCGCTCCTCGATCGCGTCGATGGTGGTGCGGAACTTATTGTCGTTGTACTGCTCGCCCTTGTGGGCCTCGTTGGTGAACACGTACGCGACGCCCTTCGCGGCCGTCATCGCGCCGTCGGTCCCGAACGAGCACTTCATCAGGAGCTTGTAGAAATGGCTCGGGATGGGCACGCCGCTCACCGTCTTCGCATTCTCATACAGGACGCCGACCACGACGTAGAGCGTATCGCGGCCCGAGGGGGCGTTGCTCTTGACCGACTGCTCCAGGCTGTTCCAGACGCCGTCGTTGAACGAAGTCTGGTACTGGGGCGCCTGGTTGGTGTGGTAGAAGGTCGCCTTGTTGGCTTCCGTGCTGGCCTGGCGGTAGTTGGAGGCCACGAAATGCCCGCGGCTGTAGCCCGACACGCCGCTCTGCTGCCAGGACGAAGGGATGGCCGGGTCGTTCTTCCAGCCGTCGTTGCGGCCGACGCCGTTGTCCGGGTAGGCATCCTTGTGCATCACGAAGGCGCTCCAGAGCGGAGCCATCTTGTTGCCGTCCACCAGGCAGGTGTAGTTGCGCACGGTCTTGCTGCCGGAACGGTAGGTGTGCGTGACCACCTTCTGCATCGCGTTGGAGGTCTCGTGGTTGAACCACTTGTAGCCGTAGCCGCTGAGTTCGTCGCCCGAGCCGTAGGTCGTGCCGGCCTTCAGGGCGATGGCCGGGATCTCGTAGCCCGACAGGTACGGCCGGTAGCCGCCCTGGCCCTGCGACGCGCCCGTGGAGAAGGACTTGACGGCGCCCTTGTATTCCTTCAGCTGGCCGCCGTCCAGAACCTCTACATAAGCCTGATAGAAGTAGGTCGTGGAGGCGTCCAGACTCGACAGGGTCGAGCTGAAGCTCTCCGCGGCGTTGGCGGAGCTGTTCAGGTGCGTCTGGTTCGTGAGTGCGGTGGACGACAGGCCCCAATAGAAGCCGTAGTCCCGCACGTCCTTCATGTTCGCATAGCTGCCGGAGAGGATTGCACTGGCGTTGGTCACGGAGCTGACCGCTCCCGTCGTGACCGTCGGATCAGTGCCCCCGGTCCCGGACGTTCAGTAATATACGTCGATGTGGTCGATGTAGGTCGCGCCCTTCTCGATTACCAGTTTGAACTGCTTGACACCAG
>ONQP01000001.1 GCA_900319975.1 uncultured Bacteroidales bacterium | reverse complement strand
GGGAAATGGGTCAGCAGGTAGTCGACGGATTCGCCGTCCAGTTCCACCAGCTTCAGGTCGATGTCTTCGCGCTGCAGCAGATACTGTGTCAGCACACCCATTCCGGGACCGATTTCCAAAACATCCCGGGTTTCGCTGACGGTCAGGGCATCGACGATTCCTCGTGCGATACCCTGATCGGTCAGGAAATGTTGGCCTAATGCCTTTTTAGCGCGGACTTCCATATGCTTTAACCGAGTTTTTCGGCCAGACGGCCGGCCAGTTCGAGGAACGCAAGGCCGTCCGGGCGGCTGCCCAGCGCCACCGGCTCACCGGCGTCGCCGCTCTCGCGGATGCCCTGCACGAGGGGAATGCGGCCGAGCAGGTCGACGCCCAGCTCGCGGGCCATCTTCGCGCCGCCGTCGCGGCCGAAAATGTAGTACTTCTCGTCCGGATGCTCCTCCGGCGTGAACCAGGCCATGTTCTCGACCAGGCCGAAGATGGGGCGGTTCACGTTCTCGTTGCGGAACATGTTGACGCCCTTCTCCACGTCGGCGAGGGCCACGTCCTGCGGCGTCGTCACGATCACGGCGCCCTGCATCGGGATGTCCTGCACGAGACTGATGTGGATGTCGCCCGTTCCCGGGGGCATGTCGATGAGCAGGAAGTCCAGCGGGCCCCATTTGACCTGCAGGATCATCTGCTTGAGCGCGTTGCACGCCATCGGGCCGCGCCAGATCAGGGCCTGGCCGCGTTCGGCGAAATAGCCGATGGACATCCATTTCACGCCGTATTTCTCCAGCGGGAGGATGAGTTCCTGGCCCTCTTCCGCGCCGGGTTCCGCGGCGGGCGTGGCGCCTTCGGTCCCCGTCATCACGGGGATCGAAGGGCCATAGACGTCCGCGTCCGCGAGGCCGACCTTGTAGCCCATGCGCGCCAGCGCGCAGGCCAGGTTGACGGCCACGGTGGACTTGCCCACGCCGCCCTTGCCGGAGGCGATGCCGACGATGTGCCGGACCTCGGCGAGCTGTTCCAGGCCGAGGTCGAGGTTCTTTTTCTTCTTGGGTTTCTCCTCATCGACCACCACCGTCTTGACCTCCGAAGCGACGGAGGCGGGCAGGTGGCGGATGAGGGCCGCGCGGGTGCTGCCGATCAGGTACTCGGCAAGCGGGTCGCGGCGCTTGGGAAAAGCGAGCGTCACGACCACCGCGGTGGTCGTAACGCTGCCTTCGGCATCATGACGGGGGGCGTTCCCCCCGGAACCCCCTGCCTGTTCGCCAGGCAAGATCTCTACATTCGCGACCATTCCGAGGTCCACGATGTCACGGTCCTGGCGTGCGGGATGATGAACCTCCCGCAGGGCCTGCAAAATATCTTCTTTGCTGATCATTATTCCTTTACAAGATTCATTTCGTCGAGGAGGTAGCCGGCGCCGGCGAACTTGTCCACCATCAGCAGGACATAGCGGATGTCCACGCAGATGCAGCGCTGCAGGTTCGGCTCGAACATCACGTCGCTGCTCATCGACTCCCAGTTGCCGTCGAAGGCGAGGCCGATCAGGTTGCCGTCGGCGTCCATGACGGGGCTGCCGGAGTTGCCGCCCGTGATGTCGTTGTTGGTCAGGAAGCAGGTCACGACCTCACCATTCTCGTTGGCGTACTGGCCGTAGTCCTTGTTCTGGTAGATTTCCTTGAGCTTCGCGGGGACGATGAACTCATAGTTGTCCGGATCTTCCTTCTCCATCACGCCCTTGAGGGTCGTGTAGTGCTTGTAGAGCACGCCGTCCTTGGGCTCGTAGCTCATCACGGTGCCGTAGGTGAAGCGGCAGGTGCTGTTGGCGTCGGGATAGCTCGGCTTGCCTTCCTGCCACTTGAGGAGGGCGGCGGTGTAGGCCTTGCTGGCCGGGGTGGCCGCCTCGTCGAGCTCGGCGATCTTGTCGCTCAGCGGCGAGACGCCGTCGATGTAGGCCTTGGCCAGCTGATAGGCGGGATCCGCCTCGAGCATCTTCTTGGTGAGGGGCTTCGCGTGGAGCTTCTCCTTCGAGGTGAAGATGCTCTTCTTGAACAGGTTGTCCACGAACTTGCGGGTATCCATGGTCAGGATGCTCTTGCCCTTGATCTGGATGGCGTCGGCCGGATTGACGTTGGCCTTGTAGTGGTCGATCATCGCGATGGCCACCTCGCGGTCCACGTTGATATCATAGTCCTTATACTGGTCGTCGAGGTATGCGACGATCTGGTCGTAGTAATCCTCCTCCTTGACGTCGGATTCGGGATTGCGCTGGCGCGCCTGCTCGATGTAGCTGGGGAGGACCGCCATTTCGGCGGCGAAGCTGCAGATCTCGATCCGGCGCACGGTCTCGCTGAGGAGGACGGCGGCGTTATAGGCGGGCTTGACGGCCTCGGTGAGGTCGGCCAGGGTCTTGATGGCGTCGCCCCAGGCGGCCTGGCGCTCGGGGTCGGCGGCGATCCAGGCGTTCAGCTCACGCTCTTTCTGCTCCTCGCGGCCGATGATGTCGAGGTCCGCGAAAGCCTGCTTCTCGCCGATCCATTTCTTCCAGCCGTTGGAGGAGCCGGAGTACTTGCTGGCATACTGGATGCCCACCTTCTCGTCGGCGCGCATGGCCTTCCAGATGATGTCCTGGCGGATGCCGCGGGCGGCGATGCGGATGTCGTTGCTCTCGATCATCTGGTTGAGCTGCGCGGCGGTCTGGAAGCGCTGCGTGCTGCCCGGATAGCCCATGACCATGGCGAAATCGCCTTCCCGGAAACCCTTGAGCGAGACGTTGAGGAACTGGCGCGGGTGCATCGGGACGTTCTCGGGGGAATAGTCGGCCGGCTCGTTGTTGGCGTCGGCATAGACGCGGAACATCGAGAAGTCGCAGGTGTGGCGGGGCCACATCCAGTTGTCGGTGTCGCCGCCGAACTTGCCGGAGGATGCCGGCGGGGCGCCCACGAAGCGGACGTCGCGGTAGATCTTGGAGACGATCAGGTAATAGACGTTGTCATCGTAGAAGCTCACGATGCGCACCTGGCAGTTGGGGTTCTCCTTGCCGGCCGCGGCGATCAGGTCGCGGCGGTCCTTGCCGGCCGCGATTTCGTCCGTCACGTCGGTCATGCTCTGCAGGAAGCGGACGGTCAGGCCCGGGCAGGGGATCTCCTCCTCGCGGGACATGGCGAAGTAGCCGTCCTCGAGGTAGTTGTGCTCGGTGGAGGAGAGCGCCTGGATGTTGCTGTAGCCACAGTGGTGGTTGGTCACCAGCAGGCCGTCGCCGGAGATGAGCTCGCCGGTGCATCCGCCGCCGAACTGAACGACGGCGTCCTTGATGGAAGCATTGTTGATGCTGTAGATCTGCTCCGGCGTGAGACGGGAACCGAGGTTACGCAGGGCGTCGCTGTTCATTTTCTCAATCAGCGGGAGGAGCCACATTCCTTCGTCGGCGCGCAGGGCGGTCGGCAGCAGAAGGAGAGCCGTGGCAACGGTTAAGAGGATTTTTTTCATATTTGATCAAATAAAGTAGGTTCCAGTTCCTTGGGATGGAAAGACTTGCGGTGCTCCGGGCAGTAGCCGTGCGCCTTGATGGCGGCGATGTGCTCCGGAGTCGGGTAGCCCATGTTGTGCTCCCATCCGTATTGGGGATACAGTTTCGCGAGCTCGCGCATCCGCTCGTCCCGCCAGGTCTTGGCGAGCACGGACGCCGCCGCGATGCTCGCGTAGGTGGCGTCCCCGTGCACGACGGTCTGGTAGGGGTAGCCGTCGAACGGCCGGAAGCGGTTGCCGTCGATCAGCAGGAAATCCGGCTTCACGGCCAGCCGCCGGACGGCCCGGCGCATCCCTTCCAGCGAGGCGCCGAGGATGTTGAGGCGGTCGATCTCTTCCGCCTGGACAGCCTCCACGGCCCACGCCACGGCCTCCTGCTCGATGATGGGGCGGAGCAGGTCCCGTTGCTTCTCCGTCATCTTCTTGGAGTCGTCCAGCAGCGGATGATGGAAATCCGCGGGCAGGATGACGGCGGCGGCGTAGACGGGACCGGCGAGCGGGCCGCGTCCGGCCTCGTCGCATCCGGCTTCCAGCCGGCCGGCTTCGAGGAACGGAAGAAGTTGCGGTTCGTGCATAATGTGCAAAGATACACATTTTTCCCGACCTCCGCCCACACCCCGCCCCGGGAGCATATAGCCCCGAGTCCGCTCCCGGGGCGGCTATTCTTTGCGGAGCTGTTCGAGCAGGTACTGGTTCGACCGCGTGAGCGAATCGACGTTGGACTGCAGGGCTTCGTTGAGGCGCTTTTCCGCTTCGAGTTTTTCCTGAAGCAGGGCGATGCGCCCTTCGTATTCGGCCTTCAGGGCCTTTTCCCGCTCTGCGCGCGACGGCTCGTCCTTCAAGAGGACATCGGCGGACGCACCGCAGAGCAGCTCTTCGATCGAGAGATGGAGGTGGTCGGCGACCAGCTGTAGATTCTTGTTGAACAGCCGCGTCTTGCCGCTCTCGAGCGAGACAATGGTCGTCCGCGCGATGCCGATCTCGTCCGCCAGTCCGGCCTGGGAGATTCCGGCGCTTTCGCGTGCGCGACGCAGATTGCTATGAAAGAAATCTTGCTGCATAATTCAAAATTACTGCTTGCGCACGGGAATAAGTGTCTGAAAAATGCGGACAATGTCCGCAAAAGGCGGACAAAAGCGTAAGAATCGTATTTTTTTGTAGTCTTACCCCCGCCGTACTTCCTTCCGGATGTTGCGATTTTCGTGACAGTGTCCCATTTTTGCCGGAAATGAAAAACGTATAGCCATGACATCCATCGATTCTCCCTTCGACCGGCTCGTCCGCCTGATGGCCGCCGACCCCGCCCTTCCCGATTACCCTTCCGCCTGCCGTCGCCTGCGCGTCACGCCCGGCGTTTTCAGCGAAACGCTGCTCCGCCAGACCGGTTTTTGCGGCGAAGAATTATTCTTGCAAATCCGTGCGGAATTGCTTGCGGAATCCCTTGCGATTGGCTGCAAAAATGATTAGCTTTGCGAGCCTTGTAACCCTAAACAAGGCGAAAACCAAGTAATAATTAATACTCTATACTAGAAATGAAAGATTATTCTACCAAAGACATCCGCAACGTGGCCTTGCTTGGAGCCACCAAATCCGGTAAGACCACGCTTGCAGAAGCCATGCTCTTCGAGGGCAAGGTGATTGACCGCAGAGGTACCATCGAGGACAAGAACACCATCTCCGACAACGACGAACTCGAGAAGCTCAACCAGCGCTCCATCTACGCGACCCCGCTGTACGCCGAGTTCATGAACGCCAAGATCAATATCATCGACACCCCGGGTTCCGACGACTTCATCGGCGGCGCCTATTCCGCCTTCAAGGTGTGCGAGAGCGGCGTGCTGCTGATCAACGCCCAGCAGGGCGTCGAGGTCGGCACGGAGAACTTCCTGCGCCTGGCCGACAGCAAGAAGCTGCCTTTGGTGATCGCCATCAACCAGCTCGACGGCGAGAAGGCCGACTGGGACAACATCCAGAACTCCATCAAGGAGTCCTTCGGAAGCAAGGGCGTCTATGTCCAGTTCCCGGTCAACGTCGGTCCCAACTTCGACGGCTTCGTGGATGTGCTCAAGATGAAATACTACCACTTCAAGGATGCCAACGGCACCCGTGAAGACCTCGAAATCCCCGCCAACCTGGCGGACATGGCCGAGGAATACCGCGGCGCCCTCATCGAGAAGGCCGCCGAGTTCGACGACACCCTGATGGAGAAGTTCTTCGAGGAGGGCGTCCTCACCGAGGACGAGATCCGCAAGGGCCTCAACCTGGGCATCGCCGCCGGCGAGGCCTACCCGATCTTCTGCGTCAGCGCCAAGAAGGACATCGGCGTGAAGCGCCTGCTCGAGTTCACCAAGAACGTAGCTCCGGCCCCGGACGTCAAGGAAGGCGGCGCCCCGTCCCTCTTCATCTATAAGAACGACGTGGAGCAGCACCTCGGTGAGGTCTCCTACTTCAAGGTGATGAGCGGTTCCATTACCGCCGGCCTGGATCTCGAGGATCCCGCCACCGGCAACAAGGAGCGCCTCTCCGCCATCTACGCCGTCGCCGGCGTCAAGAAGGAGCCCGTCAACACCCTGCACGCAGGCGACTTCGGCTGCGCCGTCAAGCTCAAGAACGGCCGCAGCAACACGACCCTCTCCCTGCCCGGCTCCAACATCAATTACGACAAGATCCAGTATCCGGCTCCCAAGTACCGCTGCGCCATCAAGGCCAAGGTCCAGCAGGACGAGCAGAAGCTCGGCGACGCCCTCAAGCGCATCGCCTCCACGGACCCGACCGTCATCGTCGAGTACTCCAAGGAGCTCCGCCAGACCATCCTCAGCGGCAACGGCGAGCAGCACATCAACATCGTCAAGTGGATGCTGAACAACGAATACAAGCTCGATGTCGAGCTCTTCGCCCCGAAGGTGCCGTACCGCGAGACCATCACCAAGGTGGCCTGCGCCCAGTACCGCCACAAGAAGCAGTCCGGCGGCGCCGGCCAGTTCGGTGAGGTGCACCTCCTGGTCTGCCCGGCCGAGGGTGAGCTCAACACCAAGTTCATGATCAACGGCAAGGAGACCCAGCTCAACATCAAGACCCAGGACATCACCGACCTGGAGTGGGGCGGCAAGCTCGAGTTCTACAACTGCGTCGTCGGTGGCGCCATCGACCTCAGCTTCATGCCCGCCATCCTCAAGGGTATTAAGGAGCGCATGGTCGAGGGCCCGCTCACCGGTTCCTACGCCCGCGACATCCGCGTCTTCGTCTACGACGGCAAGATGCACCCGGTGGACTCCAAGGAAATCGCCTTCATCATCGCCGGCCGCAACGCCTTCCGTGAGGCCTTCCGCAACGCCGGTCCGAAGATCCTCGAGCCGATCTACAACGTCGAGGTCATGACCCCGGCCGACTACCAGGGCTCCGTGATGAGCGACCTGCAGAACCGCCGCGGCGTCCTCGGCGAGATGGGTGCCGACAAGGGCTTCGCCATCCTCAAGGCCCGCGTGCCTCTCGCAGAGCTCTACCGCTACTCCACGTCCCTGAGCTCGCTGACCGCCGGCTCCGCCACCTTCACGATGGAGTTCGCCGACTACCAGCCGGTCCCGGGCGACGTCCAGACCAAGCTCCTCGCGGAATACGCCGCAGCCGAAAAGGACGAAGACTAATCTTCCGGAACATGATCCCAGAGGGAGGGACGGCAGGTGCCGTTCCTCCTTTTGTTTTTCGGTCTATTTCTTTTAAATATCCGCAAAGGGGTGAAGGGGATTTTCGAGGGTTGAAGTTTTGTGCTACCTTAGCCAGACCGCTTTTGGAGCTACTAATAACAATTCATACCGTTTATGAAAACCATCCTCAAACCTTTCCTCGTCGCCATCGGTCTGGCGCTCCTGATGCCGGGTAACTCCGCACAGGCCCAGGTCTATGCCGACTCGTCCATCAATCTCGAGAAGTATCTTGTTCCCGTGACCACGCCGACGGCGGCTCCTGACGCGCAGGGCTTCCTCGGCCGCTGGCTGCTCCTCGAGCCGATCAGCAAGCCGAACCGTTCCAACACCGTCTTCGTGGACAGCTATATCCGCGAGGTCTTCGGCGTCCAGTACTTCCCCGGCCAGCTCGGCGACGTCCTCCCGAAGGATGGCGCCAAGGTCAAGATGACGGTCGAGTATCAGCCCCCGGTGAATCTCCAGGGCGGCCGCCCGTCGTTCAACTTCAACGCCCCGCCGAAGTATGAGCAGAAGAAGGTCACCCTCAAGTGGCACGCCTTCGACAGCAAGATGCCGAACGTGAAGCTCTTCCGCTTCGCCACCAACCTCACCGAAGACCGCTACGGCGTCATCTTCTGGGCCGTGACCGTGGTCAACTGCGAGGAGGACATCCCCAACGTGCGCCTGTCCGTCGGTTCCAACTCCGCTTCGATGTGGTGGGTCAACGGCGAAGAGGCCGTCATCCTGTCCGGCGACCGCCGCCGCGTGATGGACGACTGCGCGTCCAAGCGCCTGACCCTCAAGAAGGGCCGCAACGTCATCTGGGGTGCCGTCATCAACGGTCCCGGCATGAGCGACTTCTGCTGCCGCTTCATCGATGAGGCCGGCAAGCCGGTCAAGAACATCACCCTCTCCACGAAATAACCGATGCGCCATATGAAAACCAGAAATATCCTTCTCTCGGGCGCTTTCGCCCTTGTCAGTCTGTCTGCAGCCGCCCAGGTGGGCGCTCCCTATATCCATGACCCGAGCACGATCGCCGAGTGCGACGGCAAGTACTACACCTTCGGTACCGGTGGCGGTGGCCTGATCTCCGAAGACGGCTGGGTGTGGAAGAGCGGTGCCGTCCGTCCCGGCGGCGGCGCAGCCCCGGACGCCATCAAGATCGGTGACCGCTATCTCGTCGGCTACAGCGCCACGGGCGGTGGCCTGGGTGGCGGTCACGCCGGCCGCATCCTCACGATGTGGAACAAGACCCTGGATCCCAACTCCCCGGACTTCGCGTACAGCGAGCCCATCGAGGTCGCGCATTCCGAGTATGACGAGGACTGCGACGCCATCGACGTCGGCTTCCTGATGGACGACAACGGCCGTCTCTTCTGCACCTACGGCACCTACTTCGGCAACATCCGCCAGGTCGAGCTCGATCCCGCCACGGGCGCCCTCAAGGAGGGCAGCAAGCCCATCGACGTGGCCATCGACTGCGAGGCCTCCTCGATGATGTACCGCGACGGCTGGTACTACCTGCTAGGCACGCACGGCACCTGCTGCGACGGCGCCAACTCCACCTACAACATCATCGTCGGCCGCTCCCGCAGCCCGTACGGCCCGTTCCTTGACAACGTGGGCCGCGACATGCTGCAGGGTGGTGGCAAGATGGTCGTCGCCGCCGAGGAGCGCCGTTTCGGCGCCGGTCACTTCGGCCGCTACATCGTCGAGCCGGGTGTCGAGAAGATGTCCTTCCACTGGGAGGCTGACCTCGACCTGAGCGGCCGCAGCACGCTCGCCATCCGTCCGATCATCTGGAACAACGGCTGGCCCGAGGCCGGTCAGGTCCTGGCGGACGGCAACTACAAGATCCTCTCCCGCCGTCGCGGCTACGCCCTGGAGCTCGCCGTCGACTTCGTCCGCACCGCGGGCGGCATGCGCGGCTTCTTCGGCCGTCAGGACGAGACCATCGTCGTGATCGAGAACCAGAAGCTCGAGGAAGTGATCGAAGGCTGGCCGGCCGGTGAGATCCCCGCCCGCGCCAACGACTACATGGCCCGTCCTCACCAGAAGTGGACGATCCAGGCTGTTCCCGAGGCCGGCGGCTATCTCGGTGGCCCGTACTACAAGATCGTGATCGAAGGCACCAACCGCGCCCTCGCGGCCGCCGAAGGCGCCGAGGTCGTGACCGTGCCGGAGTTCACCGGCGCCGACGAGCAGCTCTGGCAGATCGAGCAGCTCACCGACGGCACCTGGCGCATCATGCCGAAGGCCATCCCCGGCTGCAGCGAGCGCCTCTGCCTCTACTCCGTGGCTGACAGCACCCCGACCCTGGCCAAGTTCGACTTCAACAACGACAACGCCAAGTGGGACATCAAGATCCGCTAGGATAAATGATAAGGAAAGGGCCGTCCCGAAAGAGGATGGCCCTTTTTTTGTTAAAAAGGGACGCAGTATTTTTCCGATTCTGCAGTTTTTACTACGGTAATATGGACGAGCAGGAACTGGCCAGCCGCTGTCATCGGGGCGATAACGCCGCGCGGCGGGAGCTGTACGAAACGTATGGCTCCAGGCTCCTCTCGCTTTGCCGCCGCTACGCCGTGGACGCGGCTGATGCGGAAGACCTGATGCAGGATTCCTTCGTCAAGATATTCCGGGTGATCGGCCGCTTCCGCTGGACGCGGCCCGGTTCCCTCTATTCCTGGATGGCGCGCGTGGCGCTCAACCTGGCCTTCGACTCCGCCAGGAAGCGCAAGCGCATCACCCGCGACCTGGTGGACGTGGATGCGCTGAAGGGCGAGGTGGTCGACGAGCCGGACTATGAGCAGACGGCCGCCGTGCCCGCCGAGGCGATCCACCGGATGATCGCCGCCCTGCCGGACGGCTACCGCACCGTGTTCGAGCTCTACTGTTTCGAGGAGCTCTCGCACAAGGAAATCGCAGACTTGCTCGGCATCAAGGAAAAGAGTTCTTCCGCCAGCCTGGCGCGCGCCCGGGCCATCCTCGCCAGGAGCATCCGGCAGTATCTGGACGGAAATGATACCGCCCCGGCGCAGTAATTCGGAAGAAACGGAGTTATTAAAGTAGAATCAGACCCAAGCATGAGCAACGGTATGAATAAGGATTGGTTGGACGCCCTCCGGGAGAAAGGACTCCCGGAAGGCGCAACACCATCTCCCGCAAGCTGGGAGGTGGTGGGCCGGCGCGTGCGCCGGGCGGCCGCCCTCCGCCGCGCGGGGCTCACCGCCGTCGCGCTGGTGCCCGTCGCCGCGCTCCTGCTCTGGGCGCCCTGGCACCGCCCTGCGCAGCTCGTCCCTGCCGGGCCGGCCGTGACGCAGGTCGCCCCGGCGCCCGACACGACGGCCGCTCCCGCTCCCGTCGTCCCGGAGGCCGCCCCCGCCACCCCGAATCAAACGCCCCGTTCCCACAAACTGACCATATCTGCCGGCGGCACGCAACTCGCCGCCGCCGACCCTGCCGTCTCCGTCCCCGCCGGGACGGACCTTCCCGACGACACCCCTGTCGTCGTCGGGTACGGCCTTGGGACACACAACCCGTCCCCGACCGTCACCTCCGACGCCGCTCCGGTCACTCCTGCCGCCCCGGTCATTCTGAGCGCCAGCGAAGAATCTGCCTCCGACGAACCCTTCGACGAGAGCGTCTTCTTCGAGGACGCCCGGCCGCAGCGCGCACGCGTGTCGTTCGGCGTCCGGGGCGGCGCCGCCCTGGCGCGCCGCCAGTCAGACATCGACATGGTGAAGTACCCCACCCTGCTGGCGCTGAATCTCGCCAACTCCCTCGATCCGGAGCTGCTCGACTACGTCAAATCCAATTCGGGCGGAGACCTGTACGGCTATTTCCTCTCGAACGGAATGATCAACTATGGCAGTTATGGCAGTGTCCATGACGCGTACGGCGGCCCCCATTTCCGCCACGACCTGCCCCTCACCCTGGGTCTCTCCGTCCGGGCGGACCTGACGCCGCGTATCGGCCTGGAGAGCGGCCTGGAGTACTCGTATCTCCATTCTGTCGAAAGCCTCGGCTCCGAATCCCTGGACCAGCGGCTCCATTTCATCGGCATTCCGGTCCGGGCGGATGTCCGCCTCTGGTCCGGCGAACGCTTCTCGCTTTACGCCGGCCTGGGCGGCAAGGTGGAGAAATGCGTCTATGCCATTCTGGGCCATGTCCGGTCCGACGAGAAGAAACTGCAATGGTCTTCCGAGCTCTTCGCCGGCGCCCAGTACCGGCTCGGCCCGCGGGTCCAGCTTTATTTCCAGCCGGAGCTGTCTTATTATTTCACCCGCACGGAGCTGGCTACCAGCCGTACGGAGAACCCTTTGAGCGTGTCTCTCCATGCGGGCCTTCGATTTGAGTTATAGATACTTAAAATATGAAAAGAAGCTTCCTTTGCCTCCTGTTCGCCGTTCTCGCCGCCTGTTCCTGCGTCAAGGGCGACAAGTATTTCGTCTTCGTCGACCCCGATGAAGTCCAGAACTTCCGGATAGAGGGCCTGACGCTGGACAATTTCCCGTTCGTCGACTGCTCGACGAGCACCTCGCCCCTGCGGGACATCGTGATGTTCAATCTGCTGGACATCCCGTATTACTGGGGCCTGAATTTCATTTCCGGCGCGGAATATCAGCTGCATTACGACCTTCCCGAAGGGATGGAAAGCGGCTCGCCGGAGCACGTCGCGTACACGGACCGGATCCACGAACTGCGGCGGTACAACGGTTCGCACGACGCCTATGTCAACCTGATCGACGGCGTCACGGACGTGATCATCGACTCGCGCGACATTTCGCGCAACGAAGTGGCGTATGCCGAGGAGAAAGGGGTGACTTATCAGACAAAGCCCCTCGCCTGGGACGCCCTGATCTTTATCGTCAACCCGCAGAACCGCGTCAAGTCGCTGACCCAGGAGCAGATCCGCGGCATCTATGCGGGCCGGATCACCAACTGGAAGCAGGTCGGCGGCGCGGACCACGAGATCCATCCGTACATGCGGAACGCGGACTCCGGCAGCCAGGAGAAGATGGAGACCCTGGTCATGCGGGGCGAGCCGATGGTCGAGCGGCCGGAAATGATCGGCGGCGGCATGATGTCGCCCTATTTCTCGATCGAGGCGGACGAGTGGGGCATCGGCTACACGCCGTATTACTATTGCGAGCGGATGGTCGGCGACCTGCGCCGCGTGAAGGTCCTGGCCGTGGACAAGGTGTACCCGTCGGCGTACTCCATCCTGGGTGGGGTAAAAGAAGAAGCGGGGGGCTATCCTTACGTGACGAGCATCTATGCCGCCATCCGCCGCGATCCGGCCCCCGACCCGCTCGCGGAGCAGCTCTATGACTGGCTGTCCACGCGGGCGGCCAAAGGCCTTGTCGACGAGAGCGGATACATCTCCCGGCGGAGCCACGTGGTCGGGGAATGACGCCCCGGAAGTGTAGGATTAGCGGGGATTTTTTGTACATTTGTAGATTGGAACAAAAAGTCCTCAAAATATGTATAGAACCCACACTTGCGGCGAGCTGCGCCTCGCCGACAAAGGCAAGATCGTAACCCTCGCGGGATGGGTGCAGAAATCCCGCAAACTCGGAGGCATGACCTTCATCGACCTGCGCGACCGCTACGGCATCACGCAGCTCGTCGTTGAGGGCGAAGCCGCTCCGGAGCTCGTCGAGGCGGCCTCCGGCCTGGGCCGTGAATTCGTGATCCAGGCCACGGGCGAGGTCCTCGAGCGCCAGAGCAAGAACCCCAAGATGCCCACCGGCGAGATCGAGATCAAGCTCTCCGCCATCCGTATCCTGAATAAATCCGTCACCCCGCCGTTCACCATCGAAGAGCAGAGCGACGGCGGCGAGGACCTGCGGGCCAAGTACCGCTACCTCGACCTGCGCCGTCCGCCCCTCCAGCGCGCCCTTGCGCTGCGCCACCGCCTGGCGCAGGAGATCCGCTCCTACCTGGACGGCCAGGGCTTCATGGAGATCGAGACTCCCTACCTGATCAAGTCCACGCCGGAAGGCGCCCGCGACTTCGTGGTGCCGTCCCGCATGAACCCGGGCACGTTCTACGCCCTCCCGCAGAGCCCCCAGACTTTCAAGCAGCTGCTGATGGTGGCGGGTTATGACCGCTACTTCCAGATCGTGCGCTGCTTCCGCGACGAAGACCTCCGCGCCGACCGCCAGCCGGAGTTCACGCAGATCGACTGCGAGATGTCCTTCGTGGAGCAGGAAGACGTGCTCAACACCTTCGAGGGCATGATGCGCCAGATGTTCAAGAACGCCCTCGGCGTCGACATCCCCAACCCGCTGCCGCGGATGAGCTGGTACGACGCGATGGACTTCTACGGCTCCGACAAGCCGGACATCCGCTTCGGGATGAAGATCCACGAGGTCACCAAGCTGGTCCAGGGCTGCGGCTTCTCCGTGTTCGACGGCGCCGACTACATCGGCGGCATCGCCGTGAGCGGCTGCGCCGAATACACCCGCAAGCAGCTCGACGAGCTGACCGAGTGGGTGAAGCGCCCGCAGGTGGGCGCCAAGGGCCTCGTCTACATCCGTCTCAACGCCGACGGGACCGTCAAGTCCAGCGTCGACAAATTCTATACGCCGGAGCAGCTGCAGGCTGTCGCCGCGGCCTGCGAGGCCAAGGCCGGCGACCTGGTGCTGATCCTCTGCGGCCCCAAGCGCAAGACGCAGACCCAGCTGGGCGTGCTGCGTATCGAGATGGGCAACCGCCTGGGCCTGCGCGACCCGCACGTGTTCGCACCGCTGTGGATCGTGGACTTCCCGCTCCTGGAGTGGAGCGAGGAGGACGGCCGCTTCTATGCGATGCACCACCCGTTCACGGCGCCCAAGCCGGAGCATGAGAAATGGTTCTACTCCGACAAGAAGGAGGACCTGGAGCGCGTCTGCGCCAATGCCTACGACTTCGTGCTCAACGGCACCGAGCTCGGCGGCGGCTCCATCCGTATCCACGAGGCCGCCATGCAGGAGCGCATGTTCGAGGTGCTCGGCATCAGCAAGGAGGACGCCGAATACAAGTTCGGCTTCATCATCAACGCCTTCAAGTTCGGCGCCCCGCCCCACGGCGGCCTGGCGTTCGGATTCGACCGCGTCTGCGCCCTCTTCGGCGGGCAGGAGACGATCCGCGACTACATCGCGTTCCCGAAGAACAACCAGGGCCGCGACGTGATGATCGACTCCCCGTCCCGGATCGACGACGCGCAGATGGAGGAACTTTTCCTGTCTTCCACCTACGTCGAGCCGCAGCCGTGAGGATCCAGTTGAACTACGACCTGAGCGCGCAGAACACTTTCCGGATGAAGGTGTCCTGCGCGTGCTATGTCGAGTACGAGACTGTCAAGGAGCTCGAAGGGCTCAATTTCGACCGCCTCCCGCAGCCGCTGCTGCACATCGGCGCGGGGAGCAACCTCCTGTTCACGGGAGATTTCCCGGGCACGGTGCTGCATTCCAACATCGAGTTCATCAAATACGTCGACCTGGGGCTGGACGAAGTGCCTGTGATCGTCGGCGCGGGCGTGGTCTGGGACCACTTCGTGTCCGAGACCTGCCGCCACGGCCTCTGGGGCGCCGAGAACCTCTCGCTCATCCCGGGCGAGGTCGGCGCCGCCGCCGTGCAGAACATCGGCGCCTATGGCGTCGAGGCCAAGGACCTCATCTCCGGCGTCGTCTGCTTCGACCTGGTGGAGCGCAAGAAGGTCAAGTTCTCCCGCGAGGAGTGCCGCTACGGCTACCGTGATTCGCTGTTCAAGCAGCCCGAATTCCGCGGCCGCTATGTCGTCACGAGCGTGCTCTTCCGGCTCAGCCGCAAGCACAACCCGCGCCTCGAATACAAGGGCGTGCGGGAGGCGCTTGGCGGCAAGGACCCCGAGACGCCGCAGGAGGTGCGCGAGGCCATCGTCCGCATCCGCCGGCAGAAGCTCCCCGATCCCGAAGAGATCGGCAGCGCCGGCAGTTTCTTCAAGAATCCGGTCGTCAGCCGGGCGGACTTCGGGCGCATCTCGCCCGACGGCAGCGCCCCGCACTTCGACCTGCCCGACGGCAGCGTCAAGGTCCCGGCGGCCTGGATGATCGACCAGTGCGGCTTCAAGGGCGCGACCGAAGGGGGCGCGGCCGTCTATGACAGGCAGCCGCTGGTCATCGTCAACCAGAGCGGCGAAGCCACTCCGCAGGAGGTGCTCGCGCTCGAGCAGAGAATCATCAACGGGGTGCAGGAGCGTTTCGGCGTGACCCTGCATCCGGAAGTGGAGCACATATGAGCAGTTTTGTCATCGAAGGCGGACACCGCCTCAGCGGCGAGATCCATCCCCAGGGCGCCAAGAACGAAGCCCTGGAGGTGATCAGCGCCGTCCTCCTCACCGCCGAGCCGGTCACCATCACCAACGTCCCGGAGATCCTGGACGTCAAGAACCTGATCGACCTGCTGCGCGGGATGGGCGTGGGCGTGGAGCGCCGCGCCAAAGGGGAGTACACCTTCACGGCGAACCACGTCAACGAGTTCTACATCCACAGCGCCGACTTCGTCGCGAAGTGCGCCCGCCTGCGCGGCTCGGTCCTCGTCGTCGGACCGCTCCTCGCGCGCTTCGGCAGCGCCTTCTTCCCCAAGCCGGGCGGCGACAAGATCGGCCGCCGGCGCGTGGACACCCACATCGAGGGCTTCATGCGCCTGGGCGCGAAATGCGCCTACGACACCGCCAAGCGGGCCTACAACCTCTCCTCGGGCCACGCCATGAAGGGCTGCTACATGCTGCTGGACGAGGCTTCCGTGACCGGTACGGCCAACATCGTGATGGCGGCCGTCCTCTCCGAAGGCACCACCACCATCTACAACGCCGCCTGCGAGCCGTATGTGCAGCAGCTCTGCCGCCTGCTCACGGCGATGGGCGCGCAGATCGAGGGCATCGGCTCCAACCTCCTCACCATCCACGGCGTCAAGAGCCTGCACGGGGCGGAGCACCGCATCCTGCCCGACATGATCGAGGTCGGCTCCTTCATCGGCATGGCCGCGATCACGCAGAGCGAACTGACCATCAAGGACGTGTCCTGGGACAACCTCGGCATCATCCCCGAATGTTTCCGCCGCCTGGGCGTCAAGCTCGAGCAGCGCGGCGACGACATCTATATCCCCGCCCAGAAGAGCTACGAGATCGAATCCTTCATCGACGGCTCCATCATGACCATCGCCGACGCCCCCTGGCCGGGCCTGACCCCGGACCTGCTGAGCGTGCTGCTGGTCGTGGCCACGCAGTGCAAGGGCAGCGTGCTCATCCACCAGAAGATGTTCGAGAGCCGCCTGTTCTTCGTGGACAAGCTGATCGACATGGGCGCGCAGATCATCCTCTGCGATCCGCACCGCGCCGTGGTCATCGGCCACGACCACAAGATCGGCCTGCGCGCGGGCCGGATGACTTCGCCGGACATCCGCGCCGGCATCGCGATGCTGCTGGCGGCGATGTCCGCCAAAGGCACCTCCACCATCGACAACATCGAGCAGATCGACCGCGGCTACGAAGACATCGAGAGCCGCCTCAATGCGCTCGGAGCCCATATTGAACGCAAATAAGGCATTGCTATGCAGGTACTCAAATTCGGTGGCAGCTCGGTAGCGGACGCCACCCGCATGTCGCAGGTGATCGACATCGTGCTGGCCGCCGCGGCCAAGGACCGGACCATCGTGGTCAGTTCCGCCATCAGCGGCTGCACGGACGCGCTGATCGCGATCGGCGCGGAGCAGGATCCCGCCAGCCGGGCGCAGCAGATCGAAGCGCTGCGCCGCCGGCACCATGCCATCGCGCGGCGGCTGTTCACCGGCGACGAGCGCCGGGAAATGGTCACGGAGCTCGACACCCTTTTCGCGGAGCTCGCCGACGCGGAGCCGGAGGCCTGCGTGACCTTCGGCGAACTCTTCTCCACCCGCATCCTGGCGCGCAAGTTCGCCTGCGAGGACGTCGCCACGCAGTGGCTCGACTCCCGCAAGCTCGTGCGCACGCTGGGCGGCGTCGTGGCCGAAGGGCTGACCTATGCCAACATCCTCGCCGCCGTGCAGGCGGCGCCGGACGTGCGCCTCTTCGTGGCGCCGGGCTTCATCGCCTCCGACGGCGACGGCAAGGTGACCACGCTGGGCCGCGGCGGCTCCGACTACAGTGCCGCGCTGTTCGCCGCCGGCGCCCGGGCCTCCGCGCTCGAGATCTGGACCGACGTGCCGGGCATGATGACCGCAAACCCGAAGGTCGTCCCCGCCGCGGTCTCCATTCCGGACATCTCCTACAACGCCGCCCTGACCCTCGCCGAGAACGGCGCCAAGGTGCTTTACGCGCCGACGGTGAAGCCGGCGATGGAGGCGGGCATCGCCTTCTCCATCCGCAATACCTTCGACCCGCGCCATCCCGGCACCCTCGTCTCCGGCCGCCCGGCCGTCAAGGAGGGCGAGTGGATGGGCGTGACCAGCCGCACGCTGGCCGACAAGGGCGAGTCCGTCGTCTGCCTGGTCGGCGAGGCGGTCGCCTCGCGCGCCTCGGCATCCGCCCGGATGCTCGCCGCGCTGTCCGAAGCCGGCATCCAGCCGCTGGGCGGGGTGACGGGCGAGGGCGACGCCTTCTTCATCCGCGTCCGCCCGACCGTAGAGAACGCCGCCGTGGGTGCCATCCACCGCGAGTTCTTCGAGCACCGCGCCGTGACCGTGATCCCGGTCTTCATCGCGGGCTACGGCGCCGTGGGCCACGAGCTGGTGCGGCTGATCGGCCTGAGCGCCGACCGCATCGCCACGCGCCGCGGCCGCACGATCCGCATCATGGGCCTGTCCAACAGCACCCGCTTCGCCATTGACCTGCGCGGCATCCGCCCGGAGGACGCCGAGGCGCGGCTGGCGGACGGCGAGAACGCCGCCGGAGGCGCGTTCATCGACGCCGTCCTGGCCGCCGCCCCGCGCGGTGCCGTGTTCGTGGACTGCACCAATGACCACCACATCCACGAGCGCTACGCCGAGCTGTTCCGCGGCGGACTCAACATCGTGACCTCCAACCGCCGTTCGCTCTCGCTGCCTTTCGTGCAGTACGCCGCCCTCAAGGCAGAGGCCCGGCAGAACGGCGCCTTCTTCCGCTACGACACCACCGTGGGCAACTCCCTGCCGATCCTCGAGTCGATCGCCAGCGACGCCAACTGCAGCGACAGCATCGTCTCCATCGAGGCGGTGGTCTCCTGCACGCTCAACTATATCATCACCGGCTATGACGGCGCCAAGCGCGACAGCCTCGCCACCCTCCTGCGCCGCGCGCAGGACGAGGGCCTGACCGAGGCCGACCCGCGCACCGACCTGGGCGGCAAGGACGTGCTGCGCAAGCTGCTCATCCTCGCCCGCGAGGCCGGCGTCCCGCTCGAAGCCGACGACGTCGAGATCGTCCCGATGCTCGGCCCGGAATTCTTCGACTGCCCGCTGGATGCGTTCTACGAGCGCCTGGCGGCCTACGAGCCGCAGTTCATCGCCCGCGAGGCGGAGCTCGACGCGGTGGACCAGCGCCAGCGCTTCGTCGCCTCGCTGCGCCGCGACTCCGCCGCCCCGCACGGCTACCGCGCCGAGATCAAGATGCAGCGCGTCGGCCCCGACAGCCCCTTCTACTGGATCAGCGGCACGGAGAACGTGACCGTGGTCACCAGCGAATACTCCGCCCCGCTCGTCATCAAGGGCGCGGGCGAAGGCGTGCGCCTCGCCGCCACCGGCATCATCAAAGACATCCTGATGTAGTATGGAACTCTTCCGCCAGATCCTTTCCTTCGACTCCACCTCCGGCCGCGAACGCGAGCTGGGGGAGTGGCTCGCCGCCCACCTGGAGGCGCCGTCCGTCGAGACCTTCGAGGTCGGCGACGGCACGCTCAACGTCCTCCTGCGCTGGAGCGACGCGCCCCGCGTGGTCTTCTGCTCGCATATGGACACCGTCCCGCCCTACATCCCGCCGACCTTCGAGGCGGACCGGGTGCTGGGCCGCGGCACGTGCGACGCCAAGGGCCAGTTCTACGCGATGTACCGCGCCTGCCAGCGCCTCGCCGCGGCCGGCCACAAGGACTTCGCGCTGCTGATCGTCAGCGGCGAGGAGACGGGCTCCTGGGGCGCCAAGGCGTTCGCCAAACTGCCTTTCCGCGCGCCGGTGCTGGTCGTGGGCGAGCCCACGGACAACTGCATGGTCAGCGCGTCCAAGGGCACCAAGCGCTTCGACCTGACCTTCACCGGCAAGGCCTTCCACTCCGGCTATCCGGAGCACGGCCTGAGCGCCGTGGAGCTCTTCGTCGACTTCATGGAGCGGCTCCGCGCGGCGGGCTTCCCGGACGATCCCGTCCTGGGCCCGACCACCTGGAACGTCGGCCAGCTGGTCAGCGACAACCCCCAGAACATCCTCAGCCCCTGCCTGACCTGCCGGATCTATTTCCGCACCACCTTCGCTTCCGACGCGGCGGTGACGGAGTGGATGCGCGCGCAGGCGTCGGACACCCTGCGGGTGGAACCCTTCGGGGGCGACGCCCCGGCGCGCTATCTCACCCTGCCCGGCATCCCCTCCAAGCCGGTCTCCTTCGGCAGCGACGCCCCGCACCTGTCCAACTTCGCCCAGAAGATCATCTGCGGCCCGGGCACCATCACCGTCGCGCACCGCGACGACGAGTTCCTCGCCTTCGCGGACCTCGAGCAAGCCATTTCCAATTATGTCAATATTTATCAACAAGTGATTACCTTATGAAAGTGATTATCAGTGGATATGGCAAGATGGGCCATATGATCGAGGGGGTTCTCCAGCGCCGCGGGATCGAGCTCGTGTGCGCTTCGGAAGACATCTGCGCCATCCCGCGCGAGGTGGCGCGCGAGTGCGTCTGCATCGACTTCACGACCCCGGACGCCTTCCGGGCCAACTACAAGACCCTCGCGGCCAATTTCAAGGCCGTCGTGGTGGGCACGACCGGCTGGAACGACATCTGCAACGAAGTCTTCTCCGCCTTCGAGGCCGCCGGCACCCCGATGATCTGGGCGTCCAACTTCTCCATCGGCGTCAACGCCTTCTTCGCGGCCGTCCAGCGCGCCTGCGACGTCCTCAAGGGCCAGGGCTACAAGCCGCACGTGGAGGAGATCCACCACATCCACAAGCTGGACGCGCCCAGCGGCACGGCCAAGAGCATCGCCGCCCTGATCGCCGACCACCTGGGCGAGACGCCCGAGATCGGCGCGCAGCGCATCGGCGAGGTCCCCGGCACGCACACGGCCGAGTTCCTGTCCGACGTGGACAAGCTGACCTTCACGCACGAGGCGTTCTCCCGCCAGGGCTTCGCCGAGGGAGCCGTTGTCGCGGCTATGCTGGCAGATGGCCTGCAGAGCGGCGTCCACGAGTTCAAGGACCTTATTTTGTAAAAATAATTTCCTATATTTACGGCTGTTAGTTAAATAGTGTTGCGTTATGAAACCTCTTGTCCTCCAAGGTTGCGGCACGGCGCTGGTGACTCCGTTCACCCCCGACGGCGCCGTCGACTATGAAGCCTATGGCCGGATGGTAGACCGCCAGGTCGCCAACGGCGTCCATTTCCTCGTGCCGCTCGCCACCACCGGCGAGACGCCTACCCTCTCAGCCGGCGAGAAGACCGCCATCTACCAGCTCGTCAAGGAACACGCCAAGGGACTGCCCCTGATGCCCGGCGTGGGCGTCAACAGCCTGCCCGACACGCTAGCCAACATCCGCCTGCTCGAGCCGCTCGGCGCGGATGCGCTGCTCGTGGTGGTGCCCTACTACAACAAGCCGACCCAGCAGGGCCAGTACGAATACTTCAAGGCCGTGGCCGCGGAGACGTCCCTGCCGATCATCATCTACAATGTCCCCGGCCGTACCGGCGCCAACATGCTGCCCGACACGGTCATCCGCCTGGCCAACGACGTCCCCAACATCCGGGGCATCAAGGAGGCCTCCGGCAACTACGACCAGGTCAGCGAGATCATCCGGCGCGCGCCGGAAGGCTTCACCGTGCTGAGCGGCGACGACGACATGACGCTCGCGTTCATGGCCACGGGCGCCCACGGCGTCATCTCTGTGGCGTCCAACATCGCTCCGAAGGAGGTCACCCAGATGGTCGAGGCGATGCAGCGCGGCGACCTCGCAGGCGCCCGCGCCCTGCACCACCGCCTCTTCCCGCTCTTCAAGGCCTGCTTCGTGGAGTCCAACCCGATCCCGGCCAAGGCCGCCCTCGAGCAGCTCGGCGTGATCGGCGGCACGGTCCGCCTCCCGCTCGCTACGGCCTCCGATGCGACCAAGGCCCTGATGCAGAAAGTTTTAGCAGATTTATGGAAATAACGAGAGAGAAATTCGAAGAGGTGATCGCCGGCCTGGAGGCCGGCCAGCTCCGCGTCGCCGAGAAGGTGAACGGCGCCTGGCAGGTCAACAAGTGGGTCAAGGAAGTGATCCTGGCGGGCTTCAAGCTTGGCCAGATCGCGGACATGTCCCAGGGCCAGTTCCCCTTCTTCGACAAGGATACCTACCCTGTGCGCAAGTTCGCCGCTGATGACGGCGTGCGCATCGTGCCGGGCGGCACGAGCATCCGGCGCGGCGCCTACGTGGCGCCCGGCGCCATCGTGATGCCGCCGTCCTACATCAACGTCGGCGCCTTCGTGGACAGCGGCACGATGGTGGACAGCCATGTCACCATCGGCTCCTGCGCCCAGATCGGCAAGCACATCCACATCTCCGCCGCCACGCAGATCGGCGGCGTGCTGGAGCCGTCCGGCGCCATGCCGACCATCATCGAGGACGGCGCCTTCGTGGGCGGCAACTGCGGCATCTATGAGGGTACGATCGTGGAGGAGGGGGCGGTCATCGCCTCCGGCGTGATCATCACGGCCTCCACGGCCATCTTCGACGCCACGACGGGCGAGTTCGTGCCGCGCAATGCGGACGGGCGCGTGGTCGTGCCGCGCGGCGCCGTGGTCGTGAGCGGCAGCAAGCCGCTCAAGCGCGGTCCCGGCGCGGGCAGCGGCGTGTCGCTGTACTGCCCGGTCATCGTCAAGTACCGCGACGAGAAGACGGCCGGCTCCGTGGTCCTCGAAGACCTGCTCCGCTAATGGTGCAGCTGCATAAATATTCGGGTGCGGGCAACGATTTCGTGGTGCTCGACGGGCGGACGGAGGATGTCTCCGCGTTCCGCTCGGCGCAGCGCATCGCGGAGCTGTGCGACCGCCGGAGCGGCTTCGTGGCCGCCGACGGGCGTGTCGGTGCCGACGGCCTGATGATCCTGACGGACGATCCGGACTATGATTTCCGGATGGAGTACTACAATTCCGACGGCTCCGGCGGCATGATGTGCGGCAACGGCGGCCGCTGCATCGTGGCCTTCGCCGACGCGCTGGGCCTGCAGCCTGCCGACGGACGCGTGTTCCGCTTCGTCGCGGCCGACGGCCCGCACACCGGCGAGATCCTCGCGCGCGACGGCGACCGCAAGACGGTCCGCATCCGGATGATCGACGTGCACACGTTCCATCCTGCGCTGGACGGCTGGTTCCTCGACACGGGCACGCGCCACTTCGTGCGTTTCGTGCCGGACGTGGAGGCCGTCGATATCGAGAAAGAAGGCCGCCAGGCGCGCTGGGATCCCCTTTTCGCGCCCGTCGGCGCCAATGCCAACTTCGTGTCCGTCGATCCCGACGGGACGCTCCGCGTGCGCACCTTCGAGAAGGGCGTCGAGGCGGAGACCCTCGCCTGCGGCACGGGCATTACCGCCTCCGCCATCGCTGCTTTCCTCTGTCATCCTGAGCGAAGCGAAGGATCTCAGCATTACGACATCCAGGCGCGCATAGCCCGACTGGCGGTGGACTTCCGCCCGGAGGGCGACCATTTCACTGACGTTTATCTCACGGGCCCTGCCGATGAAATACGATAAATTCTTCTCCGACGACGTCGCGTCGTTCATGCGTTCCCCCGTGCGCGAGATCTTCAAGAAAGTCGACCTCGCGTCCATCTACTCCTTCGCCGGCGGCTATCCCGACGCCGCCACCTTCCCCATCGACGACATCCGCCGCATCAGCGCGGAGGTCCTGGAGAAGTATGGCGCCAAGGCCCTCCAGTACGGGGCCACGCAGGGCGTGCCGGAGCTGCGGGCGGTGATCGCGAAGCGCTACGGCGTGCCGGTGGAGAACGTCCAGATCACGACGTCCTCGCAGCAGGGCATCGACGTCTGCACGCGCGTGCTCGTCAATCCGGGCGACGTCGTCCTGACCACGGCGCCGACCTACCTCGGCGCGCTGCAGTCCTTCAAGTCCTACCGCGCGGACATCCGCACGATCGGCGACTACGATTTCAGCAAGGCGCCGAAGTTTTGCTACGTGATTCCGGATTTCCAGAATCCGAGCGGGGAGACGATGACGCTCGAGGAGCGCAAGAAGCTCGTTGCGCTGGCGCGCGAGCGCGATTTCCTCATCGTGGAGGACAGCCCCTACCGCGAGCTGCGCTACAGCGGCGAGCCGGTCCCGACGATCTACTCGCTCGCGCCGGAGCGCACCCTGTTCCTCGGCAGCTTCTCCAAGGTCTTCGCCCCGGGCTTCCGCCTGGGCTGGATCCTCGGTGCGCCGGAGCTCTTGGACCAGATCTACGTCTGCAAGCAGTCGCTCGACCTCTGCCCGCCCGTCTTCGACCAGTACATCGCCGCCGAGTTCATGGGCGGCGGCGCGCTGGACGCCAACCTGCAGAAGAGCATCGCGCTCTACCGCGCCAAGCGGGACAAGATGCTCGGCCTGCTGGAGCAGTATATGCCGGCCGGCGTGTCCTGGACGCGTCCGGAGGGCGGTCTGTTCCTGTTCGTGACGCTCCCGGAGGGCTTCGACACCGTCGCGCTCTACGACCGCGCCCTCTCCGCAGGCGTCGCCTACGTCGCGGGCTCGTTCTTCTATCCCGACGGGTCGCACCGCAACACGATGCGCGTCAATTTCTCCTTCCTGGACGCCTCCCGGATGGAGGCCGGCGTCAAGCTGCTGGCCGAGGTCATCGGACAATAATAAAAAGAATCCGTATATTTGTCTTGTCAACAAGCAAGACAGATTATGAGAAAGATCAGTATCCTCGCCCTGGCGGCGGTGGTTCTTTTCGCCGCCTGCAATCCGAAGTACAACCCCAACGACGCCCGGACCTTCGGCCTGACCGGCGACGTCAAGGAAGTGCGTTTCTCCGAGGAGATGCTCGAGTCTTCTTCCGCAGAGGTCGCCGAGCATTTCTGGGCCGACAAGGACAAGCTGGAGATGACCTTCGACGAGAAGGGACGCGTCACGCTCGACTCCTACGGCACTGTCTACCAATATGATGAAAATGGTGTTTTCGTCAGCACCGATGTCCCCGCGGCCGTGATGTCCCGCGACACCAAGGGCCGGATCGAGGCCTACGACAACACCTGTCTCGACGACGTCGACTTCACGCACTACGACATCTCGAAGTACTACAAGGCCAGCTACGAATACGACGCCAAGGGCCGTCCGGCCCGGGGCGAATTCGGCGGCTGGGAGTGGGGCGAGACCCGCACCTATCAATATGACGGTGCCAAGGTGTACCCCAGCGTCATCATCAAGGAAGGCGGCTCCGAGGGCTGGAACGAGAAGACGACGGTCACGTATGAATATACGAAGTTCGACGCCAAGGGCAACTGGACGGAGCGGTTTGTCACCCGGCAGACCGACGGCTGGGAGGCCTGTGAAGAAGGCGTAGAGCCGGAGATCGAGACCACGGTCATCAAGACCCGTGAGATCCGCACCATCACCTACTGGTCCGACGGCCAGGACTGATCCCGGAGCGATGACGCCGATCCGCATCAAAGGATGGCTCCCGGCGCTGCTGTTGCTGCTGACGGCCTGTTCCCACGGTCCGTCGATGAAGCAGGAACTCACCGAACGCCTCGCCACGATGAGCCGCACCGCCGAGCTGGGCACCGTGGAGTACACGGTGCGCAAGGCGGTACGCGCCCGTGACGAGGGCGACTGGTTCAAGATCGGCAACCGCCGCATCCTCTTCACCTGCACCGCCTACATCAAGGCCGGCATCAACCTCGACCGCATCCCGCTCGACCAGATCGTCGTGGACGCGTCCACGCGCTCCGTCTCGCTGGTCCTGCCGCATGCCACCGTCCAGTCCATCAACCTCCCGCCGGAGGAGATCCGGCTGGAATATGAAGACGTGACCGGCTTCCGGCAGCACTTCGACGACCGCGAGCGCCAGGCCCTGCTCAAGCAGGGCGAGCGCGACATCGTGCGCGATCTCCCCAACCTCGGCATCCTGGCCGAGGCGGAGGAGAACGCCCTCGAATTCTTCCGCCCGATGCTGGCGCAGATGGGCTTCGAGAACATCCAGATCCGTTTCGAATGAAAAAGAAGCCGTCCTTCCGCATCCCGCTGCGCTACCTGATTCCGCTGACGCTCCTGCTCGCCATCGTGCTGGTGCTGCTCCTGCAGCCCCGCGGCAAGCGAGCGCGGGAGCTGGAGATCGACCGGACGGCCATCATCGTGGAGCAGGTCCGTCGCATCGGCGAGCTCTCCAGCGCCGGCTACTACGAGGAGCTGGTGCTGACCGACCGGGACGAGTCCTACCTGGGCGAGCTCAAGCGCGCCAGCGGGCTGAACCGCCTCACCGGCAACAGCGACTTCGTCATCATCTGCAAGGGCCGCGTGCGGGCCGGCTTCGACCTGACGAAGGTGGAGGCGGCCGATTTCTCCGTCTCGGGCGACACCCTCCGGATGACCCTCCCGCCCGTCGAGATCCTGGACGTGGTCCTCAATCCGGCGGACTACGAACTCTTCGCCGGCCACCGGACGCACGAGCAGACCACGGGGCTCCTGCTGCAGGCCAAGCAGCACCTGCGCACGAACGCCATCCGCGACGGCATCCTGACGCAGGCGGAGGCTTCCGCAGGCAACCAGCTCCGCAATCTTTTCCTCGCGATGGGCTATCGCGAGGTCATCCTGACCTTCCGCAAAGAGTACCTGCTGCCCCAGGAAAAGGCAGGGAGATGACTTTTTTTGAAGAAATCTTCGGCCAATAGCGGATTATTCAAAAATTTGCGTATCTTTGCAGTCCCAAATCGAGGCTTTAGCTCAGTTGGTTCAGAGCGCTTGCTTGACAGGCAAGAGGTCAGCAGTTCAAATCTGCTAAGCCTCACCACGAAGACAGAGACTTTCACGGTCTCTGTTTTTTTTATAGGATTCCCGCTCATTATTCCTATATTTATATCATCATTAATGAACCTGACATCCTATGTTTGACCTGCGTCGAAGCTTCCGTATTCGTGCATACGGGCTTCTCCCTTTCCTTACCATTGCCCTGGCGGCGTTCTTCCCGTCCTGCTCTAACCGGGGAGACGGTCTGTCTGTCCGGGGCCGCCTCGATGAACTGCGGTATTTGTCCGTGCCCCAGGATGCGCTGCAGATACTGCCTCTCGTCGAGGAAGTCCCGCTGGGCAACGTAATGTATGGAAAATCCTATGGCGACTGTCTTTTCTTCTTTGACGAAGCCAACATGCGCATCTATAGCGTGGAAGGCGATACGGTCAGGCTGGCGCTGGACAAGCGTGGGCGCGGCCCAGGAGAGTATTCCGATATCGGGGCGTTCACGTATGTGCCCGAAACTGAGGAATTGGTCATCTTCGAACGTGCGGGCCGCAAGCTCCGTTTCTACAAGGATGGGGCAATGACCCGCCAGATTCCGGTGGACTTTTATGCCATCGCGATGGAAGCTTTGTCGGATGATAAAATCCTGTATGCAAGGGAGGCGGCTTCTCTGGGCGGTCCGGCCGGGTTGTTTGCGTATGATTTGTCTTCCGGGGAACAGACGCAGCTCCTGTCTCTTCGTGAAGATCAGGTGGAATTTTTCCATGACCTTTCCTTTTGCCGGGTGGATGACAAGATCTATTTTGGCGTGACGGGCCTGACGACGGATATCTATTCTTATGACGGGGACCTGAAAAAGGTCGCAAGCGTGTCTTTCAGTCCCAATCCTTTCGGAAAGGAATACTGGAGTGGCGAGTATAGCGCAGAGAAAGAGGGAAAGGCTCTCGCGTCTGTATCGGATGGAAACCTAAGCCTGGCTTTGGGTGTTTTCTGCCTTCAGGTGTCGAAAGACAAGATCGGTTTCTGGTATATGAATGGGGATTCCATCCAGAATCATAATCTGCCGTCATTATCCTATTGCAGCATCGAGGGCGGGGAAGCCAACACATATTATGTAGTTCGTCTCCCCAGGGAAAGCGGCATTGAGCTTTTCCAGCCGGTTGCCGTAGGGAAAGACGGTTTCATCTCCATAGGAGAAGAGGATGAAGCAACGTTGTATAAGGTCGTGCTCTGATTGATATGAATTTTTGCCTATATTTATATCATCATTAATGAACCTGACATCCTATGCACTTCTCCAAACTTGAGCTGCGCCGACTGCTTCCTGTTGCCATGCTGGCGCTTGCCGTCTCCTGCAGGCCGGCGAAAATGACCGGCGAAGGGACGGTCCTGATCGATTCCTTCTCCACGAAAACCAACGCTTCCTTCTTCCAGGATGTCTATTCCGGCTTCCGGGTCGTGCCTTTGCAGACCGGCGACATCGCGTTGGGCGCATCGGGCGGCTTGCGGCTCAAGGACGAAGGCGGGAAATATATCCTCACCGATGCCGAGGCGAACGCCATCTATACCTTCGACCATTCCGGCAAGCTGCTGGGGCGGATCATGAAGGTCGGACGCGGCCCGGGAGAGTATATGCAGCTGGCCGCCTGCGAGTATCATGACGGCAAGTACATCGCCCTTGTCGACGGCGGACGCGTGATCGAATATGACGGGCAGGGCGAGCTGATTCGCGAAATCGCCCAGGAGCATGACCTGATGGATCTCGCCATCGTGGAGGGACAGCCGGTCCTCCTGGTCTCCCGCGTCGACGGCGATCCGGCCGAGGTGTCGGACAAGATCCTGGTCTGTGATGCCGACTACCGGCCGGTGAGCAGCTTTTGCCCGCAGGGCTTCCAGATCTTCAACTACGCATCGAGCCTGGTGCCGGTTGTCGGCGAGCCGGGGACCTTCCTCTATCTGGAGCCGGTCTCGACCCAGCTGCACAAATGCAACAAGGACGGAATCATCTCCTCTTATGTGCTGGACCTCAAGGGCAAATCGGTGCCCGAGGCTATCCTGCGGGCGGACGATTTCGAAGAAATTCTGGCGCTGATGATGAATAATACGCCAGATATGTATTGCTGCTCCCGTGTGTTTGAGAACGGCAGCCATCTTCTGCTGAACCTCGAATACGTGTCGAATGGCGTGGAATCGCTGCGGGGCCAGTGGCTGGTCGACAAGCGCGACGGCTCTTCCCGCATCGAATATCTGGACTACAACGGCGAATTCTTCGGCTTCCTGGGCCTCCCGCAGCTACTGACGGCGCAGGACGAAGTCGTCTACATCGTCGATTCCGAGCTGCTCGACGCCGCGCTCGCAGATGCCCCGGCGCTGGCCGCAGTCAAGGACGGGCTGGTCGCCGCCGCGGGCGGCCCGGCCCTGCTGTTCTGCAAGATTAAGGACTGAAAACCCTTGGTATTAATCGGTTATTTTCTTAAATTCGGGATTTAGAACACTAAAACCCCGAAGATTTGAAAATGCCCCGTTTCTATTTCTTCCTGTTTGCGGTGCTCGTTACGTCCTCCCTGGTGGCGTGTGAACCGACTTCCCACGGTCCCGCGGCAGCTGTGCTGGATGACGTAGAAATGCGTGTCAACGAGCAGTCGGACAGTGCACTCGTACTGTTGCAGCGGATCAACACCGCAGACCTGACCTCGCGCGCCCTTCGCGCCCGGTATTCCCTTTTATATACGATGGCGCTGGACAAGAGCTACCAGGACATCACTGTCCCGGGGCTTCTGGATCCGGCAGTCCAGTATTACGAACACCACGGGACGCCGGACGAAAGGATGAAGACCCTCCATTATCAGGGCCGGATCGCGCAGGAAAAGGGCGACCCCAACATGGCGGCGGTGTTCTATTCCCGGGCCGAGGCCTATGCGGAGGGGGTCACGGACAAGCACGCGCTGGGCCTGCTCTATCTGGCGAAGGCCTCCGTCTACAATACGGCGTTCAACACCAAGAAGGAAAAAGCCTATATCGAGAAGGCCCTGGACGTGTTCCAGGCCACGGGAGACGCTTCCTATGCCCAGACCCTCGGGCAGCTGGCCGGCATCTATTTCGTCCAGCGGGAGTGGGCGCTGGCGGATTCCCTGTACAGAGAGGGGATCTCGGCGGCGGCCTGCAACCGCAATGCGATGGCGTCATACCTGTCGAATTATGCCCGGATGAAGGTCCTGCAGCCCTGTCCCGACCCGGCGGGGGCGGTCGAATTGCTGAACAGGAAGCAGAAAGAATATGGCTTCCCCCTGTCCCTGCGGGATGCCGGCGCCTATGCCTACGCGCTGACGCTTTCCGGAAGGAAACGCGATGCGCAGGGGCTGCTGGAGCAATTGCAGCAGCGGGCGGAGCTCTCTCCGACGGAGGTGTGGCGGTGGATTTGCCGCTGCGCCGTGGTCAACGGGGATTACCGGCTGGCCTATGAAGCGCTGAACCGCTCTTCCGTGGACGAAGAATACAAGATCCAGGGCATCCTGTCGGATTCCGTGTCGGAGGCGATTTCCACCTATCAGGAGATGACCGCCAAGCAGAAACGCCTGCAGTACCAGGTCGGCATTCTCCTTTTGTCGTCTATCCTGCTGCTCCTGATCCTCGCGCTGGTGCTGGTCAATTCCCGGAAAAACAGGTTCAAGGAAGAAAAGAACCGCGTGCAGGGCATCTGCACCATCCTGGAAGAGGAAGTCGCCGAGCATGGCGCCCAGACGGCCGACCTCCAGCAGCAGCTGATGCATTTCCGGGAGGTCGCCCGGCAGGAGCGCGTCCTGCGTTTCCGGCAGGCCGGCCGGATGCGCAGTTCGATCTGGCGCCTGGACCAGCTGGGCCTTCCTGCCTGGTTCAAGAAAGACCAGTCCCTGACGGCCATCAAGGAAGAGCTGTCCTATGTCTACGATATCGACGACTCCGGCGAGAAGCTGCTCCAGCGGATGGACCGCGAACTGGGCGGCGTGATCACCCCCCTGCTGGAGAAGCTGGACATCAAGAACAACAAGCAGGATCAGCTGCTTCTGGCCTACTGTCTGCTGGACCTTCCGTCCGATCTTGTGGGTGCAAAACTGGAGATTACACCCAACAATGTGCGGGTCAGAAAGCACCGTCTCAAAGAACAAATCGCAAAATTGAACGATTCCGATCTCGATTCTCTGTTCGGAATACGGCGTTAATCGTTACAGAGCCCCCTTCGGCGAGCATACGCGGAGGGGGTTCATTATATCTTGATAATCAAATAGTTGCATTCCGTTAAAGCGGCGTTCGGGCAGGTCCTGTAACGCCGCTTTGTGTTACAGATTCGTAAAGCGCTGATAATCAACGCGTTGCGAGGGTCGTCTGTAACGCCTCGTTTCGCCGAAAATTTGGAAATATCGTTTTGGACTGCATACCTTTGGACCAGAATCAAACACGAAAAAAAATGAAAAAGTACGAACACATTCTCTTGGTTGCGATGTCGATCGTCGCGCTTTTCTCTGCTTTCGTCGCCCCGCGCACTTACGCACAGGAGGGAGGAGATCCCCTCGCGATCCTGATCGGAGAACTGGAGGGGGACGGCCCCATTCTCCGTGCGTATTCGGGCACGTCCGTGCAGGTGTCGTATCAAAAGATGTTTGAAACGGTCATCGTGACGGTCCTCTCCAATACGGAGAACGCCTCGGTCGAGATCGAGAACACGTCGAACGGAGCCGTCTGGCGCTCTGACCTGGATCCTTCCTTCGGAATCATCCCTGTCACGCTCTTCGGAGAGACGGGCCTTTATAGAGTCCAACTGGACCTGCCCGATGGGCGCACCTATACAGGATCATTTGTGGTCGAATAACCCATTCTCTATTCTTTTCTATTCTATGTCCAAGTCTATGCGCCGGATCCTGTCCATCGCCTGCCTGTTCCTTCTTGCCACCGCCTGTAGCGGCGGCAAGGAGGGGGCGGGTGTCTCTTCCCAGGCGCAGCCGGCCCAGGTGCAGTCCCGGCGTTTCCTGGAGATTTCCGGGAACCTGCTGTCGCGCTACGCATCTGAGGCCGACAGCCTGAAGCGCAAGGCCGCGGAATACCTGCTGGCCGGCCTTCCCGAGCAGTGGCACTACGACGTGACGCAGCTCGAGGAGTCGACCGCGCTCGTGCGGGTGTCCGATATGAAGGTGATCGACGCGGACTATCTGGCAGAGAATATCGACTACGCGTTCAAGGCTTGGGAACTGCCTTGGGCGAAAGATGTATCCTTCGAAGATTTCTGTCGGTACCTGCTTCCGTATAAAATGGGGAACGAAGCGCCGGAGCGCTGGCGTGCCGCCGTCTGGGAAGAATTTGCGGCATTGCGTCAGCAGGCGCTTGCGGAAGCAGGGATGACAGCCCCCGAGATTTGTTGCCGGGTTGCCCGCGAGGCCCGCAAATGGTTTACGTTCCGTTTCAACTGGAACTATCCGACCGACGCCGGCTACCTGAAAGCGAAGCAACTGCGGGAGGGCACGTGCAAAGGCGCCTCGCTGATGATCCTCTATCCGCTGCGTGCGCTGGGCGTGTGTGCTACCTACGACTATGTGCCGAACTGGGGCAACAGAAGCGGCGAGCATGCATGGAACGGCATGTATGTAGACGGCAGGCTGATCCCGTTCAGCTCCACCGACCTGGAGCCGGGCAGGGCCAAGCAGGAGTTCGTCGGCGTGGGCCGGATGATCCGCAAACGCCCGAAAGTCCTGCGGAAGGACTACCTGAACGCCGGGAGCATCGACGTGACGACGGAATATCTGCAGACGGCCGACCTGTCCGTATGGGGGCGGTGGAACCGCTCGGGTGAGCCGCAGCTGATGGTCTTTGACAATGCCAACTGGGTCTGTGTGGGCGAAGGCGAGTGGAAGGGCCTGCGTGTTGAATACAAAGCGGTTGCACGGGAAGTGGCCTTCCTGCCGGTGCTCCTTGAGAACGGCCGCAAACGCTCGCTCAACTGGCCGCTGGTCGTGAAGCGCGACGGCACCGTGAAGATCTTCCGGCCGAGCATATGGAGCCAGACGGTCCGCCTGACGGCGAAATACCCCGAAGACGACAGCAATGCCATCTTCCCGGGAGAGCATTACGAGTTGTTCTGCTGGCGCGGTCAATGGGAATCCCTGGGCAAACAGGAAGCGACCGACACGGTATTGGTATACGAACGGGTACCCAAGGGCGCGCTGCTGTGGCTGCGCAACCTGGACAAAGGGGAGCAGGAGAGAATATTCACTTACGAAAACGGTAAACAGGTATGGTATTGAGAAAGCTCATATACGGTCTGGCCCTTGTCGGCCTGCTGGCCGCCTGCCGCCCGGTGCGCGTGCACCTGCCGGCCGAGGCTCCCGCGCCGGCCTCGGACCCCGCCTGCCTTGCCGAGCTGATCGCCTCGGACAACAACCAGGCCCTGACGCGCACCTTCACGCTCCGCAAGGAGGCGCCGGTGCGGATCGTCGGCCAGGCCGAGGGGACATCCTTCGAGCTGGTGCCCGGGTTCGTGGAGGCCTATCTCAACGACTGCATCGAGTTCTTCATCGACCTGGGGACCGTGTGCCGGCAGTACCGCTTCGTCTGGGACTCCAGGCGGGTGACGGGCAACAACGCGGACACGACGGGCGTCCGTTTCGCGCAGAGCGATCCTTCGGAGACGAGCTATGTGTTTGAGCTCGCTTTCCCCTGGAAGACCCTTGGCTTCGCCGGGGTCCCGACGGACAGGACGGTGCTCCGCCTGGACGTGAGCGCCATCGACAACGACGGCCAGAGCCGCAAGTCGCAGATTGCCTGGAGCGGCATTGACGCACAGCTGTTCATGGACTGGTCGCAGTTCGGAGATTTCCCGCTGGCGGGACACCGCGCGGCAGTCGCTCCGCAGATCGACGGTGCGGAAGATGCGGTCTGGGCGAAGCAGGACCGCTTCCCGATCGGCCATGTGATCTTGGGGAAGGTGCGGGACGAGGCCGACCTCTCGGGCGAGTATCGCCTGCTATGGGATCAGGAGAATTTATATGTATTGGTGGTTATAAATGATGATGTGAAGCGGCAGGCGGCCTTCATGTTCGACAACGGGAGCTTGGAGAATGAGTCGGGAGAAGTGCTGTGGCAGCTGGACTTCGACAAGTCGGTCCATGCGGGCGGAGCACTGAAGAACCGCCGCCAGGAGAATACCCTCCGGCTGCCTGCCGGGAAGTACGTGCTGCGTCTGGAGACGGACGAGTGCCACGCGACCGGTCATTGGGACGACGTCCCGCCCGCCGAGCAGTATACTGGAATCAAGATTTACGCATTGGAGCAATAACATGAAGAAGGAGCGGATCATAAAGGCATTGTCCTCGCGGACGGCGGATCGGATTGCCAAGGCGGTCATCTGGCTTGGCGTAGCGGTCATCGGCCTGGTGGTGCTGCACTACGGGCGCAGGATTCTGGTGTGCGACCATGTCATCGCCCGGGGGCCGTCCATGACGCCGACGCTGGTGTCCGGCCAGAGCATGTGGGTTCGGAAATACCTGATGGGACCGCGGATCTTCACGCGCTTCAACTTCGAAGAGGGAGAACCGTTGCACTGCTTCCGACTGCCGGGACTCCGCCGGCTGCGCGCCGGAGACATCGCGGTCTTCAACGGACCGGACGGATGGGAGCACTTCGACACGGTCACGTTCCAGATCAACAACGTTTACGCGAAGCGTTGCCTGGGAGCGGCAGGGGACACGGTCGGTGCGCGGAACGCCCATTACTACAGCTCCGGAGCCGATCCGACCGGCATTCCCCTGGAACGGGAAGCGGAGCTGCGCGCGATGTCCGATGCGGAAACGGCAGATCTGTGTGGCTACGAGGCGGGCTACTTCGCCCGGGAGCACAGGAACTGGACGATCCGGGACTTCGGCCCGCTGGTGGTGCCGGCGCGGGGCATGACCGTCCGCCTGGACAGCGTCGGAGTCCGGCATTACGCCAAGGCGATCTGCTATGAGACGGGCTTCCGCCCCGAATGGACCCGGGGCCAGGCCTGGCTGGAGGGCCGTCAGGTCGAAGAATATACCTTCCGGAAGGACTGGTGCTTCTTTGTGGGAGACAACGTGCTGGATTCGCGGGACAGCCGCTATCTGGGTTTCGTCCCGGAGGAATTTGTAATGGGAATCATTTGAAAACAAACCGGTTTATTTAATAACATTTAACGTTTAACTATTCAAAAAATTAAAATCATGAAAAAAAGAATCCTTATCGCGACTGCTATGATGCTCGTCCTCAGTGTTGGTGTTGCCATGGGCATCAAGAAAGCTGGCATGAACCAGAACCCCTGGGCTGACAATGTAGAGGCTCTGTGTGCAAGTGAAGACCCCCGCTGTCTCGCCGGTGGCCCCGGTGCCAATGGCTGCAGCATTGAAGGTAACATTGCCGGCAGTGGTATTTCTTGCAGCGTCAGCTGCGGTTCCGGTTATGCCTGCTGCGGCGCCCGCGGCTGCTTCTGTGTCTAATCGAAGTATTTAGAAGAAATCAGGGTTGCAGGCGCCCTGTCTGCAACCCTCTTAAAAAAGAAGAAAATGAAAAGAATCATCATTCTGTTGGTTTCGGGCCTTGCGCTCGTCGCCTTGAACGGATGTCGCCAGAGCGAGAACGTGGACACGATCGTCTGCGACACGAAGAATGCTATCGAGGTCAATCCGTTCGATTCCGAGATCTTCGAGGAAATCGCCTTGAATCCCAGTCCGCTTGCTGCGCCGGTCCACGTGGAAATTCCGGGAGACGGCAGTGCGTATTTCAACGCCGGAGACACGCTGTACCGTTATTCTCTCCAGGACGGTCGGAAAGAGTTGGTGATCGGCCGCCGCGGCCGCGCGCAGGAGGAGTACATCCGCCTTTGGGAGCACTGGTTCGACGGAGAAGACATCTGTCTGTATGACTTGGACTCTCACAAGATCCTGCGCTATTCCCGCGACGGTATCTTCCAGGACGTGAAGCCTGCGTCCGAGGGCGAAAATCCTTTCCAGGCGATGGTGCGACTGGACGCCGACCATTGGATTGGCCGGATGACCTATCGGGGCGTGAAGGGTGAGACGGTCGAACTGGGTCTTTTTGACAACGATTACCAGCTGATTCATCTGATCGGCGAAGAGACGCTCCTGTCCGGAATGCGCATCGGATATCCTTTTGCCAAAAACGAGGAAGGGACGCTGTTCGTCGGCCCGCTGAAGGACAAGATCTGGCAGGTCACCGAAAACGACCGCTATGTGAAGTATCGGGTGGAGTTCACGGACGGAACCCCGAACCTGGACAACTACAAGGACGAGTTCGAAATGATCAACGATATTGCCAAGGAGCTTGAGAACAAGGATTTCTCGTATTCCATCACCTGCCTCAGCGAGGCTGGCAAGTATCTGGGCTTCTCTTATCTGTCTTCCCGCAAGAGGGCGATGTATGCCCTGCATGACATGCAGGAAGGAAAGACCTATTGCTTCAATCTCAGGATGCCGGAAGGCTGGCAGGTGACGAACAGCACCCTGCAAGGTGACTCGGCGTATTTCTTTGGCTTCGGCGATGACGAAGGAATGATTATCTGGAAAGTTAAATTGGAGGCCCTGGTCGCAATGGCGGGGAAATAAAAGATGAAGAAAGTATTGTTTATGATCGCCGCCGGGCTGCTTCTGGTGGCTTGCAATGAGAGACTGGGGCATATGGAGCGGATGGCCCAGAACTTCTCCAGGGAGACGATTACCGTTCCTTCCGGCCTGGTACAGGTCTTTGACGGCCAGTCCGGTGCCGCCGATCTCCGGGAGAACATGCCCAAGATGATCTATTGGTTCGACTCGACCCAATGCTCGATGTGCAATGCCAAGCGGCTGGCTTATCTGGATCCGCTGTATCGCCTGGCTGAGACGGAGTCGCCTTTTGATGTCCTGCTGGTGTTCTCGCCTGAGGCGAAGGATGCGAAGAAGACGGTGGAGACCATGGAGCTTTTCGACCTGGCCCATCCGGTCCTGATCGATATGAACCAGTCTTTCTACAAGGCCAATCCCGCCATGGAAGACTATCCTTTCTTCCATCGTTTCTACATGGATGCAAAGGGCCACCCCAAGTTTGTCGGAGATCCGATATCTTCCGAGGAGCTGTGGACGGTGTTTGAAGACGTCGTGCGCAAGAAATAATCAATATAGAGTCGGATATCGTTTATGAATCGGAAGAGTTTGCATATTGTCCTGTTGACTTGCCTGGCGGCCGGAATCTTTCTCTGGGGCATTGAGGAGGCAGGCTGTGGCTTGGCACAGCTGATGGGCTGGCGGCATTCGCGGAACGCTGCGTTTGCGCTGACGGGGCATTTCATCAACCCGGGTCCGTTCGGTTGCTTCATCGCCTGTGTGATGGCGGTGGCCGGAGCCTGGCTCCTCAAGACCCCTATTCTTCCGAAACCTGTCCGACTGGGTACAAGGTTGCTGGCCGGTGCGGTTTTGGTTATGGGGATGCTGGTGCTTCCAGTATCGATGAGCCGGACCGGATGGCTGGCCCTGGGGGTGGCCCTGGGCGCAGAAGTCCTGCGCCTGCCGCGTGTGCGGGTCTGGGTCCGCCGACATCAGAAAGTCATACCCATCAGCATCGGGCTGATCCTTGTGCTGCTGGTGGGTGCATTCCTGCTCAAGCCGGATTCCGCCATCGGGCGGCTGCATATCTGGCGAGTGGAATGCCGCGCTATCGCCGAGCGCCCGCTGACGGGCGCGGGCCCCGGGATGTTCGCCTGGGCTTATGGCGAGGCGCAGGAAGCCTTTTTCCGGGATAATCTTGAAACGGTCTCGCCGACGGTCGTCCGCGTGGCCGGTTGCCCGGAATTCGCTTTCAACGAATACCTTGGAGCAGGCGTGGAATATGGGCTGCCCGGGCTGTTGCTGGCCGTCGTGCTGGTCGTCGCGGCGCTGGTCGTGCTATACCGGAGAAACAGTCCTTTCGCCGCGGGCCTGACGGCCTGGGCCCTGTTCGCCTTCGCTTCCTATCCACTGTCCGAGCCCCGTTCGCGCATCCTGGGCGGCGTACTCATCCTGGCCGCCGTCGTGACCGGGGTGCTGGGCCATCGGAAACTACATTTATCCGGATTCCTCCCGCTGTTTGCGGCCGTCTTGCTGGCCGGCTGGGTCGGATTCCGGGGCGTGCCGGGGCAGACCGACCGGCACGAGCACGAAATCCTGTACCGGCAAGGGTACGCGCTGCAACAGGAGGGGCGTTTTGCCGAAAGCTCGGCGGTGCTGGAGCGGGGCGCGAAGCTGAGCTGCGACCCGATGTTCGAGGTCATCCTGGGGCGGAACGCCGAGGCGCTCGGCGAAGTTGACAAGGCGGAGGCGCTCTACGAGAAAGCGCACTATATGGTGCCGTCACGCCTGTATCCGCTGGTGCGTCAGATGCGTCTGCAGATCCGCCAGGGGCGGGACAAGGACGCCCTGCGCACGGCGCGTCAGATCGCGCTGATGCCGGTGAACGACCGGCACGCGGGCATGGTCCGCCTGCGCGAAGAATCGATGGCGACGCTGGACTCCCTGCAGGCCGTCACGAACGCTTCGGCGGGACATGCCGGGACCACCCTGAGATAATGGTTTCGATCTTCTTTATGAAGATGAAAACATGGAGATTTAGACGAACAAAAATGCTAACAGCATCACCCGAAAAACGCCATCTGAGGCGTATCTATTAAGGATGGGACGAAGAAAATGATAACAGCAGGATGACGTTATTGCCAGACTAGAGGAGAATTCATATTTTTATCAAACGAAGATGCTATAACTTTTGATGAGAAAGTTGGCGTCTAATGGTTTGGAATAAGGTCGGAAGTGTTAATGGCTTTTGCATTACGGGTATGCGGTAATGTATGAGAGTTGCGCTAACGGCCCTGAGGAAGGCGATACTCATATGCCCCATTCACACGGACATAAGTTATTTATTTAGAGATCGATTGTGCTCGGCGATGGGGAGGAATGGAGTCCGGCCATCGCGCCTTCTTTTTTGTTATCTCTGCAACGGAAGGGCGGCAGAATTTATCAAAACATCATTATGAAATCTCGAGTAAAGTTTTTGGGAATGCTGTTAGGGGCAGCTGTTTGTCTGTTTTCTATGTTAGCGGTTAATGCAAGCGCGAAACAGGAACAGAAGCAAGATGAAATAGAGGGGGCAGAGATTGTTTGTAGCGCAGGAGAATGGGGTCGTTGTTTTACCTATGGAGATGCGTCAACAACCATCCCTATGTATACATGTATTTGGACGGGAAGACAAAGTGATAATTGTACACTCTTGGGCGTTTTCCTCCGGGATTTCTTCCTTTACTGTTAGAACTATCAGAGATTAATTCTTTCGACAACCGTATTGGCATACTAAATACGGTTGTTTCCTTGCTGTTTTCCCTTTTTTTGTTCAGGTTATTTATGGTATACGGTTATTACCCGACAGTAAAGCACCTCCGCTCCTTTTTGATTATTGGCGCCCTTTCCGTTCTGTGCGCTTCTTGTTCAAATAACACACGAGACTCCCAGGGCGCTTCTGACGGTATTGTTATAAACCTTGACGCGGGCTTTTCCAAGGAGTTCTCCATTTTCGATGTTTTTTCCAAAGTAGAAATAGTGGAGTTGGAGAATGCGCTCAACGCACAAGTTGCTGAAGAGACCATTATATGCAAGGCTTTTGGGGACTCTTCTTTCTTTCTCCTGGATCGCGGAGATCATTTGCTGAAAAGGTTTGATTATCAAGGTAAGCTTATTTCTACATCTAATTATTTTGGGCGTGGACCGGGAGAGTTTACAATGGCTCAAGATATGATTGTAAACAAGTACACAAACACATTGGATATTCTGGATCCTCGAGGAATCATATATAAATATCGCTTACAGGACTTGTCTTGGGAACAAACCATAGATCTGTCTGAGAAAATGAACTCGGCCCATTTTTTCGCGGCAGCGTCTCAAAAAGAGTATCTTTTTTATTCGTTAGTTGATTCTCCGGCGGTTTTCATTTGTTCTACTGATGAAGATATTGCCGCTCGTCCATTGAGCAACTCTGTCCCTGAGTGGCTTCGAAGGTCTTCTTTCTGCGGAGGTGGGTCTCCGTTTTTTGACACCGATCAAGGATTGTTTTATGTTGAGAAAAGTGATGGTTCGGTGTATCGCTTTGACGGGAAGTCTTTAGCCAGGGAGTCGAGTTGGGATATGGGGAAGTATAGTTTTAATGCCGAAGAGTTGACACCGGATAAAGACTATTTCTATTATTCCCGGTTGGCGGAAACGATGACACGCAAGTCCGCTTTCTCATTCTGCCGTACTGCGGAAACCCGCAAATATCTCCTCCAAAATTTCCGTTTCAAAGGACGCAATAATTGGAATGCCATTGTGTTTGATAAAGAACGGAATCAAGCAACGATCGTCAAACAGACTAAGGAAGGGGTTTACCTCTTGGCGGGAGAAATTGTCGAGAACAAGATGTATTATTTGATTAACCCCAGTATCATTGGTATTGTTGTCAATGAGAATGTATTAAAAGATCGCCGAGATTTAGAGACGCTTAAACAAATAAAGGATGAATCGAACATCATTCTTGTAAGATATGAATTTATAGATGAATAAGAACTTGCGAAATAAGTTGATCGTTGGCATCCTCGCACTTGCTTTAATTGCTCTGCTAGGTATTTCCGTCGCAATTCTTTCCAAGGTCAGCCGAATCAAGGGGGACACTTCCGAAGAAGCAAAGCTTTTGTATATGACTCAGATTAACCAGACAATCGCTTCTATCCTGGATGATGCTACACATATTGATGCGAAAAGAATCTGTGAATATGTCCAAGAAAACGAGCTTCAGGATACGCCGTTGTTAATAATCCGATATTCGAATTTCTCGTGCTCGAGTTGTCTTAACAATGTCGTCAAGGGTTTAGGTAAAGCATTCCCGGATTATCAATCAAACAAGAGGGTTCTATTTGTTGTGTCAGATTTAAAAACGGAGCCGCAGAAGAAACTTGGGAACACGATTACTTTAAAATATGGCGAAAACTGGGGGCTTGAGTCGGAGAATACGAACGAACCGTGTCTTTTCATTTTGTTTAATGGCACCGTATTTCACATATTTACACCAAATAGCCGGTATAATGCCGTTTACGAGGCATATTTGGAAACGATTAAAGAGAAATATTTTTCATGACCAAGCAATGCTCCATTGATTGCTAAAACAAAATAAAATCTCTAACTTTAAATCTTAAAGTGGGTTTCCTCGGTGCGAGGGGGAGAAAAAATGATTTAGAAATGAAGAACTGGCGATTCGTAAGACTCGGATTAGGCGTTTTGCCCTTATTTTTTTTCGCACTTGGCGCGGCGGCGCAGCCGATGACGCTCGACGAGGCCATCGCCACGGCGCGGATGCGGTCCGTGCCGGCGCTGGAGGCGCGCGCCGCTTTCGTGTCCGACTACTGGGCCTGGCGCGCCTATCAGGCGAGCCGGCTGCCGACCCTGTCCCTGATCGGGCAGCTCGGCAACCTCAACCGGAGCTGGCAGCGGAGCCTGCATCCGGACAAGGCCGAGTATGTCTATGTCCGGACCAACAACCTGCAGAACGGCCTGACGCTGCAGGCCTCGCAGAACATCGCGCTGACCGGCGGTACCCTGAATCTTTCCACCAGTCTCTACCGGACCGATGAACTGGGCCTCCAGAAGACGGGCTGGAACGCCGTGCCGGTCAGTTTCTCCTATGACCAGCCGCTGTTCTCCTACAATTCGTTCAAGTGGGACAAACTGATTTCCCCGAAAGCCTACGAGAAGGCGAAGCGCGTCTATATGGAGACCATGGAGGACGTGACCCTGAGCGCCGTGCAGTGTTTTTTCGGCGTGATGGAGGCCCAGAAGCTCTATGAGGTCGCCCAGACCAACTACGACAATTCAACCCGGAATCTCTCCATCGCCAAGGAGCGCCTCGCGCTGGGGAGCATCACGCGAGAAGACTACCTCCAGCTGGAGCTGGACATGCTCTCGGACAGCCTCACCATCAGCGAGCGGGGCGTGTCTCTGCGCGAAGCGCGAATGCAGCTCAACTCGCTGCTGGGCCTGGACGAGACCCGCGAGGTGGAGACGGTCCTGGAGGAGGCGCTCCCGGCCTTGGTCATGGACTACGACCTCGTGCTCCGGAAGACCGCCGAGAATTCCTCGTTCCATCTCGCCAACGACATCAGCCTGCTCGAGGCGGAATCTGCGGTGGCCCGCGCCAAGGCCGACCGGGGCATTACGCTGCAGCTTAACGCCTCATTCGGCCTCTCCTCCGTGGCCCCGGAGTTCCGGGCGGCCTATGCCAATACGATAGACCAGGAAGTGGTCGGTCTCTCTTTCTCGATTCCGATCCTGGACTGGGGCCGGGGCCGGGGGCGCGTGAAGAAGGCCGAGGCGGCCGCCGACGTGGTACGCGCACAGGTGGAACAGGCCGAGAATGACAAGCGCATTTCCCTTTTCACGGCCGTGGGCCAGTTCAACAACCAGCGCCAGCTGTGCGACGTGTCGCGCCGCGCTTCCGCCATCGCGCAGGAGCGCTATGGCCTTATGATAGAGAAATTCCGCAGCGGCAAGGCCACGGTCCTGGAGCTCAACAACGCCCGGACGGAGAGCGACGGAGCCATCCAGAAATATGTCCAGGACATCTCCAGTTTCTGGAGATACTACTACACGCTGCGCAAGCTGACGCTGTATGATTTCCTGGCCGGCGACGACCTGACGGTCAACTTCGAAGAAATGACGCAATAAGATGAATACAAGAAAGATTTCCTGGTGTGTGACGCTCGCCGTCCTGTGCCTGGCGGCCTGCAAGGGCCCGCAGGAGCAGGACCCGGAGGATGCGTCCAAACTTGCTTACAGCCCTGAAACGAACGAAGTGGAGGTGATTACGCTCCGGCGCACGTCTTTCCCGATGCAGCTGGTCGCGAACGGCAAGCTGGTGGCCGCGCAGCGGAGCGCGTTGTCTTTCCGCGAAAGCGGCCAGATCGTCGACCTGCCGGTGCAGAACGGCGCCTCGGTGGCGCGCGGCGCGGTGCTCGCGCGTCTGGACGACGCGGAGCAGCGCCTGGCGCTGGAGTCGGCGCGCATCGAGCTGGCGCGCACGCGCCTGGAGTATCTCGACGTGCTGGCGACCCAGGGCTGGGCCGTTGCGGACAGCGCATCCGTCCCCGCCGACGTGCGGGAGCTTGCCGGCATCCGCTCTGGCTATAGCAACGCCCGCAACGACTACGCCCGCGCGCAGCGCGCGCTCGAAGGCACGGTCCTCCGCGCCCCGTTCTCCGGCAAGGTGGCTGACCTCCAGCTGAAGAAATGGGACCGGACCGGAGGCGATCCGCTGTGCACCCTGATCGCGGACGGCACCTATGACGTGACGTTCTCCGCCCTCGAGTCGGAATACGGGTTCCTGGCGCGCGGACAGCGCGTGAGCGTGTCGCCGTTCGGCTCGGAGCGCCGCTTCGCCGGCCAGATCCGCCAGATCAACCCGACCGTGGACCGCAACGGGCAGATCTCCGTCACGGCCACCATCCCCGGCGCCGCCGGCCTGCTGGACGGCATGAACGTCAAGGTGACCGTCGACAAGGACCTCCCGGCGCAGCTGGTCGTCCCCAAGAGCGCCGTCGTGATCCGCGACGGGCTGGAAGTGCTCTTCCGCCACCGGGGCGGCAAGGCGGAGTGGGTCTATGTCCACACGGTCAACGCCAACAGCGAGTCCTTCGCCGTGACGGCCAACACCGACCGCGGCGCCACGCTGAACGAAGGCGACGAAATCATCGTCTCGGGCAATCTCAACCTGGCCGACGGCTCCACCGTCATCGTCAAAAAGCAATAGCGCACCATGCTCGGCAAGCTTCTGGACCGCCCCGTCTCCGTCTCGATGATCCTGCTGGTCTTCGTGGTGCTGGGATTCGTCGGCATCGGGCGGCTGCCCGTGTCGCTGATCCCGGACGTGGACATCCCCTATGTGACCGTGCAGGTGGCGGCGCCGGACATGTCGGCGCGCGAGCTCAACGACGCCGTCGTGACCCCCTTGCGCCAGTCCCTCGTGCAGATCGCCTATCTCAAGGACATCCGCTCCGAGGCCAAGGACGGCAGCGCCACGATGACGCTTTCGTTCGAAGAGGGGCAGGACATCGACTATTTCTACATCGAAGTCAACGAAAAGATCGACCGGGCGATGGGTTCGCTCCCGCGCATCGACCGCCCGAAGGTCTTCAAGGCGAGCGCCACGGACATCCCGGCGTTCTATATCAACATGACGCTGCGCGAAGAGGGCGGCAACTTCCTGCGGATGAGTGAATTCGCGCAGGACGTGATTGCCAAGCGCATCGAGCAGCTGCCCGAGGTGGCGATGGTGGACCTGAGCGGCGGCGCCTCGCGGGAGATCCTCGTGGTGCCGGACCTCCAGGCCCTGGCGCGGCTGGACCTGTCCGTCTCCCAGTTCGAGCAGAGCGTCTCGTCGGCCAACGTCCATCTCTCCAACCTGACGATCCGTGACGGCGAATACCACTACAACGTCAAGTTCCGTTCCTTCGCGGCGACGTGCGAGGACATCGGCAACGTCTACTTCAAGGTGGGCGGGCGCGTGCTCCAGATCAAGGACGTGGCGGCCGTGCGGGAGCAGGAAGCGCCGCGGACGGGCTTCGCCCGGAGCGACGGGCGCGACGCCGTGGTGCTGGCCGTGATCAAGCAGAGCGAGGCCCGGATGTCCGACCTCAAGAAGGGCATCGCGGAGCAGCTCGACCATTTCCGCGAGGATTATCCGCAGATGGCGTTCTCGATGTCCCGCGACCAGACCGAGCTGCTGGACTACTCCATCCGCAACCTGCTGCTCAACATCCTGATGGCGATCCTGCTGGACATCGTCGTGATCTTCTTCTTCATGAAGGACCTCCGCTCGCCGCTGCTGGTGGCGCTCACGATTCCGGTGTCGCTGATCGTCTCGTTCTTCGTCTTCTACGCCATCGGCCTTTCGATCAACATCATCTCCCTGTCCGGCCTCTTGCTGGGCGTCGGTATGATGGTGGACAATACCATCGTGCTCACGGACAACATCACGGCCCGCTGGCAGCGGGGCGAGGCCCTGCGCAGCGCCGTGATCGAAGGCACCAAGGAGGTGCGCGGCGCGATGCTGAGCTCCGTGCTCACGACCTGCGCCGTGTTTATCCCGCTGATCTTCCTCAACGGCCTTGCGGGCCAGCTCTTCTACGACCAGGCCATCGCCGTGACCACGGTCCTGCTGGTCTCCTACGCCGTGACGGTCATCGTGCTGCCGGTCTATTACTGGGCGCTCTACAAGAAGCTCCCGGCCTTCAAGCCGAACGCCTTCCTGTCGCGGCTCCGCTTCGACGGCGCGACGCGCTTCTATGACCGCACGGTCGGCTGGTGCCTCGCGCACAAATGGATTGCCTGGGCGCTTCCCCTCGCCTGCGCCGCCCTGACGGCCATCTGCGTGGTCGGGATGCACAAGGAGAAACTGCCGCCGATCACCTACACCGACGCGCTCCTGCGCATCGACTGGAACGAACATATCACCCTGGAGGAGAACCGCGCGCGCATCGTCTCGCTGGAGCAGGCGGCCGCGGGCGTTTCGCAGCAGACGACGGCGCTGGTGGGCGTGCAGCAGTTCGTGCTGGGCCACAGCGACGACCAGTCGATGAGCGAAGCTTCCCTGTATGTGAGCTGCCGTTCGGCGCGCGAGCTGGCCGGCCTGCAGGAGCGGCTTTCCGCGCAGTTGCGCGAAAGGTATCCGACGGCCATCACGGCCTGGGGCAGCAGCGGCAACATCTTCGAGATGGTGTTCGCGGAGCGCGAACCGGAGCTGCTCGCCCGCCTGCGGCCCGCGTCCGACGAAGGCATGACCGTCGACGGCGTCAAGTCGGCCATCCGCAGTGTCCGTGCGGCCCTGCCGAACGTCCGGATCGAGGACGTCCCGCTCAAGCAGGACGTGCTGTATGTGGCCGATCCCGAGCGGATGGCCATCTACGGCGTCCGCTTCGGCGACCTCACGGATGCGTTGCGCAACGCGCTCAACGGCAACCGCCTCTTCGAGATCGTCCAGGGGTCGCGTTCCGTGCCCGTCGTGCTGGGAACGGACGCCGAGGAGCTTTCCGAGATCCTGGCCCATACGACCATCAGCGTCCTGGACAGCGAGGAGCGTGACCGGAAGGTGGACATTCCCGCTTCGGCGCTGATGCGGCAGACCTTCGACCTGGATTTCAAGGCGCTCGTGTCGGGCGACGACGGCAACTTCTATCCGCTCGCGCTGGATATTCCGGCGCGCGACGTGCCGGCCGCGATGACGGCGGTCCGCCAGGCGCTCCACGCCGGCGGCGGCGCCTTTGACGCAGCCTTCACCGGCGCCTGGTTCTCCAACCGGGAGATGATGCGCCAGATGCTGCTGGTGCTCCTGGTCGCCCTGGCGCTGCTGTTCCTGATCCTCGCTTCGCAGTTCGAATCGCTCCTGCAGCCGTTCATCATCCTTTCCGAGGTGGTGATCGACATCGCCGTGTCGCTGGGCTTCCTGTGGCTGCTGGGCGTGAGCATCAATATGATGTCGCTGATCGGCCTGGTGGTCATCACGGGTATCGTGATCAACGACTCGATCCTCAAGATCGACACGATCAACCGCCTGGCCCGTTCCGGCATGGCCGTGGAGGACGCCGTCCACGAAGCCGGCCATCGCCGCCTCAAGGCCATCCTGATGACGTCCCTGACGACCATCCTGGCGGTGGCGCCTTTCCTGTCGCGCGGCAACATGGGCGCCGACCTGCAGTACCCGATGGCCCTCGTGGTCATCGTCGGCATGGCCGCCGGTACGCTCGTGAGTCTGTTCTATGTCCCGACGGTCTACGCCGCCATCTATCGTAAACGGAGCTGATGGCGGGGCGCCGGGGTATATCGTCTTTTTCCGTGCTGCTGCTGATGGCGGTGGCGGCCGTGGTGGGCATCGCCTGTCTCCCGCGGCTCAAGGTGCAGTATAACCCGACCACCGCATCGAGCGAGATCACGGTCCATTACAGCTATCCCGGCGCTTCCGCGCGCACGGTCGAGGCGGAGGTGACCTCCAAGCTGGAGGGCGTCCTTTCCTCGATCCGGGAGGTCTCCTACACGAACAGCGTGTCGGAGGAGGGCTCCGGCTCGGTGACCGTCGTGGCCGGCCGCCGCTCCGACATCGAGGCGATCCGTTTCGAGGTGGCCTCGCAGATCCGCAACATCTACTCCAAGCTGCCGGAAGGCTGCTCGTATCCCGCCATCTCCGTGAACGCGCGCGGCGAGAAGTCGCAGACGGCCATCACCTACAGCATCCGCAGTGCCCTCCCTTCGCAGCAGATCGCCGATTTCGTGGAGCGGGAGATCCTTTATCCGATCTCCACGGTCGAAGGCGTGAGCAGCGTGGACTTCTTCGGGCAGACGCCCTTCGAATGGGTGGTCACCTTCGATGCGGGCCTGGCCGCGGAACTGGGCCTCCGCGCGGACGACATCCGACAGGCCCTGAACGACTTTTTCGCCGACGAAATCGTGGGCCTGACCCAGATGGACGGGCAGTCCTACGGCGTGCGGCTGCGCAGCGCGGACGGCCGCGAGGCGACCCGCCGCGGCGGCACGGCCGGGATGCAGACGCTGCTCGGCACGATTCCCGTGAAGCGGGTGGAGGGGCGCGTGGTGCATCTGGGCGACATCGCCTCGTTCCGCTACCAGGAGGCGCTGCCCAATACCTACTACCGGGTCAACGGACTCAACGTCCTGACCCTGCGCGTGGAGGTGTCGGCCAACGCCAACCTGCTCGCGGTCGTGAAGGACATCAAGGCCCGCGTGGCGGAGATGCAGAAGACCTTCCCGGAGGAGATCGGCATCTCCGTGGCGTACGACTCCTCGGAATATGTCGCCGACGAGCTGGACAAGATCTATTTCCGGACGGCGCTGTGCCTGCTGATCCTGCTGGTCTTCGTGTTCGCGGTGGCGCGGTCGTGGCGCTATATGGTCGTGATCGCCATCACCCTCGCGGTCAACCTCCTGATCTCGATCTCGCTGTATTGCCTCCTCGGACTCCAGATCCATATCTATACGCTCGCCGGCGTGACCGTCTCGCTGGGCATCATCATCGACAACAGCATCGTGATGATCGACCATTATGTCCGCCATCACGACCGGCGCGTCTTCCCGTCGCTGCTCTGCGCCGTCTTCACGACGGTCGCCGCCCTGCTCGTCATCCTGCTGATGCCCGAGCAGGAGCGGGCCAACCTGATGGACTTCTCCTGGGTGATCGTGGTCAACCTGTGCGTCTCGCTGCTGGTCTCGTACCTGTTCGTCCCGGCCCTGCTGGACTATTTCCCCGTGTCCGTCGGCTCCTCCACCTACCGGCCGCGCCGCCTGCGCCGGCTGGCGCGCCGCCGCGCCGCCTACGGGCGCGCCGTCCAGCGCGGCCTGCGCCACCGCTGGGTCTACTGGGTGCTGCTCATCGTGCTGTTCGGCATCCCGACCTGCCTGTTGCCCACGAAGTTCGGCAACGAAGACGTCGCGCCGCTCAAGAAGCACGAGATGGTGCTCAACAAGATCGTGGGCTGGCAGCCCTATGCCGACAACAAGGCCAACGTGGACAAGATCCTCAGCTCGTCCTTCGGTCTCTTCTACAAGGCGATGGAGCGGTCGGACTTCTACCGCGAACCCGCCCGTCCGCAGCTCTATGTCCGGGCCGGAATGCCCGAAGGCTGCACGGTGCAGCAGCTGGACCAGGTGATCCGCAGCATGGAGAACTACCTGGCGCATTTCGAGGAGATCGAGGTGTTCGAGACCCGGATCTCTTCGCCGGAGAACGGCGCCATCACGGTCTGGTTCAAGCCCGAATATGAGAAGACCTGGCTGCCGATCCGGATCAAGGGAGACATCATCTCGATGGCCATCAATTTCGGCGGGGCCAACTGGCGCGTCACCGGCATCGACGACTCCTACTTCAACAACAACATCGTCTCGACTTCCCGCAGCAACGGCATCACCCTGAAGGGCTACAACTACGACGAACTGCTCACCTATGGCGAACGGTTGCGCGCCTACCTGGCGGAGAACCGCCGCGTCTCCGGCCCCGAGATCTGGGGCGCGGGCTGGGACCGCCCCTGGACGGAGTTCAACCTGCGCTATGATTTCGAGGCGCTGACAGCCCGCGACATCAGTCCCTATTCCTATTATTCCGCCCTCCAGTCGCCGCTCTATGCCGCGAGCGTGATGACGCTCCCGGCCGAGTCGGGCACCGTGGGCCTGCGGCTGGTGTCCTCGGAGCGGGAAGACCTGGACCTCTGGCATGTCGACAACACGGCCGTCGACCTGGACGGCGGGCGGAAGATGAAACTCTCCGAAGTGGGCGGCATCTCGAAAGACCGGACCGGCCTGCCGATCGAGAAGGAAAACCAGTCGTATTCGATCAGCGTCCGCTTCGATTTCATCGGCTCCTACGCGCTCCTCAACAAGACGGTGAAGGAAGCCGTCGACTGGATGAATACGAGCGTGCTGCCGATCGGCTACCGCGCGGAGGATACCCGCGGCGGCTGGTTCTATCAGGAGAAAGAGAAATATGCCGCGTTGATCCTGCTGGTGATCGCCATCATCTTCGTGATCTGCGCCATCCATTTCAACTCCCTGCGCCTGCCGCTGGCCATCATCCTGATGATCCCGCTGTCGTTCGTGGGGTTGTTCCTGATCTTCGGCCTGACCAATTTCACCTTCGACAAGGGCGGTTTCGCGGCGTTCGTGATGCTGTGCGGCATCACGGTCAACGCCGGCATCTACCTGGTGTCCGAGTGGCGCGCGGACGGCAATTATCTCCACGCGTTCTCCCGCAAGATCCTGCCCATCTCGCTGACCATCCTTTCCACGGTGCTGGGCCTGATCCCGTTCCTGTTCGACGGGCCGGGCGAAGTGTTCTGGTTCTCCTTCGCCGTGGGTACGATCGCGGGCCTGCTCTTCTCCGTCCTGGCCCTGGTGATCTATCTCCCGGTCTTCGTGCTGGGCCGGAAGCGGCGCAAGGCGAAAGCGTAGCTATTTGGCGCGACGCGCGAAGACGAAGTCGTCGAGCTCGCAGAGGGACTGCCCGGGCGTCCGGGATTCAAAGACGAAATACAATGCGTGCTTGCCCCGCAGCCTGGCTGCGCGGGGCACGCGGGCGCTCATCTGCGTGAGCTCCTGCGGCTGGCGGCCGTTGAGGCGGATCGTGCCGAGGCGGGTGCCGTGGCGCGGGTGGTCGGCCATGATGACGATGCGTCCCCTGACGCCTTGCGGGACTAGGCGGACGAGCAGCCTGCGGGCCTTGGCGGCGCGCAGCCCGTCGAAATTGAAATACTTGTAGCCGACGACCGAGCCGGCCGTGTTGTTGACGACCGGGTTGTGGTTGACGCGCAGGTCATAGGGGTCCGACTCGCCGTCCCAGACGGGGCGGGCGGGCTGGACGTAGGAGCCGTAGTAGGTGTTGCCGAGGTTGTCCTTCTCGGCCGGGCGCGGGCCGGTGAACCAGCAGGCGATGCCTGCGGAATGCCGGACCAGCGGGTCCAGGCCGCCCAGCTCGAAGCCCTCGGAGGTGTATTCCCCTTCGGTAATCTCCACCTTGCCGTCCGGGCCCTCGGTGACCTTCACCTCGACCGGCGCGACCATCGCCTGGCGGTCGAAGCCGCCCAGGCCGGCCTGCCGGTGGTAGAAGATGTACCACTGGCCGCCGATCTCGCAGAGGCTGCCGTGCGTGTTGCCGCCCGGGGCGGCCGTGCAGATGGCCTTGCCGGAGGCGTCCACGTCGCGCCCGCGGGCGTCGATGACGGTGCCGCCGTAGGTCCAGGGACCCAGCGGCGAATGGCTCCAGGCGTAGGCGAGGGTGTTGTTGGCCTCGCCGAGACCGAAGTCGCCGTCCGCCGTCCAGCGGCTGAAGACGAAGATGTATTTGTCCTTGACCTTGCGGATCGAAGAGGCTTCGAAGAAGCGGAAGACGCCCTCCTGGTTGAGGCTGGAGACCATGTTCACGACGGGCTTGGTGCCCTTCTTGACGGTGCACATCGTGTCCGGGTCGAGCTCGGCGCCGAAAGACTGCTGGAAGCCCCAGTAGCCATAGACGCGGCCGTCGTCGTCGATGAAGGCCGCCGGGTCGAAGCCCAGCACGCCGACGGTGCGGGTCGGGTCCTTGGGATCCCAGTTGCACACGGTGAACGGGCCGTCCGGTCGCTCCGAGCGGGCGATCATCGAGTTGCGCCCGGCCGCCTGGGTGTTGGGATAGAGGTAGTAGGTCTTCTTGCCGTCTGCCCCGACCTTCTCCACGACATCCGGCGCGTAGAGGATGTCGCCCTTGCCGTCCGGATTGAGGGGACGGCCCTTGGCGTCGAGGCGGGACTCGAAGATCACGCCGTCGAAGCGCCAGTGGCGCAGGTCGTCCACCGGAGCGGACCAGACGACCTGGTCGCGGCCGCAGTAGGTGGTCTGCTCGATGTCGTGCGAGCCGTAGATATAGACGCGGAACTGTCCCGGGTTGTCCGGGTCCTCGAACACATAAGGTTCCCCGTCGGGGATGTATTCCCAAAGGGGAAGATAAGGGTTGGCGGCGGAAGCGCCGGCGCAGATCAGACAGGTGCCTGCGAGGATGGACGCGATGCGGGTGCGGGTCTTTCGGTTCATGGATCGGGATTTATGTGGTATCTACAAAAGTAATGATTTCCGGACAAATAGTGACATTTTTGCTATCTTTGCTGCATATGAAGCCGTTTCGCCTGCTTGTCACCGCGCTCCTGCTCTGCTTCGCCGCGCCTCTCGCGGTGGCGCAGGAGGCCTCCTCCTCCGGACAGGAGAACCCCCGCAAGGTGGCCGACGCCATCGTCAAGGAGGCGGGCCGGCACCTGGGCAAGCCCTATGTCTATGGCGGCAACGGCCCGGAGAGTTTCGACTGCACCGGCTTCACCTGTTATGTCTACAGGAAGTTCGGCTACAACCTGTCCCGCACCTCGTCCGACCAGGCCCATGACGGCCGCGAGGTCAAGGGCGGCTACGACAAGCTGCAGAAGGGCGACATCATCATCTTCGGCGGCCGGGTCAACAAGAAGACCCCGGGCCATGTCGGCATTTTCATCGCCCTGGACAGCCTCAAGCAGAGTTTCACCTTCATCCACGCCAGCAGTTCCGGCGTGACCATCTCGCACATCGACGAACCCTATTTCGCGCAGCGCTTCATCGGCGTGCGCCGCATCCTGCCGGATTTCCCGCCGGAGGAGCGGGAGCGGGCGCGCAAGAGCCATTTCAGCCTGTCCGAGCTGCTGGGCGGCAAGACGGGTGCGGCGCGCGATTCCGTGCTCAACGCCGTGCGGGAGCGCCCGCTCGTCCTCTTCCCGGACGGCAGCTGGGCCTTCGTGGGGGAGGACGGCAAGTATTTCGAGCCGGACGGCGGCCGCGACTTCATCCTCAATGCAGACGGCACCTGGCGCAGCGAGGAGGCCACGACGGCCGAATACTACACCGTCCGCGGCGGCGACACCTTCCAGAAGATCGCCCGCAAGTTCGGCATCTCCGTGGAGTCGCTGCTCGAGATGAACGGGCTCAACAAGCGTTCCGTCCTCCGCCTGGGCGACCGCCTGCGGGTGCGCTAAGCTTTCCCTTTCAGATCATTCTCCGACGGCGCCGAGCGTGGCGACGGAGATGCGCGTGTCCGGCCGGTAGGCCGTGCGCAGCGCCCGGTGGCAGGCCGCCAGCGTGGCGCCGGTGGTGAACACGTCGTCAATCAGCAGGATGTGCCGGGCCTGCGGCAACCGGCCGCCGCGCGGCGCGAAGGCGCCCGCGACGTTGGCGGCCTTGGCCTCGCCGCTCAGGCGCGTCTGGCTGCGGGTGCGCCGGCAGCGGCGGAGCATCCGCTCCGCGCACGGCGCCCCCAGCGCCCGCGCCACTTCGCGCGCGATGACCGCCGCCTGGTTGTAGCCGCGCCGCCAGCGCCGTGTCCAGTGCAGCGGGACGGGGACCACGAGGTCCACGTCCGCATAGAGGGGCGAGGCGGCCAGGCGCGTGCCCAGCAGGCGCGCGGCCCAGCGGCCCGTGCCGAAGTCCCGGCGGTATTTCAGCGCCTGGGAGATCCGCTTGTAGCCGGCGTCCGCCCGATAATGATAAAGAGCCGCAGCATACGCATACGGCTCATATTCGTCGACCTGTACCTTGGCGTTGAAACGGTCGGCCATCGGATTGTGGCCGAGCGTGAAGTAGCGGGTCTCCGGGAGGTCCGACAGGCACTCCGAACAGAGGTGTCGCTCCTGCGGGAGGAGCGGACGGCCGCACACCACGCATACCCTCGGCAGGACCAGGTCCAGCAGCGCCGAGAGGGAAGTTTTCAACGTAAGTCCGGTCAGGCGGGGGTCCATCCCTAGCAGTTCATCGCACCGCAGCAGTGGATGACCTGTCCGCTCACATAGGAAGAGAGGTCGCTGGCGAGGAAGAGGGCCACCTTGGCCACGTCCTCCGGGGTGCCGCCGCGACGCAGCGGAATGGTCTTGATCCAGGCCTCGCGCACCTCCTCGGGGAGGGCGGCGGTCATGTCGGAGATGATGAAGCCCGGGGCGATGCAGTTGGCACGGATGCCGCGCGGCCCCATCTCCTTGGCGATCGACTTCGCGAGACCGATCAGGCCGGCCTTCGATGCGGAGTAGTTGCACTGTCCGGCGTTGCCGCTGACACCCACCACGGAGGACATGTTGATGATGCTGCCCCCGCGCTGGCGCGCCATAATCGGCGTGACGGCGTGGATGTAGTTGTAGGCGGACTTGAGGTTGACGTTGATGACGGCGTCCCACTGGGCCTCGTCCATCCGGAGCATCAGACCGTCGCGGGTGATGCCGGCGTTGTTGACCAGGATGTCGATGTGGCCGAAGTCGGCCATGATCTGCTCCACGGTCTCGTGCGTCTGGGCGAAGTCGGCGGCGTTGGACGCATAGGCGCGAACCTTGACGCCGAGCGCTTCCAGCTCGTTGACGGTATCTTCGCTGATCTTGATGTCGGTGAATGCGATGTCCGCGCCTTCGGCGGCGAACTTCAGGGCAATGGCCTTGCCGATGCCCCGGGAGGCGCCCGTGATCAGGGCGACTTTACCTTGCAGTAATCCCATATTCTTTAAAGTTGTTCGTTTTTCATGACGGATTCTATGTCGTCCGGGGCGATGGGCAGGCGCTGCGCGCCGAGCCGGCGCGCGCCGTCAGCCGTCACCAGGACGTCGTCTTCGAGGCGGATGCCGCCGAAGTCGAAATAGCTTTCGAGTTTGTCGTAATTGACGCGGCCCTTGTCCGTGCCCTCGCGCTTCCACAGCCGGATCAGGTCCGGGATGAAGTAGATGCCCGGTTCGTCGGTGATGACGTTGCCGGGGACCAGCGCGCGGGCCATGCGGAGGCTGCCCAGGCCGAGCTGCGGCGAGCGGGTCTGGCCAGCGTCGTAGCCCACCAGGTTCTCGCCCAGGTCCTCCATGTCGTGCACGTCCAGACCCAAGTTGTGGCCCAGGCCGTGGGGCATGAAGAGGCCGGCGATGCCGTCGGTCACCATCCCGTCGACGTCGCCGCGCACGAGGTCCAGCTGCCGGAGGTTGTCCAGCATGTGGGCGGCCACGGCGAGGTGGACGTCGCGGTAGGCGATGCCCGGGCGAATCATGCTGAATGCGAGTTCGTTGCACTCATAGACCGTCTGGTAGATATCGCGTTGCTTCTGGCTGAAACGGCCGGAAGTCGGGTAGGTGCGGGTGAAGTCGGAGGCGTAGTGGTCGTTGGCTTCCGCGCCGGCGTCGATGACCATCAGCTTGCCCGGCTCGATGGGCATTTCGTGGCTGTGGCAGTGGAAGATTTCGCCGTGCTGCGTGAGGATGGTGGGGAAGCTGACGCCCCAGCCCTTGGCCAGGGTCACGCCCTCCATCTCGCCCACGATCTCCTGCTCGATGCGGCCCGGGCGGATGCCGCGGCGGGCGATGGTGTGCATCTCGTAGCCGAGGTTGCAGGCGGCGTCGATGCTGGCGATCTCCAGCGGCTCCTTGACGAGGCGCAGGGAGATGACGGCGCGCACCAGCGGCTCGGAGGCCTTGGGGCAGCCGCCCTTGCCGGCGCTCGTGACCTCGTCGGGCGTGAGCCCGAGCAGGGAGGCGAGCTGGATGCGGTTGTAGTAGCGGGATGCGGGGAGGAAATGGACCTGGCGGCCCTTCAGCGCGGCGCCCAGGGCGTCGTACGGCGCCGTACGGGCCACGCCGGCGCGCTCGGCGAGCGAGCGCACGGAGGGCATCGGTCCCATCCAGATGATGTCGTCGATTCCGAAGTCGTCGGCATAGACGGTCTCTTCGCCCGTCTCCAGGTCGATGGTGGCCGCGAAGCGCGGCTCGTCAATGCCGAAGAAATAGATCCAGTTGCTGTCCTGACGCCACTTGTAGCAATTGTCCTTGTATTGGGCGGGGGCGTCTACGTTGCCGAGAAACAGGGCGATGCCCCGCTCTCCCTGAAGTCTTTCGAGCAGCGCCTTGCGGCGTGCGACATATACCTCTTTTCCAAACATAGTGGAGACAAAGATAGTAAATTTCCGTGTATCTCCGCCGTCCGGAAAAGAAAGGATCAGACGAGGTCGGCGATGATGTCGTCGCTGACGAACCAGCGGTCCTCGGGGATGCGCAGCCGTCCGCCGGCGCGCTCCAGGCGGCCGTCGGCCAGTGCCGCCGCGGCTTTCGCCGCGTCGATCCGCCCGTCCGCCACGCCCCGCGCCGTCCGCAGCCCCAGCATGATCTCCTCCTCCCTCTCTTCCTCTTCGCTCAACGTTTCGCTTCCGGCCGGATGGCCGTCGTAGGCGTTCCAGGACCGTATGTGGTCATGGAACGAATGGGCGGCGGGGCCCAGGCCGACATAGGGGTGACGGGACCAGTAGGCGCTGTTGTGGACGGCTTCGTGGCACGGCAGGGCCCAGTTGGAGATCTCGTAATGGACGTAGCCGGCGGCGCGCAGCGCGTCGCAGAGCTGGCGGTACTGCGCCGCGCACTGCTCCTGCGGCGCCTCGCGGTAGCGCCCCTGGCGCACGAGTTCCGCCAGCGCGCTCCCGCCCTCGATGCTGAGCTGATAGGCGCTCACGTGCTCCGGCCGCCAGGCCAGCACCTCGCGGAGCGTCTCTGCAAAAATGGCCTCCGACAGCTGTGAGATGCCGAAAATCAGATCGACGCTGATGTTCCGCACCCCGGCCTCGCGCAGGATGCCGAACGCCTGCCGGGCGCGCGCCGCATCGTGGCGCCGGTTCATCCAGCGCAGGATGCCGTCGTCCAGCGACTGCACCCCCATGCTCACCCGGTTGACCCCGAGCGCGAGCAGCTCCCGCACATAGTCGGGCCCCTTCTCCACGATATCCTCGGGATTCACTTCGATGGTGAACTCGGAAAACGGTTCCGGAAAGCTGCCATGTTGCTGCTCGGTCCCGGAGCGAAGCGAGCATCCGTCGTAACAACGACGGAGGCAGCACCGATGGGGTGCCGCCTCCAATGTAAAGCGTATTCAGGTCACGCGTGGCCTCGATCTCGTCCCGGCGAAGGGACGCCTCGGCGCACAGCGCCTGCGTGTACTGTTCGAAAGACTGCGCGTCCCGCCCCCGGCAGGCGATCTCCGAATAGAAATCGCAATACGTGCAGAAACTCCTGCAGAAGGGGACGTGCAGATAGACCATCCTAGCGGAGCAGGAGCTCGCCGTGGCCGAGCTGAGCCTGGGTCGTGTAGGCGTCAACCACGTAGATGCCCTTCATGAAGGAGCCCACGTTGTTGACATAGATGCCCAGATCCACTTCCTGTCCCTGGTAGTCTACCTCGCGGGAAGCCGTGGCCTCCAGCGTCTCGCCGTTGAAGGTGAAGGTGGTGCCGCGGCCGTCGGAGAGGAGGTTGCCGTTCGGGTCGGTCACGCGCACATAGACGCGCACCGGGCCGCGGGCGGCCAGCTCATTCTCGACGAGGCTGAGGTTGACCAGGAAGCGTGCGACGCGGTTGGCCTTGTCCGTGATCTTGTCGTTGTTGTTGTAGGCATACATCACGAAGTTGTGGGCCTTGAGGATGGAACCGGCGGTCACGCGGCTGGTCAGGTTCTCCACCTGCTGGCTCAGCTGGGTGTTGATCTGCTTGGTCTCCTCGGCTTCCTTGCGGGCCGAAGCGGCCTCCGCTGCCAGTTTGTGGTTCAGCGTGTTGAGGGAGTCGATCTGGTTGATGTATCCACGCATGATGGAACGCAGGGTGCCGAGTTCCTTCTCGTACTGGCGCATCTTGGAGCGGTCAGTAGCCTCGGTCCGCTTGACGCGGTCGACGAGCTGGGCGATCTCCTCGCGGGAGGAATCGAGCTGGGCGTTGATCGAGTCATATTCGGACGAGAGGTTCTCGTAGTCGCTTTGCAGGGCCATGATCTGTTCGGTCAGGTCGGCTTTTTCCTGGTTCAGTTCGCCCACGAGTTTGTTCTTGGAACTCATCACATAATAGAGTGCGGCGGCCAGACCGAGGGCGACCACGATCATCGCGATCATCACGGCTTTGAGGCCTCCGTTGGACTTCTTTTCAGCTTGCTGTCTCTCAAGCTTCTCGATGGGATCTTCTTTTTCCATTTTGGTAAGATTTTTAAAGGTTAAGACAAAAATAGCAAATTTTATGCTAATTTTGTAATTATGAAATATATAATCCGCGCAGCCAAGTATTTTTGCTTCCTGCTTATCTTCCTGACCCTCGTCGTCGCCGCCTTTGTCCTGACCGGATTCGTGGAGGCTGACCTGTCCAAAATGTTCGTCAACGGCTATGATTCCCTGTGGCAGATGGGGATTGTCCTGCTGGTCTTTGCCCTGATCTATCCCCGCTTCGGTTTCTCCAGGCGCACGGCGCACGTTTTCGGCTCCCGGGAGGAGTTGCAGCCGGTCGTGGTCCCGGTCATGGAGCGGCTGGGCTATGTCCTCGAAGGAGAGAGAGACGGCGGCTGGAGCTTCCGGCGCCGTTCGGTCGTGTCGCGGGTGCTCAAGATGATGGAAGACCGCATCGTCCTGACGCCGGCGGGTGCGGGCGTGGAGGTCGAAGGACTGACGCGCGACCTCCCGCGGATCATCTCCGCGCTGGAGGCTACCCGATCAGATGTGTAGCGGCAGCGCTCAACGCAGCATAGAAATCCTCTCCGAAGCTCTTCGTGAGGGGATTTTTTAGAAATTGGAAGACCCGGATCCCTTCGCGCTGACCCTTCTCGAAGGCCGGTTTGCAGATGTCCCAGTGGTGGACGTTGAGGGCGAGTCCGCCGCCGGTGAGTTTCGTGACGCGGATGGGGTAGAGCGAGCAGGAGGCGGGCTTGACCTTGCCGGCCATCTCGATGGCGCAGAGGCATTCGCCGGCCTCGCCGAAATGGCAGAACGCGCAGGGCAGGTCCTTCGCGTCTTCCCCTTCGGGGGCCATCAGCGGGGTGACGATGTCGTTGTCCCGGTCCACCTCGAAGAAGCCCTTGGCGTCCACGGCGGCCCGCCCCTGCGGGGTCATCAGGCCGCTGTAGGCGGGGTAGTCCCGCTCCAGGCTTTCGAGTTCGCGCTCCTCCAGCGGCGCGCCGCTGTCGCCCGCGATGCAGCAGGCGCCGCGGCAGACCGCGTAGTCGCACGCGAAATATTCCATCACGACATCTTCCGATACGAGTATGTCTCCGATCTGTACGATCGTTCCGAATCTGTTGTTTCCCATCAGTCAATCACATATTCAACTTCGGCCCCGGCGCCCAGCTTGACGAGGATGTCGCGCACGCTCGCGACGGACACCCGCCGTACGGCCGCCTTGTAGCCGGTAATCAGGTCCTTGCCTTCGCTGTAGCGCACCAGCACGTCCTCCATCAGGGTCTCCGGGTCGGCGTAGCGCCGCTCCAGCTCCTTGAGCAGGGCGTCCCGGGTGGCGTTGACTACATGCTCCGGCAGGGGGAGGTCCGCCAGGTGCCCGGTCACGGTGCGGACGGCGTCCAGCAGGTCTTCCGGCTTGCCGGGGGCGATGCCGGCCGGCAGGCCGTCCTCCGGGCAGGGATGGCAGTGGACGTAGAGGGTGATGCGCTCGGCGGGGAAGAGCTCCAGCCGTCCGGAGCAGTCCACCCGGGCTCCCAGGGGAGCCAGCGCCGAGGCGAGCTGCCTGCGGACCATTTCGCAGGCCACGCGGAACGACATGTAGCCGTCCAGGCTGAACGGCACGGCCGCGGAGCGCGCCACGCTGACGCCGATCTCCCGGCCGCCGACCAGGCCCGGAACGGCCAGGTCGTAGCGGGTCACGGATCCGGCGACGAAGCGGCTGTCCACGCGCGGCCGGCTGGAGAAGCGCTTGCTGGTCCGGAAGCCGCCGAGCGTGCGGGTGAGTTCTTTCTTGAGCGCGTCCTCGTCGAGGTCGCCCATGAGCACGAAGATGCCGTCGCCCACCTTGTCGAAGAGCGCGGCGAAGTAGCTTTCCGCGCGCTCGGGGAGCCCGTCGTGGAGGTTCTCCATCCGCTTGCGTTCCGGGTAGAGATAGTCCGGGCGCAGGATGTCGTCCATCAGGGCGTCGACGTCGCGCGGCGAGAGGGCCTCGCGGTCTACGCGCAGGGCCTCGGCGGCGCGGTAGGCGGCGAAGGCCGCCGGATCGGGCTGGCGCGCGTCGGCCACTGACAGGAGCGTCTGCAGGAGCAGCGACAGCTGCGCGGAAGGCGCCCGGCCGGTGATGCGCAGGTCGGAGAGCGTGGCGGCCGTCTCGAGGGTAATCCCGTTTGCGGCGAGCTGTTCCCGGAGCTCCAGCCCGCTCAGGCCGCCGATGCGGCTCAGGCCGAGCATGTCGGCCACGAACGCGCCCTCGCCCGCGTGGAGCTGCGGCACGTCGGCCACGCCGCCACGCAGCATCAGGGCGTAGCGGAACTCGCGCGGCGTGTTCATTTTCTTATAGATGACCTTGATTCCGTTGGAGAAGGTCCACAGGCGGCCGCCGGAGAGCGGCTCGGCGGCGTCGCCGCTCAGGCGCAGGCGCCGGGGCGTCGCCGTCGGCTCCAGCCGGCCGGCGGGCTCCGGCCGGGTGCCGGCCGTCTCGGCCCAGCCGTCCGCGAAGGCCCGGCGCAGGCCGGCGTCGTCCAGCGCCTGCGGGACGGGGACGTCGAAGCGCAGCGTGAGGTTGCGGGTGGAGTCCAGCAACGCGCGGGCGTAGCTGTTGAACAGCTCCAGCTCGCGCGCGTCGTCCAGGCGGCGCGTGCCGATGAAGCTGCTCAGCATTTCGCCGGAGGCGAGGTTGGCGCCATAGAGATAGGACGCGACGCAGCGGTCCAGGTATTCGTCGTTGTGCAGACGCCGGGCGCCATTGCGCCGGGCGTCGTCGATCTGGCGTTCGCGGGCCAGCAGGAATTCATCCAGGCTCGCGCCTTCCCGGTCCAGCGTGCCGAGCACGGAGGCGAACAGCCGGGCGGCGCTGTCCAGCTGCGCGGCGGGCACGTAGGCGGTCATCCGGTGCCGTTCGTCGCCCGGGCCCCGGGAGCTGTCGTCATAGCGGTAGCGGAATCCGGCCAGGGGGATGCCGGCCTCCCGGAAGCGCCGCTCCATCCGCTTGCCGAGGATGTGTCCGAGCTGGTCGGAGTAGGCCTGGGTGATGAGCGGCAGCGGGGTGTTCATCGATTCTTTGTCCAGCCGGGCCGCCCGGAAGATGGCGTTGACCGCCGCGACTTCCGTGGCGCCGTTGCCGCTGACGCGCAGCGCGAGCGTGTCCTGCGGCTTCCATTCATAGGCGATGCCGGGGAAGTCGTATCCGAGCGGCGGCACCATCATCGACAGCAGGTCCATCCGCTCGCGGATGCGGGCCGCGTCGATGTCGCCGCAGATGATGACGGCCTGCGGCTTGTCGTAGGCCGCCGCCATGTCGAAAAGCATCAGCAGGGTGGAGTCCGCGACGCGCTCGTCGTACGTGGGCACGTCGTGGAAGGAGAAAAGGGCCGCGTCGGCCGGCAGGGAGATGTAGCCTTCCTGGCCGTAGCCGATGCCGTGGTCCGCCAGGAAACGGTAGGGTGCACGGCGGCCGAAATGCGGCAGCTCGCGCAGGAGTGCGCGCGCCTCCGCACCGTCCCGCCGTCCCCGTTGCACCAGCGCGAAATCAGCGAAGCCCTTCTGGTCGGGATTGGTGACCAGATAGAACTGGATGCCGTCAGGCAGGCTGCCTCTTTTGATTTCCGGAGCGGTGCCAAGGGACGGAAGCTCCTGTCCTTGCATCATTATACAAGATAACAGAAAGCAAATCAGGCACGATATGTGCTGAAACAACTTCCGCATAACAATTGCAAAAGTACGAAGAAAATGCTTACATTTGTGATTGCGACATTTAAAACTAACAAAACAGATAAGCATGATGAAAAAAATTCTCGCAACGATCGCAACGCTTGTTGTTGCTTTAGGAACCGTTTCCGCCCAGGATCTGGCCGCGGTTACTGAACTCTACAATACTGGTGCCGAAGCCATCTCCACGGACAAGGCCAGCGCCCTGAGTTCTTTCGAGCAGGCGCTCAAGCTCGCCGAAGCACTTGGAGAGGAGGGACAGGAGATCGTGACCAACTGCAAGAATATCATCCCCAACCTGAAGCTCTCCCTGGCCAAGGACCTGGTCAAGGAATCCAAATTCGATGAAGCGATCGCCGCCCTGCAGGACGTGCAGAAGGTGGCTGAAGCATACGAGGCTTTCTCCGTTGTGGATGAGGCCGCCGGTCTGATCCCCCAGCTCAAGCTCTCCAAGGCCAACAACCTCTATAAGGCCAAGGAGTTCGACGCCGCCGCCGCTGCGTTCAAGGAGATCCTTGACGCCGACCCGACCGACGGCAACGCCGCGTTCTTCATGGGCGCCTCCCTGCTGAGCGCCGGCAAGAACGACGAGGCCAAGGCCGCCTTCGAGACGGCTGCCGCCAACGGCCAGGAGGCCAAGGCCAACAAGCAGCTCGGCAACATCTACCTGAAGGAGGCTTCTGCCGCCCTCAAGGCCAAGAAGTACGCCGACGCCGTCTCCTCCGCCCTCAAGGCCAACGAGTTCGCCCCCAACGCCCAGGCACTGCAGGTGGCCGGTCAGGCTTCTCAGGCCGCTGGCAAGAACGCCGACGCCATCAAGTACTTCGAGCAGTACCTGGAGGCCGCTCCGACCGCTTCCAACTTCGGTGCCATCGCCTTCACCGTCGGTGCCCTCTACCAGACCGCCAAGAACAACGCCAAGGCCAAGGAGTTCTACACCAAGGCCCTGAGCGATCCCAAATACGGCGCTGACGCCAAGAAGATGCTCGACGCGCTGAAGTAATGCAACGTCTCGAACTGCTGGCTCCCGCCAGGAACAAAGATATCGGCATCGCGGCCATCGACTGCGGTGCCGATGCCGTTTATATCGCAGGCCCCGGATTCGGGGCCCGCAAGGCGGCGGGCAACAGCTTCGAGGACATCGCCGAGCTCTGCACCTACGCACACCGTTTCGGGGTGCAGATATTCGTCACCTACAACACCCTCTGGCGCGAGGGTGAGGAAGAAGAAGCCCACGCGCAGATGCTGCGCGCGCAGGAAGTGGGGGCGGACGCGTTCATCATCCGGGAGCCGCGCATCGCGGCCTGGGATGACATCACCGTCCCCCTGCACGCTTCCACGCAGTGCGCCATCCGCGACGTGGAGCGCGCCAGATATTTCGAGTCGCTGGGCTGCGAGCGCATCGTCCTGGAGCGGGAGCTCCCGCTCTCGACCGTCCGGGAGATCTGCGCGGCCGTGTCGTGCGACGTGGAGTTCTTCGTGCACGGCGCGCTCTGCGTCTGCTACAGCGGCGACTGCCGCCTTTCGGAATACATCGACGGGCGCAGCGCCGACCGCGGCGAATGCATCCAGGCCTGCCGTTCGCTCTATGATCTGGTGGACGGCGACGGCCGGGTGCTGCTGCGCAACAAGGCCATCCTCTCCCTGAAGGACTTCAACCTCAAGGCCCGGCTCGAGGAGCTGGCCGACGCCGGCGTGATGTCCTTCAAGATCGAAGGCCGGCTCAAGAACGCCTCTTATGTCAAGAACGTGGTGCGGGACTATTCCCTGGCGCTGGACGCGCTGGTGGCGAAGTATCCCGACCGCTACTGCCGCGCCTCATTCGGCACGGTGACGGGCGGTTTCGAGCCCGACACCGCCAAGACCTTCAACCGCGGCTATACCGAGCTCTTCCTGGACGGCAAGCGGGGCCCGTGGTCCTCGATGGACGCGCCCAAGTCGATGGGCGAGGCCGTGGGGACGGTGCAGCGCATCCGGCGCCAGCCGGGCCGGACGATGTCTTTCGACGTCCGGCCGCTGCGGCGCGACCTCGTGCTGCACAACGGCGACGGCTTCGCCATCGCGACCGCCGACGGCGTCACGGGCTTCCGCGGCGACGTCTGCGAGGGCCTGCAGGTCAGCTGCAAGGACGTCCCCGACCTCCGGGAGGGGATGACCCTCTACCGCAACATCAACACCGCCTTCGAGAAGATGCTGGAGACGCAGGTCTGCCACCGGGAGATCCCGGTGCGCCTCGCGCTGCGCCTGCACGGCAAATATGTCCTGGAGGTGCGCGCCGTCACGGCGGACGGCCGCGAGGTGCTGAGTCCGTTCCACATGGACGTGGAGACGGCCGAGAACCGCGAGCGCGCGGAGGCGATGCTGCGTGAGCAGTTGTCCAAGCGCAGCGGCGTCTATCATTTTTCGCTCGAAGAGCTGAAGGTCGAGACGGCCGGCGAACGCCTGCCGCTGCTCAGCGCCTCGACCATCAACGGCATCCGCCGCCTGGTCGCCGAGGACCTGGATTCCCTTCCCGCTGTCTCCCGTCATTCCCGACCTGCTCCCTGTCATTCTGTCGCCCCCTGTCATTCTGAGCGCAGCGAAGAATCCGAACTGATGCGCAGCAAATACTGCGTCCGCTACGAGCTCGGCCTCTGCCCGAAATACCAGGGCGCCAAGCCGCCGAAGGAGCTCTTCCTGCTCAACAACGGCCGCCGGCTGGCGCTCCATTTCGACTGCGCCGCCTGCGAGATGACCGTCACTGCAGACCAAAAGTAATCTCTACGTCGCCGAAGCGGCCGGTGAGGGTGCCGCCGCCTTTTTCGAAGACTTCCTGGAAGAAGTTGCGCGTCAGCTGTCCGCGCCAGACGATGTCGTCCTTGTCCTTGTAGGGGATGTCCAGCTCGAATCCGTATTGCTTGGAGTTGTACTTGACCACGGCGCTGCATTTCCAGTTGGTGGTGGTGCCGCCGTCGTCTTCGGTCACCATGAAGGCGATCTTCTCCATCTGGTCCGTGAAGTTGGTCAGCAGGATGGCGTTGAAGGGGATTTTCCTGCCTAGCTGGCTGCGGCGGACGACCAGCATCAGGTCGGTCACGCTGGGCGAGTAGTTCCTGAGATCCTCTTCCTTGGTGGCCTTGAAGCCGTCCACGGCACCCGTCTTGATGAAGAATTCCGACGCGCCGCCGAACCAGCTGTCGTAGTTGCGCAGGGTCTTGAAGCTCTGGATGCTGAGAAGGTACTCTTTGCCGTCGTCGTTCTTCCCGGCTTTGGTCCCATCCGCCTTGCCCTCCGGCTCGAAGAGTTCCATCGGGGTGAAGGCCGCGTCGTCGTTGCGGTTGATCACCCAGACGGGGCGCTCCTGTGCCACCTGCTCGTTGACGAGGACCGAGTCGACCACATGCGCGCCACTGGCGTCGATCCGGATTGCGTAGCCGTAGTTGGATTCGGCGCCGTAGCCGGGGTCGAAGGTCACGATGGGGAATTCCTGGCCGTCCCAGTTCTCAGAATAGGGCCAGTAGATCTGCATGTCGGAGGCGCTGAGCGCGTTGATGTAGCGTTCGACGTCGGCCGCACCGGCCTTGGTGCCATATTTCCGGGCGAAGTAGTCGGAGAAGAGTTCGCGCAGCGGCGTCCGGTAGCCGCCGGCCTTGGTGGGCTTCCCGTCGTCGCCCACGCCTGCGCCCGGCGCGGTGAAGAGGTCGTTGAGGAGGTATTCCTCGTCGTAGCCGTGGCCGGACGAGGCGTTCACGGCGTCGTACACTTCGTCGAGGTGTTCGCGCTCCAGCGGGAGCTCGGAGAGCATCTGCGCTACGTCCGACAGGGAGAAGAGGCCTTGCCCGCCGGGGTGTTCCAGGTTGGTTTTCTGTCCGTCGCATCCCGCGAGGACGAGGGCGCAGCAGAGCGCCGCGAGGAATCGGAATGTTGTCATATCTGCATACAGTTTGGTCTGCTGCAAATTGACGGACATTTATCCGTTTAACCGGCAGATTAATCGTTTATTATTTTCCTGCCAGGCAGTGCTTCCGCAAACCCGTGGCCGCCCGTGGCCTCGTGAACGGGAGGGGCCCGCTTCCGAAGGAAGTGGGAGGGATGAGCGAAGCGAAGGTTTGCGGAAGCAGCTGCCTGGCGGGGAAAAAAGAACCGTCAGGCGGAGAACCGGACGAATCGTATTTTTTCGAAGAAATCGGGGACGGTCTGTACGTTTTTTAATCCCGCGTCGCGGAAGACGGCGGCCGTCTCCGGGCCGAGCGTCTCGTTGATCTCGACGACGCCGGCCCCGCCGGGCCGCAGGAAACGCTGCGCCCAGCGCGCCACCGCGCGGTAGAAGCGCAGCGGGTCGTCGTCCGGCACGAAGAGCGCCATCGCGGGCTCGTGCTCCAGCACGTTGCGCCGCATCTGCGCCCGCTCGCGCTCCAGCACGTAAGGCGGATTGCTGACGATCAGGTCGAAGGTCCCGTAGGGGAAATCCTGCTCCGTGTCCAGCACGTCGGCCTGCAGGAACGTCGGGCCGGCCTCGCCCGGAAACTGCCCGCGGGCGTAGCCCAGGGCCTTTTCCGACAGGTCCACGCCGATCACCTCGGCGTCGTGGACCTCCCTGGCGACGCTCCACGCGATGCAGCCGGAGCCGGTGCAGAGGTCCAGCACCCGGGGCGCGCGGTCCAGGTCCATCTCCCGCAGCAGGCGGACGGCGTCGGCCACCAGCAGCTCCGTCTCCGGCCGCGGGACCAGCACGCCGGGCCCCACGGCGAAGCGGTGCCCGCAGAACTCCGCGACGCCCAGCACATACTGGATGGGCTCGCCGCCGGCCAGCCGCCGCAGGTCCTCCTCCAGCTCCGCGAGCCGGTCGTCCGGAACCGGCGTCTGCGGCTCGACGATATGGGTGTAGGAGGTGGTGCCGAGCTTCTCGGCGCAGAGCATCAAAACCAAACCCCTCGCCTCCGGCGAAGGGTAAAGGGTTTCGAGGCGTCTGGCGCCGTCGCGTATGAAGTCGGACAGCAGCACTAGGTATGCTCGATGATGGTCGTCAGGAAGGCGGTCATGTCCATCCCGGCGGCGCGCACCATCTTGGGCACGAGCGAGGCGCTCGTCATGCCCGGGATGAGGTTGATCTCCAGGAAGTAGAGACCGTCGTCCGCCAGGATGTAGTCCATCCGGACCACGCCGCGGCAGCCCAGGCGGGCGTAGATCCCGGCGGTGGTGCGCTGCACGAGCTCGCGCACCTCGTCGGAGACGGGGGCGGGGCAGAGCTCCTGGCTGTGGCCGTTGTACTTGGCGTCGTAGTCGAAATATTCATTGTCCGTGACGATCTCGATCAGCGGCAGCGTGGCGACCTTCTCTCCGTCGAAATAGGCCGCGCAGGTCAGTTCGCGCCCGGTTACGCCCTGCTCGATGAGCACCGTGTGGTTCTCGCTGAAGGCGAACTGGACGGCGGCTTGGAGGTCTTCGGCGAGCGTGACACGCGTCACGCCGAAGCTCGAGCCGCCCTGGGTCGGCTTCACGAACACCGGGAACTTCAGCTCCTTCTGCACCTTGGCGTCGATCTCCGCGGGCTCCATGCCCTGGCGGACAAACACGTCCGGCGCGCAGTTGGCAAGCCCCAGCTCGCGGACATAGCACTTGCAGGCGTACTTGTCGAAGACGATCGCGCAGGTGCTGGAATCGCAGGTGCTGCAGGGGATGCCGAGCATCTCGAGGTAGCCCTCGAACTGGCCCGTCTCACCCGGCGCGCCGTGCTGGACGATATAAGCATAGTCGAACTTGACGCGTTCGCCCAGGACCTGGATGGAAAAATCCGTCTTGTCCACCTCCGGACGCGCTCCCTCGGGGAAGGTCACGCGCATCGAGTTGCACTTCTTGGCGGCGACGAGCTGCCATTTGCCGAAGCGGGCGAAGATCTCATAGATGTCATATTCGTTCCCGTCGATGCGGGAGGCCACGAACTCGCCGCTCCGGCAGGATACCTCCCACTCGGAGGAGTCGCTGCCATAGATCACGGCGATGGTCTTGTACTTGCTCATATCTTAGTTGAAATAATATTCTTCTTCTTCGTTGCGGTCGCCCGTGGCGCCGTCGGAGCCCACGTAGTCGTCTCCGTAGCCGCCCAGGAAGACGCCGTCGGTCGCGCAGTTGAACTGCAGCGCGCCGCCGGTCGGCACCTGGAAGTGGTCGTTGTCCATCGACCAGCCGATGGTCGGATCCGCGAGGCACTTCTTCATCCAGATGCCCCAGATCGGGAGGGCGGCGTTGGCACCCTGGCCGAGGGCCGTGGAGGTGAAGCGGATGCTGCGGTCCTCGCCGCCCACCCACACGCCGGCGGTGATGTTGGGCGTGTAGCCGATGAACCAGCCGTCGGAGTTGTCGTTGGTCGTACCGGTCTTGCCGGCGATCTCGCCGCGCAGGTTGTAGACGGAGCGCAGGCGGTTGCCGGTGCCTTCGTTGACCACGCCGCGCATCAGCTCGACCATCAGGTAGGCCGTCTGCTCGGAGATGGCGTCGCGCTTCTGGTTGGTGAACTCGTCGATCGTGCGGCCGTCGCTGTCGGTGATCCGGTAGACGTACTGCGGCGTGATGTAGGTGCCGTGGGACGGGAAGGTGTTGTAGGCCGCCACCATGTCGAACACGGGGACTTCCGCGGCACCCACGCACAGCGAGTACACCTCGTCGAGGTGCGTCTGGACGCCCATCTGGTGGACCATCCGGACCATGGCGGCCGGGCCGAGCTCCTTCATCAGGAAGGCCGAGACGTTGTTGGAGCTGTGGGCGAGGCCCCAGCGCAGGGTGACCGTCTGGCCGATCATCTCCTGCTTGTCGGTGCTTCGCGGCGTCCATACGTTGCCGTCAGGCAGCAGGAACGTCTGCGGCAGCAGGACCACGCGGTCGCAGGGGGTCATGCCCTCCTGCATGGCCAGCGTATAGAGGTAGGGCTTGATGGTCGAACCGACCTGGCGCTTGCCCTGGCGGACGTTGTCGTATTTGAAGTAGCGGTAGTTGGGACCGCCGACATAGGCGCGGATGTAGCCGGTGTTGGGCTCGATGGCCATGAAGCCGCAGCGCAGGATGCCCTTGTAGTAGCGGATGGAGTCGTCGGGCGTCATCAGCGTGTCGACGTAGCCCCTGGAGTTCCAGGCGAAGACGCGCATCTTCTCCTTCTTGGAGAACTGCGCGAAGATCTCGGCGTCGGACTTGCCGGCCCGGTGCTGCAGGCGGTAGCGGTCGCTCCACTTGCGGGCCTGGTTCATCAGGGTCTCCGTCATCTTGGCGGTCACGTCGTTGGCGAACGGGCGGTTGCGCTTGCCGCGGAGCTCGCGGTCGAAGGCTTTCTGGAGATTCTTGCCCAGATGCTCCTCGACGGCCTCCTCGGCATACTGCTGCATCTTATAATGGATGGATGTATAGATGCGCAGGCCGTCGCGGTCCAGGTCGTACTGGCTGCCGTCGGCCTTCTTGTGCTTGTTGAGCCATCCGTAGATGGGGTCGTCGCGCCAGCGCAGGGAGTCGTGCGCGTAGTCCTCCGGCCACTGGTAGTCGGAGCGCTTGGGGCGCGTGGCCTGCATGTCGCGGCGCAGCATGTCGCGGAAATACGGGGCGCGGCCGGCATTGTGGTCCTGCACCTGGAAGTCGAGCTTGATCGGGATCTGGCGGATGGAATCGCGTTGTGCCGCGGTCAGGTAGCCGTTCTTCTCCATCTGGCCGATCACGAAGTTGCGGCGCTGCAGGGAATACTCGGGGTTGAGGACGGGGTTGTAGCGCGTGGGTTTGTTGACCATGCCCACGAGCAGGGCCGCCTCCTCGACCGTCAGGTCGGCCGGCTCCTTGGCGAAGTAGGTCTCCGCCGCGGCCTTGACGCCATAGGCGCTGCTGCCGAAGAAGATGGAGTTGAGGTACATGTCCACGATCTCCTCCTTCGTGTAGTCGCGCTCGATCTTGACGGCGGTGATCCACTCCTTGAGCTTGATGCCCACCATCTGGAACTTGTTGGTGATCTCACGGCGCGGATAGAGCGTCTTGGCGAGCTGCTGGGTGATGGTGCTGCCGCCGCCCTGGCTGGAGTCGCGCATCAGGAGGGTCTTGACGAGCACGCGGCCCAGGCCCTTGATGTCGATGCCGGAATGCTTGTAGAAACGGGCGTCTTCCGTGGCCACCGCGGCCTGGACGAGATACGGGGAAAGCTCCTCGTAGCTGACGTAGGTGCGGTTCTCGATATGGAACGTGGCGAGAACTTCTCCGTTCTCGGCGATGACTTGCGTAGCGAGTTTGTTGTCGGGGTGCTCGAGCTCCTCGAAGGAGGGGATCTTCGCAAAGATGCCCACCAGCAGGACGAGCAGGAGCACAAGGGCGAAAGGAGCCGTAACAAGGATCCAAAACCACTTGACAATCTTCTTCTTGGTGTTCTCTTTCATCGGCAAAAAATTTGTCATAATTATATTATGACCCCTTCTTAACGAGCGCAAAATTAACGATTAAATTTTGAATTTTACCGAGTTTCTGATTTTCTTTGCAGTCCGAAATAGAAAAGAGAAGTAAAATGGGAGGGAACTTAGTCATCGTCGAGTCTCCGGCCAAAGCGAAGACCATTCAGAAATATTTAGGTAAGGATTTTACGGTCATGTCCAGTTTCGGACACATCCGCGACCTGCAGGACAAGAAGCTCAGCGTGGACGTCGCGGCCGGATTCAAACCTGAATATGTGGTGCCGTCCGAAAAGAAGAAAGTCGTCGCCGAACTGAAGAAGGCCGCCGCCCAGGCCGAGCTCATCTGGCTGGCTTCCGATGAGGACCGTGAGGGAGAAGCCATTTCCTGGCACCTTGTCGAGACGCTCGGCCTCGAGCGTGCCCGCACGCGCCGCATCGTTTTCCACGAAATCACCAAGGACGCCATCCTGCATGCCATCGAGACGCCGCGCGACATCGACGACAACCTCGTCAACGCGCAGCAGGCCCGCCGCGTGCTGGACCGCCTCGTCGGCTTCGAGCTGTCGCCGATCCTGTGGCGCAAGATCCAGCGGGGCCTGTCGGCCGGCCGCGTGCAGAGCGTGGCGCTGCGCCTGGTGGTGGACCGCGAGAAGGAGATCATCGCCTTCCAGAGTTCACCTTATTATAAGGTGGAGGGCCAGTTCCTGGCCGGCGGCGTCAAGGTCAAGGGCCTGCTCGACACCCGCTTCTCCACCCCGGACGAGGCCCGCAAGTTCCTGCAGGACAGCATCGGGGCCACGTACCGCGTCGCTTCCGTCGAGAAGAAGGACGCCGTCCGTTTCCCGGCCCCGCCCTTCACCACCTCCACCCTGCAGCAGGAGGCCGCCCGCAAGCTCCGTTTCCCGGTGAGCCTGACGATGCGCCTCGCGCAGGGCCTTTACGAGCGCGGTCTCATCACGTACATGCGTACGGACTCGACCAACCTGTCCGCCCTGGCGCTCGGCACCTCCAAGCAGTTCATCCTGGAGAATTTCGGCGAGGCGTATTCCCACCCGCGTCAGTATAAGACCCGTTCCAAGGGCGCCCAGGAGGCGCACGAGGCCATCCGCCCGACCTTCATCGCCAACACGGAGATCGAGGGCACGGCCCAGGAAAAGAAACTTTACGAGCTGATCTGGAAGCGCACCGTCGCCTCCCAGATGTCCGAGGCCAAGGTCCTCGGCACCTCCATCAAGCTGTCCTCGGACAAGCGCGCGGAGCAGTTCGGCATCCAGGCCACGGAGATCCTCTTCGACGGCTTCCTCAAACTCTATATGGAGGGCAGCGACGACGATGTCCAGGAGGACAACACCACCATCCTGCCGTCCGTCAACGAAGGCGACATCCTCACGGAAAAAGGCCTCTCCGCCGAGTGCAAGTTCACCCAGGCGCCCGCCCGCTACTCCGAGGCGACGCTCGTCAAGAAGCTCGAGGAGCTCGGCATCGGCCGTCCTTCCACCTACGCCCCGACCATCTCCACGCTGACCACGGGCCGCGGCTACATCTTCAAGGGCGACGTTGACGGCCGCAAGGTCGCGGTGTCCAATTTCGCGCTCAAGAACGGCGCCGTCACCGTCAGCTCCAAGACGGAGTCGGTGGGCGCGGAGCGTGGCAAGCTGATCCCGCAGGAGATCGGCGTGGTGGTCTCCGACTACCTCGTGGAGAACTTCCCGCGCATCATGGACTATGACTTCACGGCCGACGTGGAGAAGGATTTCGACAGCATCGCCGAAGGCAAGAAGGTCTGGAACGACGTGATCTCCTCCTTCTACGGCGACTTCCATAAGAAGGTGGAAACGACGATGAGCGACGGGCAGTACAGCCACGTCGAGCGCGTGATCGGTGTCGATCCCGCCGACGGCCGCACCGTCATCGCCCGTTTCGGACAGTTCGGCGCCTACGTCCAGAAGGGCGAGGGCGACGACCGCCAGTCCGCCAGCCTCGCCAAGGGACAGCTCATCGAGACGCTGACCCTCGAGGAGGCGCTCAAGCTCCTGGAATTCCCGCGCCGCGTCGGTGTCTACGAGGGCGTGGAGATCCAGGTCCTCAAGGGCCGCTTCGGCCCCTACATCAAGTACGGAGACAAGAACATCTCCCTGCCGCGCGGCGCCGATCCCCTGCGGATCAGCCAGGAGGAGTGCGAGAAACTGGTGAGCGAGGCCATTTCCGGCACGGCGGCGAGCCCCTCGATCCACGAATTCGAGGAGGCGGGCATCTCCGTCGTCAACGGCCGCTACGGCCCCTACATCAAGTACGACGGCCGCAACTTCCGCATTCCCCGCGGGACGGACGCCGCCGCACTGACGGAGGAGGACTGCCGCAAGATCATTGCGGAAGCTCCCGCGCCGGATGCTGCACCCAAGACCAGAAGATTCAAGAAAAGATCATAATTATGGCGAACTACCAGATTGATGCAATCGACCGGAAAATCCTTTCCTACCTGGTCAACAATGCTCGCATGCCGTTCCTGGAAATCGCCCGCGAATGCGGCATTTCCGGAGCTGCGATCCACCAGCGCGTCCACAAGATGGAGAGCAATGGTGTCATCACCGGTTCGCGGATGGTCGTCAAGCCCAACGCGCTCGGACTCAACGTCTGCGCGTTCATCAGCGTGAACCTGTCCGAGGACAACAAGTATCCGGACGTCGTCGCCGCACTGAAACACATTCCCGAGATCGTGGAGTGCCACTTCGTGACCGGCAAGGCCGCCCTTTTCCTGAAGGTGTACTGTTTCGACAATGAGCACCTGATGAGCATCCTGCTGAACACCATCCAGCGGATTCCCTACATCCAGTCGACGGACACGATGATCTCCCTGGACCAGTCCTTTGAACGCGAAGTGTGGGTCAAGGACTACAAGAGCACCAGCTTCCACGCGATTACCGCCGTGTAAGGATGGCCTCTGCGAGGACGAGATCCTCAGGAGTCGTGATTTTGAGATTGAACCGCTCGCCCTGCTCCAGGGTGAGCGGTATTTCTTTGCGGGCCGCCACGGAAGCATCGTCCGTGAACGAGAGGTCGTAGGCCTGCGTGTAGGCGGCCTTGATGTCCTCGGAGCGGAAGATCTGCGGGGTCTGGACCGCGACGATCTTGGAGCGGTCCGGATCGGGCGTGGCGGGGTCCGTGGAGCGCAGCGTGTCGACGACGGGCACGACGGGCAGCAGCGCCCGGCAGCCCTCTTCCTCCATCCGGTCCAGCATCCGCCGGACCAGCGCCGGGCTGACGAGCGGGCGCACGCCGTCGTGGATGGCGACGATGGCGCCGTCGGGCACCTTGCGGAGGGCGTTCTGCACGGAGTGGAAACGCGTCAGGCCGCCCGCGACCAGCGTCTGCGGGCAGTGGAAGGAATACGTCGCGCAGAGGTCCTTCCAGGTCTGGAAGTGGACGCGGGGCAATACGGTGATGACTTTCAGGTCCGGTTCGGCCTCCAGGAAACCCTCGATGGTGCGCTGGAGAATGGGGCGTCCGTCCAGCATCAGGAACTGCTTGGGAACCTCTCCGCCCATCCGGGTGCCGCTGCCGCCGGCCACGAAAATTCCGTATATTTTTCTGCGCATAAAAGATGTTTTCTTTCCACAAAATTAAGGATTTTTATTTACATTTGTAATTCAATCAGTAACCGGTTACGTTATGGCATTTTCTTTCCTGAATCAGGAGCTGGCCATTGACCTCGGCACCGCCAACACCGTTATCTATCAGAACGATCAGATCGTGTTGGACGAGCCCAGCATCGTGGCTATCGACAATAATACGGGCAAATGCATCGCCCTCGGCACGCAGGCCAAACTGATGCACGAACGCACGAGTCCCGGCGTCAAGACCGTCCGCCCGCTGCGCGACGGCGTGATCGCCGACTTCAATGCGGCGGAGATGATGATCCGCGGCTTCATCAAGCAGGCCGGCGGCCGTCACCGCCAGCTCTTCACCCCCAACCTCAAGGTGGTGGTGGGCATCCCCTCCGGCTCCACGGAGGTCGAGATCCGCGCCGTGCGCGACTCCACCGAGCACGCCGGCGGCCGCGACGTCTTCCTGATCTTCGAGCCGATGGCGGCAGCCCTCGGTATCGGACTCAACGTCGAGGCGCCGCAGGGCAACATGGTCGTCGACATCGGTGGCGGTACCACGGAGATCGCCGTGATCTCCCTGGGCGGCCTGGTCCAGCAGGACAGCATCCGTACGGCCGGCGACGTGTTCACGAGCGACATCCAGTACTACCTCCGCCAGCAGCACAACATCAAGGTTGGTGAGATCACCGCCGAGAAGATCAAGATGGCGGTCGGCGCCGTGATTCCCGACCTGCCCGAAGACGAGCAGCCCGAACCGTTCATCGTGCGCGGCCCGAACCTCATGACGGCCCACCCGGTCGAGGCCACGATCACCCACCAGGAGATCGCCCACTGCCTCGACAAGTCCATCGCCAAGATCGAGACGTCCATCCTGCACGTCCTGGAGAACACCCCGCCGGAGCTCTACGCCGACATCGTGGAGAACGGCATCTATCTGTCCGGTGGCGGCGCGCTGCTGCGCGGCCTCGCCCGGCGCTTCCAGGACAAGGTCAACATCGCTTTCCACGTGGCCGAAGACCCGCTCCACGCCGTGGCGCGCGGCACGTGCGACGCACTCAAGCACACCGACCGGTATTCCTTCCTGATGCGTTAGGATGCCGCGGGGTCAGAAAACGTCATCCTTATTCGTGTGCGCGGCAACCTTCATCCTTCTGGAGGTTGCTGCGCTCGCATTGTTGCACGCCACTTCGACCCTGCAGGACATCTGGATCACGCGCACCTCGCACCGCGTCATGGCCTTCCTCTGGGGCAGTGGCGAGACGGTGCGCAGCCAGTTCCAGCTGGACCGCCTCAACCGGGATCTCCAGGCGGAGAACGCCCGGCTGCAGGAGCGTCTGCGCGCCTATGAGCGCCGCGACGCCGACCAGGCGGAGCTGGCGCGGATGGCGGAGCGCGAAGCGGCCAGCTACCGCTACACGCCGGCGACCGTCGTCAAGATGAGCCGCAACCGCACACGCAATTACATCATCCTCAACAAGGGGTCCGAAGACGGCATCCGTCCCCAGTCCGGCATCATTTCCGACCGGGGCGTGGTCGGCATCGTCGAGGCGGTGGACAGGCATTACTCCTACGGCCTGACGCTGATGAACCCCGAAATGAGCGTGGGCGCGCGGCTCGGCCGGACCGACGTCGTGGCGCCGCTCTCCTGGGACGGCCGCGGCACGGGCCGCGCCATCCTGCGCGACCTCCCGCCGCACTATGAACTCACCCCGGGCGACACCGTCCGGACCAGCGGCTATTCTACGATCTTCCCGCCGGGCCTCCCGATCGGGGTCACCGGCAGCGCCCGCCTCGTGGACGGTTCCACCCTGCAGGTGGAGGTGTCCCTGTTCCAGGATTTCGCCGCGCTGCGCTACGTGACCGTGGTGGAGAACCTGGAGCGGACGGAGATCCTTTCGCTGGAAGAAAAGACGGAGGACGCGCGATGAAACTTTCGGCCATCAAATACATCCTGCTGTTCCTGGCCCAGGTGGCCGTGTGGAATTATTTCAATTTCACGCAGTACCTGTGGCTCGTCTACCTGCCCGCGCTCATCCTGTGCCTGCCGCTCGAATACGGCACGGTCCGCGCGATGGTCGTGGCCTTCCTTTCCGGCCTGGCGGCCGACTTCCTCGTGACCGGGCAGCTCGGGATGACCTCCCTCGCGCTGGTCCCCGTGGCGCTGATGCGCCAGAGCGTGGTCCGGCTGGCTTTCGGCTCCGAACTCTTCGCCCGCGGCGAAGACCTCTCCTTCCATCGGCAGGGCTGGCAGAAATTCCTGCTCTGCATCGTCATCCTGACGTCGATCTATCTCATCATCCACATCTGGGTGGACGGCGCCGGGATGTACTCCCTGGCCTTCTGCGCCATCAAGTTCGGCATCTCCCTGCTGGTGAGCTCCGCCGTGTCGATGGCCATCGCCTACCTGATGCTTGAAAGGACCGGCGAGCGATGGAGATGAACCGCAAGAACCGTCTGCTCTTCGGCCTCGTGGCCGTGGCGGCCCTGTTGCTGGTGAAGCTGTTCTACATCCAGATCATCAACGACAAATACAAGCGTGACGCATCGAACAACTCGATGGTCTACAACTACATCTACCCGCCGCGCGGCGTCATCTACGACCGCAACGGCGAGATCCTCGTGGGCAACGAAGTCTGCTACGACATCGCCGTGACGCCGCGGGACGTGGCCCCTTTCGACACGCTGGCCCTGGCCGAGGCGCTGGGCGTCGAGGCGGATTTCATCCGCGAGCGGATGGCCTACTACCGCAAGTACCGCACCCGCATCGGCTGGCAGACCCTCACGCTGCTCAAGCACATCCCGCAGGAGAATTACATCCGTTTCATCGAGGAGTCCTACCGTTTCCCCGGCTTCAAGGCCGAGGTGCGCAGCGTCCGCCAGTATCCCTTCAACGCCGGCGGCAACCTGCTCGGCTACATCTCCGAGGTGGACGCTGACTTCATCAAGAACCATCCCGACTACCGGTCGGGCGACTATGTCGGCAAGACCGGCCTGGAAGCGGCGCGCGAGGCGGACCTGCGGGGCGTCAAGGGCTACCACATCTACCTGCGCGACTCCCGCAACCGCGTGCAGTCGCCCTACAAGGACGGTGAGGAGGACAAGGAAGCCGAACCCGGCAAGGATGTCGTCTCTACGATCGACGCGCACCTGCAGCAATACGGCCAGCAGCTGATGGCCGGCAAGGTGGGGTCGGTCGTCGCCATCGAGCCGTCCACCGGCGAGATCCTGGCGATGGTCTCGAGCCCCGGTATCGACGTGGACGTGCTGAGCGACATCGGCAAGCACTACGGCGAGATTTCGCGCGATCCGCGCAAGCCGATGTTCAACCGCACGGTGATGGCGTCCTACCCGCCGGGTTCCGTGTTCAAGCTGATCAACGGCCTGATCGGCCTGCAGGAGGGCGTCCTGCAGCCGTCCAACATGTATCCGTGCAACTACGGTTTCCCGTACGGCAACAACCGCCGGCTCGGCTGCCACGGCCACGCCTCGCCGCTGAACCTGCTGAGCGCCATCGCCACTTCGTGCAACGGCTATTTCTGCTACGTCTTCCGCAACATCCTGGACAACAAGAAATACAAGAACACGGCGGAGGCCCTGGACGTCTGGCGCGAGTATGTGCAGAGCTTCGGCTTCGGCCGCAAGCTCGGCAGCGATTTCCCGTCCGAGCTGGGTGGAAACATCCCGACCTCGGCCTTCTATGACAAGATCTACGGCAAGGGCGCCTGGCGTTTCCAGACCGTGATCTCGCTGTCCATCGGCCAGGGCGAGATCGGCGCCACGCCGCTCCAGATCGCGAACCTGGCCGCGATCATGGCCAACCGCGGCTACTACTACATCCCCCACATCGTCAAGGATTCCGACGGGATCGAGATCGATCCCAAATACAAGGAGCGGCAGTACACGATGGTGGATACCACCCACTTCCACACCGCCGTGGAGGGCATGTACATGGCCGTCAACGGCGGCGGCTCGGCGGGCGGCACCGCCTTCAGCGCCCGCATCCCGGGCCTGGACGTGTGCGGCAAGACCGGCACCGCCCAGAACCCCCACGGAAAGGACAATTCCGTGTTCATCTGTTTCGCGCCCAAGGACAATCCGAAGATTGCCGTGGCCGCGTATGTCGAGAACGCCGGTTTCGGCGCCACCTGGGCGTTGCCGGTGGCTTCGCTGATGCTGGAGAAGTATCTAAACGGCGAGATCTCTCCGGAGCGGCAGTATATGGAGGACCGCATGATGACCACCCGATTCTTCTGATATGAGACAGGCAGACGGAATGCCCGGCTCCTTTGACCGGGGACTTGGAAAGACGGTGGACTGGTGGCTGGTAGGCTGCTATCTCCTGCTCCTGCTGATCGGCTGGCTGAACATTTATGCCTCCATCCACAGCACGGAGCCCGCTTCCATCTTCGACTGGAGCGCGCGCAGCGGCAAGCAGGCCATCTGGATGCTGACCGCGTTCGCGCTGGACCTGCTCATCCTGTTCGTCATCCACCCCCGGCTCTGGGAGGTCCTTTCGCCCTATGCCTACATCGGCGTGTTCTTCCTGCTGGTGCTGGTCATCTTCGTGAGCCGGGACGTCAAGGGCTCGCACTCGTGGTTCGAGCTGGGCCCGGTCAAGTTCCAGCCGGCCGAGATCTCCAAGATCACCACATCGCTGCTGCTGGCGGCGGTGATGAGCAAACCGGCCTTCCGCCTGACCAACCGCAGGCATTTCCTGTGGGTGGCCGCCATCATCGGCCTGCCGATGCTGGCCATCCTGGGGGAGAGCGAGACGGGCTCCGCCCTGGTCTATGTGGGCTTCATCTTCGTGCTCTACCGCGAGGGCCTGTCGGGCTGGTGGCTGTTCCTGATGGGCATGGCGATCCTGTTGTTCATCCTGACCCTCATCGCACCCGGATGGGTGCCGGTGGCGGTGCTGCTGGCCGTGTGCCTCGGCTATTTCCTCCAGGTGCTGCGCAACAGCCGGCGGGAGGAGCGCGTCCGGCGCCGCACGGCGCTGACCCGCACCGTGCTCGCCTTCCTGGCGGGCGTGATGGTGGTTTTCGCCACCGATTTCGTGTTCAACAATGTCCTCCAGGACCACCAGCGCAAGCGCATCGAGGTCCTGCTCGGCCTGAAGGAGGACCCGGCGGGCGTGGGCTACAACGTCCGGCAGTCGATGATCGCCATCGGCTCCGGCGGCTTCTCCGGCAAGGGCTACCTGCAGGGGACGCAGACCACCTACGGCTTCGTGCCGGAGCAGAGCACCGACTTCATCTTCTGCACCGTGGGGGAGGAGTGGGGCTTCCTGGGCTGCCTAGCCGTGATCCTGCTTTATGTCTTCATGATCTGGCGCATCATCACGGACGCCGACAAGAGCCGGGAGTCGTTCACGCGGATCTACGGCTACTGTCTGGCCGCGTGCCTGTTCATGCACCTGTTCATCAACATCGGGATGACCATCGGCCTGATGCCGGTGATCGGCATCCCGCTGCCGCTGCTCAGCTACGGCGGCTCTTCGCTGTGGGCGTTCTCCGTGATGCTGTTCATCTTCATCTCGCTGGACCGCCAGGAAAAGAAATATTTCTAATTAATAACCAATCTATATGAAAAAGATCCTGTTTGTTTCCCTGCTGCTCGCCGCCGCGCTGACCGCCGGCGCGCAGCCCGGTTTCCCGTTCGGGCAGGCCGCCGAGCCCGAAGGGCTTGCCCGCCCGGCGCGCCAGTTCACCCTGGACCTCACGCCCGACGGGGCCGCGCAGATGGTGGTGTACCTGCCGCAGGAGCCGAGCGGCCGCGGCGTCGTGTGCTGCCCGGGCGGCGGCTACGCCGTCCTGTCCAACACGCACGAAGGCGCCGCCTGGGCGCCGTTCTTCAACGAGCGCGGCATCGCCTTCGCGCTGGTCAACTACCGCATCCCGCACGGCGACCGCAGCCTGCCGTTCACGGACGTGGAGAACGCGATGCGCACGATGCGCGACAGCGCTGCCGTCTGGCACCTGAATCCCGACGACATCGGCATCATGGGCTCGTCAGCCGGCGGCCACCTCGCCTCCACGATCGCCACGCACACGCCCTACGAGCTGCGTCCGAATTTCCAGATCCTGGTCTATCCGGTCATCACGATGGGCCCCGGCACGCACCAGGGCTCGCTGGACGGCCTGCTCGGCGACCAGCAGGCCGACCCTGAGCTGGTGCGCCTCTACAGCAACCAGTACCAGGTCCGCAGCCACCTCACCCCGCCTGCCTTCATCGTGCTCTCGAGCGACGACAACCTCGTCCCGCCCGTGCCGAACGCCGTCGCCTACTACACCGCGATGCGCAACGCCGGCAACGACTGCTCGCTGCACATCTACCCGACCGGCGGCCACGGCTACGGCTACATGCCTTTCTTCGCCTACCACGACCAGATGGTCTCCGACCTGTCTTCCTGGCTGGAAAGGCTCAAGGCCCCGAAGCCGGGCGCCGTCCGCGTGGCCTGCATCGGCGACAGCATCACCGACGGCGACGGCATCGACCTGCGTGCGCTGAACGGCTATCCCGCCCAGATGCAGACGATGCTCGGCGACAACTACTGGGTGCGCAACTTCGGCGTGAGCGCCCGCACCGTGATGAATTCCGGCGACTACCCGTATATGAACGAACTCGCCTGGCGGGATGCGCTCGCGTTCCAGCCCGACGTGGTCGTCATCAAGCTCGGCACCAACGACTCCAAGGGCTACAACTGGGCCCACAAGAAGGAGTTCGCCGGCGACCTGCAGAAGATGGTCGACGCGCTCAAGGCCCTGCCTTCGCAGCCGAAGATCTATCTCTGCACCCCGATCCCGGCCATCAAGGACAGCTGGACCATCAACGAGCAGGTCATCGCCGGGGAGATCATCCCGATCATCGAGAAGGCCGTCAAGAAGAACGGCCTGGCCGGCGTGATCGACCTCCACACGGCCTTCGAGGGCCAGGAGGCCCTTTACCTGCCGGACGGCATCCATCCGACCCAGCAGGGCGCCCGCAAGATCGCCGCGACCGTGGCCAAGGTCATCGACCCCGAGGCCAGGACCGAGCCGCGCGGATTCTTCGGCATGGGCGGCCGCTAGGCCCTCAGATATCCCGGGGCATTGGTAGTTGACGAAAAATAGCTACCTTTGCACCCACGCCTTGGTGGTGGAATGGTAGACACGAGGGACTTAGACAAATTTGAGTGCGCATTCCGAAAGGGATGACGTAGAATGTCGTAAAGTCAAGGAAGCCTTAACAGGTCATGCTGATGGTAATCTTGAGCCAAGCCTCCGGCAGGAGGAAGGTGCAGAGACTAGACACGACACACCTAAAGATCGAGGATCCACGGTGAAGGAATAGTCCGGACCACAAACAACGACTGGTGGCGAAAGCCATAGTGGTAAGAAAATCCCTTGGCCCGAAACGGCCGTGCGGGTTCGAGTCCCGCCCGAGGCACAGAAAAGAGCGACGCATATGCGCCGCTTTTTTCTTTTTCCGCCCGGTCACGGAATAAGGTGTTTGCCGATCATCGCATCCAACCCTCGATGCGGTAGACTTTTTCGCACAGTTTCGTCTCCTGACCGGTGTCCGCGTCCCGGAACCAGACTTCGAACCGGGCCGCATAGTAATCGCCCCAGTCTCCCTCGAAGATCACAAACTCCTGCTGCTTGACCAGCTGGGAGAAAGAACGCGTGGCGCCGATGGACACGGGACTGCGTTTCGGCAGGCTGCCTTCTGAGAGCGGGATGTTTTCGGTGGCTTCGTAGCAACGGAGGAAGATCTCTCCGGCAGGGAGGGCCGGATAGTAGAAATCATACAGATAGATACCGCCCTGGCATCCGTTCCAGATTTGCAGGTAGTTCTCCCTGTCAAGGCTGTCGACGGGCTGGCCCTTGCCGGCGTCCGCGTCAAGCGGCAGCTGGTACTCCAGGCCTTCCGGAATCTTGTGCTCTCGGCCAAAGCCGTCAGGTCCGCTCATCGCGCCGAAAACCAGGGGCGCCCAGAGCACGAGGACGACGATGGCGGAAAGGACGAAGGACAGAAGGCTCTGCCACCATTTCTTGTTCACGAGCAGAATCACCCAGGATACCGGCAGCAAGACCACGACCACGAGCAGCCACAGGCAAACAATGCTTTCGAAGACTGTCGGGGCGATAGAAAACAGAAACGTCAACCCCAGCATGCAGGCGAGCAGCAGAAGCGGCAAGACCCACCAGTATTTTACGATGATTTTTTTCATGACGCCCGGCAAATCCACAAATATCAGGCCGATGCGGGTTCGAGTCCCGCAAACGGAGGGGGGGGTGTGCGGAATTCGTGGAAGAATGCGTATATTTGGAAAAACGAAAACAGATGGGCAGTATATTTAAAAACAAGTTCCTGGCAGCGGCGATGGTGCTGCTGGCCGTGGTGTCGTGCAAGAAGACCGGCGACAACTGTATCGTGAAGGGCACCGTCCAGGGTGTCAAGGAAGGGGCGGAACTCGTTCTGCAGGACGAATGGAACAAATGGGAGCCCCTTGCCTCTACGACGGTCGAGAATGGGACCTTTGAGTTTCAGCTCCCCGTCGCGGCTCCGACCCACGTGTTCCTGTATGCCAAGAATCCCGAGGATGTCTATGCCAATCCGTATGACGGGGGCCAGCTGAAGGATTTCTTCCTGGAGCCCGGAACCATCCTCGTCGATGTCCAGGCCGAAGATGAGTCGGACATGGGCACGGGCGCGACAGGGACGGTCCTGAATGATGCTTACCATAAGATTATGACTGCAGATCCCGATGCAAAGGAAGCTCTTTGGGAGGAGGCGATCAGCAATGAGCAAACGAATCTCCTGGCTCTGGTTTATGCTGACGATTTCTACGAAGACCTCCCCCGGGCATCGGAAATCATTGACCGTCTGTCCCCGGACCTGGCCAAGGCCTATAGGAAGTATATCTCGACCTTGAAAAAGAACCTGGCCCGCAGGGCGGAAGCGTCGGCACGCAAGAAAACTGCGCTCGAAGAGGAGGTCAATCTCGTGGGTCAGCACTACATCGATATGGAATATCCGGACACGGACGACATCCCTGTCCGCCTGAGCGCTGTCGTTGACAATCCGGAAATCCGCTATGTCATCCTGGATTTCTGGGCGACCTGGTGCATGCCTTGCGTTGAATCCATCCCCATGCTGAAGGATGTCTATGCAAAGTATCATGACAAGGGCCTGGAAATCTACAGTATATCCCAGGATTCCAAAGTCGCGGAATGGAAATCATTTGTGAAGGAGAAAGAGATGGTCTGGATCAATGTGTTGGCGAAAAGCAGCAGCAAGGTTTATAAAGACTATGGCATCGAGTTTATCCCGAGAGTCTTTCTGATCGACTGCCGGACCGGGGAAATCCTGGTCCATGAAGGCCACACGGACCTTGACGCCATCCTGGCCGACCTGCTCCCGTAAACGACAACGATTCAGTAGCCATACGCTGCCGGACAAAGCCATAAACTGGCAAGTATGAAGAAATACCTTTCCATTTCCCTGTTGCTCCTGGTGGCGCTGTCGTGCACGGACGACAAGTCCGCGGATGAAATCCTGAAGTTTGAGACCCGGTCGAACTGCTCCATCGTCGACGATTGCGCGTCGAAGGTGGAGATCCTGCCGCTCCGGACGGCCGGGGCGATGATCGGGGAAGTGATGCTGTGCAAGGAGACGGCGGCCGGGTTCATGGTCGTCGACTACGATTACAACATCTTCTGTTTCAACGCCTCCGGCGAATTGCAAAACAAAATCGCCCGGGTCGGACGCGGGCCGCAGGAATATGTGAGCGTCGATGACGTGGCCGTCGACCGGCAGGGGAACCTCTATATCCTGAGCCAGGGGACCGACGTGCTGGTGTATACGGCGTCCGGCGAATTCAAGGGGAGGCACACGCTGGAAGCGGCGGCGTCTTCCGTCTCCGTCCTCGACGACGGCCGGCTCTGCTTCACGCTGTGCCACGAGGAAGATGCCGCGTATGCGGACGACCGGCTGCTTTTCGCGGATGCGGAGCTCAAGCCGCTCCAATCGGCGCTGCCGTTGCGGAAGACGACGCTCTCCGCCTATGGATTCGGGTTCGAGAAGCTGTTCCGCCGCCCGGGCGCGACGTCCGGCCTGTATTTCCAGTCGCACGACCGACTCCAATACAGCATCGACCCGCAAGGGACTATCCTGAAGACGTACACCCTGGATTTCGGGGATTATGCTGCGCCCGAAGAACTCCTGCAGTGCCGCAGCCAGGAGGAGCTGGTCGACCTCGTGATGAAGCACGACCTCTACTATGTCAACAACGCGTTCGAGAGCCGGAACTTCCTGCTGTTCAACGTGATCTTCCAGCAGAAGGCGGCCGTGCCGGAGGTCGCGGTCTGGATCTGGGACAAGCGCAGCCGCAAGTCATACATCGAGCATTATCCCAACGAAGCCAGCCCGCTGTTCCAGCTGCTGCAGTTCCCCGTCAACCTGGCGGAAGACGATACGGTCTGGTATCTGTGCGACAATGAGATGCTGCAGGCCGGCCAGGAGGAATTCGCTTTCCTGCAGGCCCTCGACATCCCGTCAGAAGTCGGTTATTCCCTGCTGAAGCTCCGTCTGGCCTTGGAAGGGACGTATCCGAAGAATTCCTTGTAGCACTTGCTGAAATAGCGCGGCGAGGTGAAGCCGACTTCGTAGCAGATCTCGGAAATGGTGAGCCCGCTCTGCATCAGCAGCCGCTCGGCGTGGCGGAGCCGGACGATCTTGATGAATTCCGAGGGCGTATTGCCGGTGGCGGCGACCATGCGGCGATAGATGTTGGCCCGCGACATGCCCATGGCTTCGGCGATCTGCTCCACGCTCAATTCGCTTTCGGAGATGTTCTCCTCGATGAAGGCCGTCACCTTGTCGACGAATTTGCGGTCCACGGATTCCACTTTCCGCTCCTCGATGCGGGCCTTCAGCTTGCCGGAGGTGTCGATGCCGGTCCGGGAGACGAGGATGGCGATATGCTCCCGGAGGACCTGGATGTCGAACGGCTTGGTGAAGTAGTCGTCCGCCCCGCAGTCGCGGCTTTTCTTCTCGTTCTCGTCGGTGAGCCGCGCCGTCAGCATGACGACCGGGACGTGGGCCGTCGACGGGTTGGCTTTGATCCGCTGGCAGAGTTCGTTGCCGTCCATGTTGGGCATCATCACGTCCGAGACCACGATGTCCGGCCGGAGGGTCTCCATCTTCTTCAGAGCCGCCAGCCCGTCCGTGGCCGTGATGACGTTATAGTCGGAAGAGAGGATGCCGGAGAGATAGTCCAGGAAGTCGTCGCTGTCGTCCACGAGCAGCAGGTTGATCCTGCGGGCGGCGGTCCGGGCCGGATCGGCGTCTGCGGGCGCCGCTTCCTGGGAGAGCGAACTCTTCACGAATCCGTCGCCGGAGGCGTTGCATTCCTTGGCGGGAAGGAACACCGTGAACGTCGCGCCGCCTCCCGGGGTGTCGGAAACCTCCACCCGCCCCTCATGCATGGATACATATTCCCGGACGATGTTGAGGCCGATCCCGCTTCCGCCCTTGTTGGCGGAGCCTTCGCCCTGCCAGAAACGGTCGAAGAGATGCGGCTTCTCCTTGTCGGGGATCCCCCTGCCGTTGTCGGACACGCGGATGACGGCGTCGCCGCCCTCCAGGGAGAGGTCCACGTCCACCCGGCCGCCTTCTTCGGTATATTTGATGGCGTTGCTCAGGAGGTTGGTCACCACCTTCGAGACCTTGTCCTCGTCGAACAGCATCTCGATATGGTCTTTGGCGGTCCGGAAAGTCAGCGTGATGCCTTTTTCCTTCAGGGCCAGGAACTGCGCGACCGAGGAGCGGACCGTGTCCACGAGGTCTTTCCGCGAGAAATGGACGCTCTGGGCGTTCATCATCAGGCTCCTGAGGTCGAGCATCTGGTTCACCATGTCCAGCAACTTGCGGGCATTCCTTTCGGCGATGGCCAGTTCGCCCTTGACCTGCGCGTCCTGCTCCTTCCCGATTGCGTCGGAGAGGGGAGAGAGGATGAGGGAAAGCGGCGTGCGGAGCTCGTGGCTGATATTGATGAAGAAGATCTGCTTCATTTCAGAAATGGCCTTTTCTTCCCGCTCCGCCCGGCGCTTCCGGCTGATCCGGTAGAGGACGGACAGGAATCCGAGCAGCAGCAGGGAATAGAGGAGGAAGGCCAGCGTGCTTCTGTACCAGGGCGGACGGACCGTGATGTCCAGGCTGCTCACGGGCCCGGAAGCGTTGCCTTCCGCATCGGCGATGGCGACGTCCAGCTTCATCCGGCCGGATTTCGCGTTGGCGAACTGAACCGCAGGCATACCGTCCGGCGTCGGGGTCCACTGGCTCCCGTCCGTGCTGAAGATGAACCGCGGCTGGCCGGGCTTGCCGATGGTGGAAGAGGCCAGGTTGATGATGAAGGAACGCTGCTTCCAGGAGAGGGACATGCGAGGCTCCACGTTTCTCTCGCCCTCCGGCAGGATGATTCCGCTGAAGATGACATAGGTGGAGTCCTGGCGCTCGATGACGTCCCGGGGGGCAATCCTTACAAGGCCCCGCTGGCTGCCGGCCAGGATGTCGCCGTTGCTGAGGCTGACCATCGCGTTCTTGTTGAAGAGGACGTCCGGCACGCCTTCGTCCGTCCCGTAGGAGGTAGCGAAGAAACTCCAGCCGTCCTTTCCGGCATTCACCTGGATGCGGGAGAGCAGGTTGTTGGAGCACACCCAGAGGCCGCCCATGGAGTCTTCCGCCACGGAGACGGTGTGGAAATTGGTGGAGTTGCCCCGGATATCCACCAGATAAGCCTTCCCGGAGGCGATGTCGTAGGCGTGGATGCCCTTGTTGGAGGCAATCCACAGCAGGCCCCGGGAGTCAATGAAGATATCCCGGACGTGCAGTCCGTCCAGCTGCCCGGATCCGACCGCCCGGATGGTCCTGGTCCGCGGATCGAACACGTCGACGCCTTTGGCGTGCCCGATGTACAGGAGTCCGCTTTCGGAGAAACAGAGCGAGCTGACGTGGTCTTCCTTCAGCGGGCTGTTCCCGTGGTTATAGACCTCCGATGCGCCCGTGGCGGTGTCCATGACCTGCAGGCCCGCCCCGAGGGTGCCGATATAGATTTTCCCGTCCCGGGAACATTTGATGTCCCAGATGTCGTTGCTTGCCAGGTTGCCGTCGGCCGAGTGGTAAGCCGTCCAGCTGCCGTCGCTGAAACGGGTGAGGCCGCTCCGGAAGCCGCCGAACCAGAGGGAGCCGTCCGGCGCGAGCGTGCTGCTCACCACGATGTCGGAAAGCAGCCCGTCCTGGTCCATCCGGATGTGGGTGCGCTCCCCGGTCTCGGGATCGAGGCGGACGATGCCGTTGCCGTCGGTGCCGAGCCAGATGGTTCCGGCGTTGTCTTCCAGGACGGTGGTGACGTCTTCCAGCGGCGTGTGGGCGAAGGTGTTCTTCCCGTCATAAATGAAACTCAGCCCGCTCTTGTAGGTGCCGAGCCACATGACGCCGTCGTCGTCGCAGCAGAGGCATTGGATGCATTCGCCCAGGAAGGGCGTGTCGGGCGAGCGCTTGCGGCCGAACAGCTCCGCGACATCTTCTCCCGGGGTGTAAATCAGCAGGCCATCGTGGTCGGTGGCAATCCAGACGCGTCCCGAAGCGTCGGTCGCCACATCCTTGATCAGCAGGCGGTGCGACTTCCATTCGCCGGTGGCGGTGTCGTGGGTCCAGGAGACCTCGCCCGTGTAGATGATCTCCAGGCCGGCGGAATCCTTGAATAACCGATAATTCGTATCCGCCGAATCGGAGTTCCCTGCAACAGGGGTTTCCACCGATACGGTCTTCATCGTGACGGGGTCGATGCGGACGATGCGCCCGTCGGCGCAGCAGAGGGTGATCTCATCCCCGGAGAAGACCAGGTCGGTCGCCGGGACGTCGGCGGGCTTGCCTTCGATGGTCCACGAGCCGGTCTTGTCCGTGCGGAGCTCCGCCTTATATAGCGTGGAGCCGCAAATGGCCCAGATGTCGCCGCGGGCATCGACCTTCAGGACGTTGATCTTGTCCGTGATCCCGTGGCTTGCCAGCCAGGGGGACGGATCCTGGACCACCCGCTCGTCCGAAAGGTCCATATAGGAATATCCCAGCGGCGTATGGATCCAGAGGCGCCCCTCCGCATCTTCGAAGAGGTCGTTGATGGAATTGTCGGGAATGGCGTCCGGTCCTTCAAAGAAATGCTTGAAACGGAAACCGTCGTAGCGGTTGAGGCCCACGTGGGTGCCGATCCACAGGAAGCCCCGGGAGTCTTTGAACACGACGTAGATGCTGTTGTCGGACAGCCCGTCGTTGATGGTCAGGTGCCGGAACTCCGCACCGTGCACGGACGGGCAGAGCACCAGGAATACTATGGCAGTTAAGATTGGTAGCAGGCGTTTCACGGCTCAAATATAAGACAATGAAACGTAGTAGACACAAGATTGCAACATTTTTTACCATCGTTGCTGATGGCGTTGAATAATTTTGCAACGTGCTGAATTGGAACAATACACCGATAGTAACCATTTGATAACATGTTGAAAAACAAGATCCTACTGCTTGTCTTATTGCTTTTTTCGTTCCCGCTGGCCTGGGGACAGCGGGCGGATGTCCGCGAAGAGGTCTTTGCGAATCCGCAGCGGTCATACGGCAACGATTTCCCGTATCCCGCCGAGACCTTCAAGCCGACCCCGCCGCCCAGAGGATACAAGCCGTTCTACATCAGCCATTACGGCCGCCACGGGTCCCGCTACTACTGGGAGGCTTCCCTGTACAGGCGCATGGACTCGCTGCTGACCGCGGCGCACAACAGAGGGATTCTCACGGAAGCGGGAGAATCATTCTACGGGCAGTTCTCTTCCATCCTGCCGGAACTGACCGTCGGCGTCACGGAGCTGACCCCGCGCGGATATGAGCAACACGTGCGCGTCGCGAAGACCATGTACGATTCTTTCCCGGAGATCTTCAGGAAAGGCGGACGCGTCGAGGCTTTCTCCTCCCTCGAAGGCCGCTGCATCGTGAGCATGGCCGCCTTCTGCCAGTCGCTGGCCGGGCAGAACCGCAAACTGGATATTTTCCAGCGGGCGTCCCGGGCGACGCTCGACGCCGTCGTCCCGGACGCGAAGGAGAATCCCCGGCGCTGGACCGTCGATCCGGAGCCGTTCCCCGTGGCGGGCGAGCCTTCCGTCTCCGCCAGTCCCGCCGCGGGCAGGAAGCCGTTCGTGGAGATGTTCTTCAAGGACGCGTCGCTGGGCGAGCGGGAGGCAATGACCATCCAGTCCACCTTGAATACCTTCTACACCTCTCTCCCCAGCATCGGATATGAGGGGATGATGGGGGAGCCCTATTCCCTGGAAGAAATGTACAGCCGCTGGGAAGTGTCGAACGCGGGCGCCTACCGGCATTACTGGTCCAGGCGTTATCTCGCGGTCCCCATCGTCGAAGACATCCTGGACAGGGCCGAGGCCGTGATTTCGGGCAGAAGCAGCGAAATCGCGGACCTGCGTTTCGGGCACGATTCCTACCTCGGCCCGCTCAACATCCTCCTGGGCCTGGACGGCGCCCTGACGGTCCCTGCCGATCCGGACGATTTCAAATACGTATACCAGAATTACAACACCTGCATGGCCGGCAACATCCAGCTGGTCTTCTACAAAAGCAGGAAGCCGGGATGCGAAATCCTCGTCAAGGCGCTCCTTTGCGGCCGGGAGGTGACGCTTCCGTTGCCCGGCGACCAGGCTCCCTATTACAGGTGGAACGACTTCCGGGCGTTCTACCGGACCCTGTGCGACAAAGCCAGAAACAACTGATAAAACACTCTAATTAATCAATTCAACAACTGCTTATGAAACAATTGTCAAAAACTGTCTTGATGAGATGTTGCATGACGGTGGCTTTTGTCATCGGTGCAATTCTCAACTCAACAGCCCAGGCTCAGACGCTGAGCGTGAGCGGCCGCATTGTCGATGAGACAAACCAGCCGGTGATGGGAGCCGGTATTGTGGAAAAAGGGACGGACAACGGTACTGTTTCCAACCTGGACGGCGAGTTCACGATCGTGACGCGCGCTGATGCGGTGCTGGTGTTCTCTTCGCTCGGCTATGATTCCAAGGAAGTGGCCGTGAACGGGAACAGCGTCATCAACGTCGTGCTCACCAGCAGCCTGGAGTTCCTCGAGGATGTGGTCGTCGTCGGCTACGGTGTCCAGAAAAAGAAGCTGATCACCGGTTCGACCATCCAGATCAAGGGCGAGGACCTCGCGAAGCTCAACAACACCAGTGCGCTGGGCGCGCTGCAGTCTTCGACGCCCGGCGTGAACATCATCGCCAATTCCGGCCAGCCCGGTGACGGATTCAACGTCAACATCCGCGGTATGGGTACGATCGGCTCTTATAAGCCGCTGTATGTCATCGACGGCGTGGCCGGCGGCGACATCAGCACCCTCAACCCCGCCGACATCGAGAGCATCGACATCCTGAAGGATGCGGCCTCGGCTGCCATTTACGGCGCCCGGGCCGCGAACGGTGTCATCCTCGTGACCACCAAGCAGGGCAAGGAAGGCAATCTCCAGGTCAGCTACGACGGCTATGTCGGGTGGCAGAACGCACCCGTCATCCCGACCGTGCTGGACGCCAGGCAGTATATCGAGGTGATCAACACCGCGGAGAAGAACAACAGGCTCACGCCCACGGATTTCTCCACCGTCCTCAGCCCCGAGCTGTACAAGAGCATCATGGACGGTTCCTTCACCGGCACCAACTGGATCCGGGAGTTCCACAACGACAACGCCCCCGTTTCCAACCATGCCGTCAATCTGGCCGGCGGAACTGACCGGTCCAAATTCTCGATGGGTGTCAGCTTCACCAACCAGGAAGGCATCTTCGGCAAGCCGGCAGCCTCCAACTACAAGCGTGCGACGGTGCGCCTGAACTCCGATCACGTGGTTCTCCGGAAGGACGATCTCGACATCATCACCGTCGGTGAGAACGTGAACTTCTCCTACAGCTCGAAGAGCGGCATCAACCTCAGTAACCAGTACTCCAACAATATGTTCGACGCACTGACGGCGAACCCGCTCGCGCCCATGCGCAGGGCCGACGGCGAGTACACGTCCTATGAGGACTATGCGGCTTTCGGGATCTTCAAGTTCGACGGCGACGCCAAGAACCCGCTGTATGTGATCTCGAGGACGAGCCAGGGCAACAACTGGAAATACAACTATGCGCTGAACATGTCCGCCAACGTGCGCATCCAGCCCATCAAGGACCTGGTCGTCAGGAGCCAGTTCAACTATAAGGCGAGCGCCAGCAGCAGGCGTTCCTATGACATGACCTATCAGGCCAATTCCACGAGCTTCCTCGATGTCGACAAGGTGTCCCAGGAGGCCAGCCTCGGATGGAACTGGTCCTGGGAGAATACGGCGACATACAAGTTCCATATCGGCCAGCACAACTTCGACGCGATGGTCGGCATGTCCATCGAGCACTCCGGCTACGGCGAGACGGTCGGTGCCGGCCGGGAAGACGGAAAGTGGGTGGACGATCCCACGCACGCCTATGTGGGCAACATGAAGGGCCTGATCACGGAGAGCAAGATCAAGGGATCTCCCTGGGATGACAGCGGCCTCGAGTCTTTCTTCGGACGTATCAACTACGACTACGCCGAGAAATATATGATTTCCGTGATCCTTCGCCGTGACGGCTCCTCCAATTTCGCTCCGGGTCACCGCTGGGGCACGTTCCCTTCCGTCTCCGCCGGTTGGGTGATGACCAACGAGCCCTGGATGGCGGGCGTGAAGAACACCCTCAATTTCCTGAAGCTCCGTGGAAGCTGGGGCCAGAACGGTAACTGCGCGATCGACAACTTCCACTATCTGGCTACCGTCCAGGTCAGCCCGAATGACGGCAGATACGGTTTCGGCCACGGCATCACCGACCAGCCCGCCAACGGCGCCTACGCCGACAAGCTCCCCAATCCCAATGTTACCTGGGAGACCTCGCAGCAGCTTGATTTCGGTCTGGACGCCCGTTTCTTCGGAAGCCGCCTGGGCGTCATCTTCGACTGGTACCAGAAAGACACCAAGGACTGGCTGGTGAAAGCCCCCATCATGGGTCACTATGGCGCCGACGCCCCTTACATCAACGGCGGTGACGTGCGCAACACCGGTGTCGAACTTGCCCTCAGCTGGAACGACCAGGTGGACAAGGACTTCTTCTACAGCATCAGCGTGAACGGTGCTTACAACAAGAACATCGTCACCCGCATCGCCAATGGCGAGGGCGTCATCCACGGCCGCGCCGTCGTCGAGCAGGCGGCCGAGCTGTACCGCGCCGAAGTCGGCTATCCGATCGGTTATTTCCACACTTATGTCACGGACGGTGTCTTCCAGACGCAGGAGGAAGTCGACGCCTGGCTGGCCGCCGGCAAGCCGACCCTCAGCGACAATCCCCAGCCCGGCGACCTCCGGGTCCTTGACCTCGATGGCGACGGCGTCCTCAACCAGGACAACGACAAGCGGATGACCGGCGACCCCAACCCCCATTTCACGGCGGGTCTCAACATCAGCGTCAACTACAAGGGCTTTGATTTCGGCCTCAGCGGATATGGCATGTTCGGCCACCAGATCTTCCGTGCCTGGAGACAATACGGCCACAGACCTTATCAGAACTATACCACGGAGGTGTATGACTACTGGCACGGTGCCGGCACGTCCAACAAACTGCCCATCCTGTATTCCAGCAACAGCAAAGGCCTCAACACCGACATGTTCATCGAGAACGGCGACTTCTTCCGCTTCCAGACGGTGACGCTCGGATATGATTTCAACAGACTGTGGAAAGATTCCCCGTTCGGCCAGCTCCGTCTCTATGTCCAGGCCCAGAACCTGTTCACGATCACCGGATACAAGGGTATGGATCCTGAAGTCGGAACGTCCAGCGGATTCGACTCCTGGGCCAAGGGCATCGACCTCGGTTTCTATCCCCAGCCCCGCACCATCCTCGCGGGTCTCAACATCAAATTCTAATAACCGTGTCTGAAATGAAAACATTATTGAAAATAACGGCAGTTGCCGCATTGACGCTTCTGGCCGCCTCCTGCGAGGGCCTTCTCGATACGACCAACTATATGACCAAGACCACGGCCGACTTCCCTTCGAATGCCGGAGAGGTGGAGCAGATGCTGACCGGTATCTACAACAACCTGAACGCCATCCAGGAGTCCAACAAAGTCACGTGGCATTATCCCTGGGCGCTGGCGACGGCCGACGAATGCCTCGGCGGCGACGGCGCCAACGTCTCCATCATCCAGGCCGCGGACATGATGCTCAAGCAGGGCGACGGCTACAACGGAGTCTATAAAAGCCGCTACGTGGGTATCGCGCGGGCGAACAACGCGCTCGAGGTGCTCAAGGACTGCTCTTTCATCTCCGAGGAGATGAAGGCCGATTACACCGGCCAGGCCCTGTTCCTGCGCGCCTATTATTACTACGAGCTGGCGAGCCAGTTCGGGAACGTGCCCTGCCCCCTGACCACCGTGGCGGATCCCACCCTTCCCCAGATCTCCGGGGAAGCGCTCTGGGGACAGATCATGCTGGACCTCAAGACGGCCATCGACATCATGCCTTCCCGGCGGTCCACAGGCGACGGCCACGTCGACAAATACTGCGCTGAGGCCCTTCTCGGCCGCGTTTACCTGTTCTATTCCGGATTCTACAACGACGAGGTGGTCAGCCTTCCCGACGGGACGGAGCTTACCAAAGCGGCCGTGGGCGCATATATCAAGGACTGCGTCGAGAATTCGGGCTACTCCCTGGTCCCGGACTTCCACAACCTGTGGGCGTACAGCAACCGCATCACGATGTCCGACGAGCTTTGCCCGGCCAAGTGGAAGGACAAAGGCTACGCTTATGTGTCCGATGACGGTAAAGTCAATCCGGAAGCGATGTTCGTGATCAAGTTCAACGCCTTGAGCGCCGGCGACCCCTACCGCAAATATTCCAACCAGACCGCCCTCTTCATCGGCGGTGTCCGGGGCAACAAGCAGAAGTGCCTGAACGGAGACACCTTCCCGCTGAGCTACGGATACGGCAACTGCCCCGTCAGCCCCGCCTTCATCAAGGAATGGGAGACCATCGAGCCCGACGACCCGCGTCGTGAAGCTTCCATCATGGGCCCCGACGATTTCGTGAGAGGCTATAATTACGGCGTGAAAGGCGACAACTGCCAGGAGACCGGTTATTACCAGACGAAGGTGATGCCCGTGATGGGCCGGGACGCTTCCGGAACCATCAAATGGTCTTATCTGCTCGTCATGTACAACAACCTGTCCTGGACCAAGGACGACTACCAGTACAATTTCTGTGACGACATGGTGCTGATCCGCTTCGCCGAGGTCCTGCTGATGGATGCCGAGATCAATGGAAACAAGGCGTCCTTCGACAAGGTGCGCGCCCGCGCCGGTCTGCCCGCCATCCCGCTGACGGAGGAGAACCTCCGCAACGAGCGCCGCTGGGAGCTCGCATTCGAAGGCGTGAGACTCGGTGACCTGCGCCGTTATGGCGTGGAGTATGCCAAGGCCGCGCTGGACAAGCAGGACGGTGTCGAGTGCTACTTCAAGGGCAGAAAGAGCACGAACCACGCAAGTGATTTCAACGGCGGCTACGGCAAGCGCTTTGAAATCACGAAGGGCTTCGCTCCGATCCCGACCGAGCAGATCAACCTTTCCGCCGGCGCCGGCGAAGAGTATAAGTTCAAGCAGAACGCCGGCTACGAAAGCGCGGACGAGTACACCGGCTGGATCGAGTAGCGTATGAAAGCAATCCTTACGACCGGAGCTTTGCTCTGTACAATGGTGGCCTTCGCGCAGGTCCCCCAGCTCGAACGCAACAATATCGATGAGGTATTGAAGGCGATGACGCTCGAGGAGAAAATCACCCTCGTCGTAGGCGCCAACCGCTATGTAGGAGATGAGAACGGCCCCGGGCCCGCGCCCGGGATGCCGGAGCGCAAGTCCGTGGACATGCGCGGCCTTGTCGAGAAGCCCCAGAGCGACGGCGTCACCGCCTTCTCCAGCGGCCGCGTGAAGGGCGCCGCCGGCGATGTCGTGCCCGTGGAACGGCTGGGAATCACCACGATGGTCCTTGCCGACGGCCCTGCCGGTCTCCGCATCGACGCCACCCGCCCGGGCGATGACAATACCTACTATTGCACCGCCTTCCCCATCGGGTCGCTCCTGTCGGCATCGTGGGATACCGGACTCGTCGAGCGCGTGACGGCCGCCATGGGCAACGAGGTCCTGGAATACGGCGCCGACGTGCTTCTCGCCCCGGCGATGAACATCCACCGCAACCCGCTGTGCGGGCGCAACTTCGAGTATTACAGCGAAGATCCGCTGCTCGCGGGAAAGATTGCCGCCGCTTATGTCCGCGGCGTCCAGAGCAACGGCGTCGGTACTTCCGTGAAGCACTTCGCCGCCAACAGCCAGGAGACCCTGCGCAACGGGCAGAACGCTTCCGTGAGCGAGCGCGCCCTGCGCGAGATCTATCTCAAAGGCTTTGAGATCGTCGTGAAAGAGGCCCAGCCCTGGACCATCATGTCTTCCTACAACAAGATCAACGGCGTGCTTTCCTCGGAAAACCGCTGGCTGTTGACGGACGTTCTCCGCGGAGAATGGGGCTTCAAGGGCTTCGTGATGACCGACTGGTGGGCCGAGGAGAACGGTGCGCGCCAGATCGCGGCCGGCAACGACATGCTGATGCCGGGCACGCCCCACCAGTATGACGACATCCTCGACGCCGTGCAGAGCGGCCGCCTGGACATCCGCTTCCTGGACGACTGCGTCCGCCGCATCCTGCAGGTGATGGTGGCGTCGCCCACCTTCAAGCGCTACGAGTACAGCAACAAGCCCGACCTCGCCGCGCACGCCCAGATTACGCGCGAGGCCGCGGCCCAGGGAATGGTCCTGCTGAAGAACGATAGCGCCCTGCCCCTGGGCAAGAAGGGCAAGGTGGCCCTCTTCGGCGTGCCGTCCTATGACACGATGGTTGGCGGCTCCGGCTCCGGCTACGTGAACCGCGCCTACAAGGTGACCGTCGATGCGGGACTGGAGGCTGCCGGGTTCCGGCTGGACAAGCAGCTGGCCGAATCCTACCGCGAGTATGTGAAGCAGGAGAAGGCCAAGCAGCCGGCGGAGTACTTCTGGATCATCCCCACCGTGCAGGAGACGGCCATCAGCCGGGAGACCGCGCAGGCCGCTGCGAAGCGCAATGACGTCTGCGTCTACAGCATCGGCCGGATGGCCGGCGAAGGCGGAGACCGCACCCTGACCCCGGGCGACTGGTATCTCTCGGAGACCGAACAGGCGAACGTCGACCTGCTCTGCGAGACCTTCCACAAGGCCGGCAAGAAGGTGATCGTCCTGCTGAATATGGGCAACATCGTGGACATGGGCTGGAGCGACCAGCCGGATGCGATCCTCCATACCTGGATGGACGGGCAGGAAGCTGGCAACAGCGTGGCCGACATCCTCGCCGGCAAGGTTTCCCCTTCGGGCAAGCTGCCGATGACGATCGCGAAACGTTATGAGGATTATTCTTCCGCCAAAGACTTCCCGATGTCCAACGGCAATCCCGGCGACGTCAACTACGACGAAGACATCTTCGTCGGCTACCGCCACTTCGACCGCCATCCCGAGACGATCCTGTATCCTTTCGGCTTTGGCCTGAGCTACACGGATTTCGCGTATTCCGACCTGAAGGCCGAGCGCGACGGCGACGAGCTGAAGATCAGCGTGAAGGTGACCAACACCGGCAAACGCAGCGGCCGCGAAGCCGTGCAGATCTATGTCGGCGCGCCGGAAGGAAGCGCCGTGAAACCCGTGAAGGAACTCCGAGCTTTCGGAAAGACGTCCGAACTGAAGCCCAAGGCCAGCGAAGTGCTCACGATGACCGTCAAACTGGCGGACCTGCGCTGGTTCGACGGCTATGAGCGGGCGTGGAAACTTGATGCGGGCGAATACGTCATTTCGGCCGCAGCCAGTTCCCGGGACATTCGTCAGAGCATTTCTATAATGCTATAATTAGGATTAATTAAATATTGGTTATGCTGACCGCCATCGTGCCCGTGCTGAGAGGAACCTCGAGGCCGAGCAGACGGCGGTCAGTTCCTGTTGAGCGCCAGAGGTGGATCTCATTGCCGCTGCCGTTCTCCATCAGGCCGCGCTCCGTCAGGCGGAGCAGGAAGCGCTCCGTGGCCTGGCCGGGGAAGCGTTCCGCGTCCGGGCCCTCGCAGGTCAGGACGCCCGGGAAGGCGGAGCCGCCCATCAGGACCTGCAGCGACAGGGGGCGGGAAGAAGCGTCCATTTCAAGGAAACGGACATGGTGCAGCAGCGTCAGCAGGTCCATCGTGCGCCCGTCCTGGGGCAGGACCTTGCGCTCGGTGCCTTTCGACGGCATCACGGAGATGACTTCGATGTCGCTGCCGCGGTAGATGCATTCGAATTTGCCCTCCTTGCCGCCCTTCTTGAAGGGATTGATGAAATAGACCGGCTGCAGGTCGGCCTGGCCGATCCAGGCGTCGACGACGTAGTCCGAGCTGAGGAAGAGGCGGAAGATGGACGAAGTCCGGATGAGCGCGTGGGTATGGTAGGCTGCCTGGCCCTCCCGGGTCGCAGGGTCCAGCGAGATGGTGGCCGTGGCGACCTTGGCGTTCATCGCGCCCAGCTTGTAGCGGACGTCGTAGGTGACCGTGCCGAGGGCGCCGGCCGGGAGCTTGCGTGCGTCTGCGGCCGTGCAGGCCAGCAGCAGGAGGAGGACGGAAAGGATTCGTTTCATCGCCGCAAAGATACGAAAAGCCCGGGGATTATCCGCGCCGCAGCCCGATCCCGCTGAGCCAGAGGCCCAGCCAGGTCAGCCCGGCGTTGATCAGCAGCAGTTCGAAGCCGACCCGGTAGCCGCCCAGCCATTCGGCGCTGTGCGCGGACAGGATGTAGCAGAGCACGGGCGAGAGCAGGCAGATGAACGGGACCCAGCCGTCGCGCACGCGGCGCCGGGTCAGGATGCCGAAGAAGAACAGGCCCAGCAGGGGGCCGTAGGTGTAGCCGGCGACGGTGTAGATGGCGTCGATCACGCTCCCGTCGCGGATGGCGCCGAAGCCCAGGATCACGAGGCCCAGCACGACGGCGGCGCCGAGGTGGACGCGGCGGCGGGTGCGCAGCAGCCCCGCCTCGTCCTGGCGCCTGTCCGCGTGCAGGAAGTCCAGGGTGAAGGTGGTCGTGAGCGCGGTGAGCGCGGAGCCGGAGCTGCTGAAGGCCGAGGCCGTGAGGCCGAGGGCGAACAGCAGGGAGGCGACGGGCGGCATATAGGCCGCGCCGGCGGCGTCCGTCCCGCACGCGATGGTGGGGAAGAGGTCGTCGGGCTTCGCCACGGAAATGCCGCGCGCCGCGGCGAACTGATAGAGCAGCACGCCGAGCGCGAGGAAGAGCAGGTTGACCGGGATGAAGGCGGCGCCGTAGCACATCATATTGCGCTGGCTGGCGCGCAAAGTCTTGCAGGACAGGTTCTTCTGCATCATGTCCTGGTCCAGCCCCGTCATCGCTACCGTCGTGAACATCCCGGCGAAGAACTGCTTCCAGAAGAAGCGCGTGTCGCGCCAGTCGTCGAAGAACCAGATGCGGCTCATCCCGCTGTCCCGCAGGCTGCCGTACAGCGCGCCTGCGTCCAGCCCCATCGCCCGCCCGATCTGCACCAGGCACAGCACCACCACGGTCACGAGCGCGAGCGTCTGCACCATGTCGGTCCAGACCAGCGAGCGCACCCCGCCGCGGAAGGTGTAGAGCCACACGCACAGCATCGTGGCGGCCACGTTGACCCAGAAAGGAATGCCCAGCGGCGCGAAGACGATGAGCTGCAGCACGATGGCCGTCAGGTACATCCGCACCCCGCAGAGCAGGACCTTGGAGAGCAGGAAGAAACCGGCGCCCGCCCGGTGGCTCCACGTCCCGAAACGGTCCTCGAGCCACGCGTAGAGGCTGCTCAGGTTGAGGCGGTAGTAGAGCGGCAGCAGCACGTAGGCGATCACGGCGTAGCCCGCCACGAAGCCTACGGCCATCTGCAGGTAGCCCCACTGCGAGGCCGCCACCATACCCGGCACGGACACGAAGGTGATGCCGGAAATTGAGGTGCTGACCATGGCCACCGCCACGGCCCACCAGGGCGACTTGCGGCCGCCCCGGAAGAAATCCGCGCTGCCCTGCGCGCGCCGCGAAATCCACCAGCTGGCGCCGATGACGGCGCCCAGGTACAAAGCGATGACGAGCAGCAGGACGGCGGGAGACATGTTACAGTTTGAACAGGAGGCCGACGCCGAAGGGGAATTCGTAGTAGTCGAACAGCCCTTCCTCGCCGAAACCGCCCACGCCGAATCCTGCGTGGAAGTTGATGGCGGTGTCTCTGGAGACCCACCAGTCATAGGCGAGACGGGCCTTCAGGAAGGTGTCGAAAGACTCCCTGATGGCCGGCTTGTAGTGGATGGAGAAGCCGAATCCGCCATAGTCCAGGCCGGCGCCGACGCTGAAGGTGAAGATGTTGGCGGCGTCGCCGACCGACGCGTAGGGACGGCTGTAGTAGTCGAAGACGGTGGCCAGGCCGGCGTCCGCCATCAGCGACACGCCGCCGAGGTTGCCGAAGCGGGTCCGGAACTGGATCACGTTGCGCCATTCCCGCAGGACGGGCAGGATTTCGGTGCCCAGGCCGAGGGCGACATACGGGAAACGGTTGTCCGGGATGCCCCAGTTGCGGGCGGCGGCGACGCCCAACGCGGCCGTCGCGCCCACCGCGGCGACGCCCATCCCGATCAGCAGGTCGCTGTCGACCAGCGGATCGAGGTTCTCGATCGGGACGCCGTAGCCGGCGACGGGGATGTCCACATAGACCGGGATCCAGTCCACGAACACCCAGTCATAATCCTCCCGGTCCACGGTGCGGAACTGCCCGGCGCTGAGTTTCAGATAGTTGACCTTGTCTGTGCGCGGGCGGATCCAGCCCGGCCAGCCTTTGTAGACGCGGCCGTACTTGTCCACGGCCGTGAGCTCGTGGCGGTCGGGCGTCGTGTCCACGCTCAGGCAGCCCTCGGTGTCGATCAGGGGCTGCTCCTCGAAGGCGACGGTCACGTCGCCGAAATACTCGTGGTCGATGTAGATGCGGATCGGTACGGCGTCCGCGTCGTTGGTCCAGAAACAAATGGACTGCGCCGCCGCAGGAAGCCCGCAAAGAGCCGCGGCGAAAAGGAGGGAGATCAGACTGAGTTTTTTCATTTTTTCAAGTTTTGTGCAAAGATATAACAAAAATCCTGCCTGAGCCGGAACGGGGACGCATCCACCTATAGGTGGATCCATGTCTGTCTGTTTGGTGGATTTGGAGAGATTCGTTATCTTTGTCCGCTAATGGAAGAAATTATCAAAGACTTTGCTGCGCAGGAGTACAAAGAGGGCTTCGTGACCGACGTCGCCCAGGAGTACATTCCCAAGGGGCTCAACGAAGACATCATCCGGATGATCTCCGCCAAGAAGGGGGAGCCGGAGTGGCTGCTCGAGTTCCGGCTGGGCGCGTTCCGCAGGTGGCAGAAGATGAAAATGCCGCACTGGGGCCACCTCAAACTTCCGCGCATAGACTTCCAGGACATCATATATTGGGCTGCACCCAAGCGGGACGAGGACCGGCCGGAGACGATCGACCCCGCCCTGATGGATACTTTCGATAAACTGGGCATTCCCCTCCACGAGCGGGAAGTCCTGGCGGGCGTCAAGCCCAAGGGCGAAGTGGCGGTGGACGCCGTCTTCGATTCCGTGAGCGTGACGACGACCTTCCGCAAGACCCTGGCCGAGAAGGGCATCATTTTCTGCTCCTTCTCCGAGGCCGTCCGCGAGCACCCCGACCTGGTGCGCAAGTACCTGGCCACGGTAGTCCCCGTCGGGGACAACTACTTCGCGGCGCTCAACTCCGCCGTCTTCTCCGACGGCTCCTTCTGCTATGTCCCCAAGGGGGTCAGGTGCCCGATGGAGCTGTCCAGCTATTTCCGCATCAACGCGGCCGGCACCGGCCAGTTCGAGCGCACGCTCATCGTCGCCGACGAGGGCGCGCAGCTCAGCTATATGGAGGGCTGCACCGCCCCGATGCGCGACGAGAACCAGCTGCACGCCGCCGTGGTGGAGATCATCGTGGAGAAGGACGCGGACGTCAAATACAGCACCGTGCAGAACTGGTATCCCGGCGACGCGCAGGGGCGCGGAGGCATCCTGAACCTCGTGACCAAGCGCGGTATCTGCAAGGGAAGCGGCTCACATCTGTCCTGGACCCAGGTGGAGACGGGCTCCGCCGTCACCTGGAAATACCCGAGCACCATCCTGAAGGGAGACTACTCCTCTTCGGAGTTCTATAGCGTGGCGATGACCAACAACTGGCAGCAGGCCGACACGGGCACCAAGATGATCCATCTGGGCCGCGGCACGCGCAGCCGGGTGGTCTCCAAGGGCATCTCCGCCGGCCACAGCGAGAACAGCTACCGCGGCCTCGTGCAGATGGGCCCGGCGGCCGAGGGCGCACGCAACTACTCGCAGTGCGACTCCCTGCTGATCGGCAGCACCTGCGGCGCGCACACGTTCCCGGTGATCCGGAGCCAGAATCCGCACGCCATCGTGGAGCACGAAGCCACGACCTCCAAGATCAGCGAAGACCAGCTCTTCTACTGCACCCAGCGCGGCATCGCCCCCGAAGACGCCGTCGCGCTCATCGTGGGCGGCTACGCCCGCGAGGTCCTTTCGCGCCTGCCGATGGAGTTTGCCGTCGAGGCGCAGAAACTCCTGTCCGTCTCACTTGAAGGTTCCGTCGGATGACCTGGATCGAAATCATATCGGCCCTGCTCGGCCTGACCTGCGTTTTCCTGGCAGGCCGCAACTCGAAGACCAACTTCTGGGTGGGATACGTGTACAACGTGTTCCTGTTCATCCTCTTCTGGCAGCAGCACCTCTACAGCGCGATGCTGCTCCAGCCGGTGTCCTTCGCCATCAACGCCTTCGGACACTGGCGCTGGACGCATCCCCGGGAGGGCGAGCGGAGCCAGGCCGACGCCCGGCGCCTCAAGGTCTGCCACGTCCGGCAGGAGCAGTGGCCGGGCCTCATCATCGCGGTGTGCGTGTTCGGTGCCGTCTGGGCGATGTGCCTGGACTGGCTGCCGGCCAAGTGGCCCGCGGTCTTCCAGGTGGATCCGTCGCCCTGGCTGGATTCCTACCTGCTGATGTTCACGCTGCTGGCCCAGTTCCTCAGCGCCCAGAAATGCTGGGAATGCTGGGTCGTCTGGCTGGTGGTCAACGCGGCCAACATCGTCCTTTACATCCTTTCGGGACTCTATCTGATGCCGATCGTCAGCGCCCTGTACCTGGCCAACGCCATTTGGTCCCTCATTTCCTGGAAAAAACTCTACAACAAGCATGAATAACGAAATATTACTGGATATCCGCAACCTCCACGCCGCCGTTGACGGCAAGGAGATCCTCAAGGGGGTGGACCTGACCATCCGCCGCGGCGAAGTGCACGCGGTGATGGGGCCCAACGGAGCCGGCAAGAGCACCCTGGGCGCCGTCCTCGCCGGCCGGCCGACCTTCGAGGTGACGGAAGGCAGCGCCCTGTACGAGGGCCGCGACCTGCTCGCCCTTGAGCCGGAGGAGCGTTCCTGGGCCGGTCTTTTCCTGAGCTTCCAGTATCCGGTGGAGATCCCCGGCGTGAGCATCACCAATTTCATGAAGGCCGCGATCTCCGCGCGCCGCAAGGCGAAAGGCCTGCCCGAGCTCACCCCGGCCGAATATATCAAGCTCCTCAAGTCGAAGATGGACCTCGTGAAGATGAAGGGCGAATTCGCCCGCCGCGAAGTCAACGTAGGTTTCTCCGGCGGCGAGAAGAAGCGCTGCGAGATCTTCCAGATGGCGATGCTCGAACCCACGCTCAGCATCCTCGACGAGACGGATTCCGGCCTCGACGTGGATGCGCTGCGGATCGTGGCCGAAGGCGTCAACCGGCTCCGCACGCCGGAGACGTCCGCCATCGTGATTACCCACTACCAGCGCCTGCTGGAATACATCGTTCCGGATGTCGTCCACATCCTCAAGGACGGCCGCATCGTCCGTACGGGCGGCCGCGAGCTGGTGGACCTGATCGAACAAAAAGGCTACGAAGGCATCGATGGATAACAAAGTGTACGTCATCGGGCGCGACAGCGTGCCGCAGTATCTCCGGCTGGAAGCCGGGGAGGAGTTGTCGATGACCCTCGTCGTTCCGCCCGCCACGGACACGCGCCTGGTCCTGGAGGTCGACCTGACCGGCCCCGGCGCCTCGCTCGACCTGGCCGGGCTGTATCTGTGCCCGGACGCCGAGAACGTGGACATCCGCGTGCTCGTGCGCCACGACGTCCCGCATTGCGTCTCCCGCCAGCTCTTCAAGGGCATCGTGGGTGGGACGGCGCGCGCGTCCTTCGACGGCCTGATCTACGTGGCCCAGGACGCCCAGAAGACGGAAGCCTACCAGGAGAACCATACGCTCCTGCTCTCCGATACGGCCCGGGTGGAGTCCCGGCCGCAGCTGGAGATCTATGCCGACGACGTCAAGTGCTCGCACGGCGCCACGACCGGCTATCTCAACCCGGACGAACTGTTTTACCTGCGTTCGCGCGGCATTCCCGAGGCGGAGGCCCGTCAGCTTCAGATGATCGCCTTCCTCGCCCCGGTGCTCCGCCGCCTGCCCGAACCTTTAGCCGAAGAGATCTATGGTCGTCTATCCTAACGTCAAGATCAACCTGGGCCTGAGCGTGCTGCGCCGCCGTCCCGACGGGTATCACGACATCGAGACCCTGTTCGTCCCGTATTTCGGGATGACGGACGTCCTGGAGATCGTCCCGTCCGACAAGCTCCGTTTCGTGGCTTCGGACAATGTGACCTGGGAGGACGACCTCACGCTGCGCGCCTACTCGCTGCTCAAGTCCGACTACGACCTGCCTCCGGTGGAGATCCGCCTGGAGAAGCGCACCGCCGTGGGTGCCGGTCTGGGCGGCGGCTCGGCCGACGCGGCGTTCACGCTGATGGCGCTGACCGAGATGTTCCAGCTCGGGCTGGAGGACTGGCAGCTGGCGGACTACGCCGCCTGCCTGGGCTCCGACTGCCCGATCTTCATCTACAACCGCCCGATGTTCGGCGAAGGCCGCGGCGACCGGCTGTCCGACTACGACCTCGACCTGTCCGGCTACGAGATCCGCGTCGAGGTGCCGGAAGGCGTGCGCGTGAGCACGAGCGAGGCCTATTCGCGCGTCATTCCGCGCGAGCGGCTCGCCTTGCCCCCGCTGCGCGAAGCGCTCCGCTATCCGGTGGAGATGTGGCCGGACGTGCTGTTCAACGATTTCGAGACGTCCGTGTTCCCGATCCACCCGGAGGTGGAGCGGCTCAAGGCGCGTTTCTATGCCGACGGCGCCGTCTACGCGTCGATGTCCGGCTCCGGCTCCGCCGTATTCGGTCTTTTCCGCAAATAATCCGTCCATGAGAACCAATCAAGAATATAAAAACGCTGCGCTGGACCGCCTGCACGGGAACTGGGCTCCTGCCGTGCTCGCGATGCTGGCCCTTCTCTTCCTGGTCGTGCTGATGCTCGTTCCGATGGAGCTGCCGATGTTTATACCTCTCCTGATTCCTGTGATCATATGCTCTATCGGAGGCTCCTTCTTGTTCCGGGTTTTTCTGCTGATCCCGCTGGAGGCCGGTGCGGCGAACGCTTTCCGGCTGCTGTATGAGAACCGCGACGAGAGGGTTCCGGAGAATATGTTCCGGATCACTTTCTCGAACTACGTGCATAAGGTATGGGGCCTGTTCCTGATGAACCTCAAGATCATACTCTGGTCGTTGCTGCTCATCGTTCCGGGCATCATCATGGCCTATGCCTATTCGATGACGCCGTACATCCTGGACGAGCATCCCGAAATCGGCGCCTGGGACGCCAGCAAGCGCAGCCGGGAGATGATGAAGGGACACAAGCTTCGCCTGTTCTGGCTCGATCTCAGCTTCATCGGCTGGTTCCTTCTCTCTATCCTGACCCTCGGCATCGGCTTCCTGTGGCTGATCCCGTATAACGAGGTGTCCAGAGTTGCTTTCTACAACGACCTCAAGGCGCAGCAGGGTGAAGCTGCGGTGATGGAATAATCTTATGCCTCCGGCTGCAGGACATCTTTCGGAGAACAGCAGAAGACTGGCGCGCAACACCCTTCTGCTGTACTTCCGCATGCTCCTGCTGATGCTGATCGGCCTGTTCACCTCGCGTGTGGTGTTCAGGACGCTGGGCATCGCCGACTACGGCGTCTACAACGCCGTGGGCGGCGTGGTGACCGTATTCACCTTCCTCACGGCCTCCGTGTCCGCGGCGATCAGCCGCTTCCTTGCCGTGGGCCTGGGCGAGGGCGATCCCGCCCGTCTGCGCCGCATCTTCTCGACGGGCGTGCTCATCCAGCTGGGCTTCGCCGCGCTGCTGGTCGTGCTCGTGGAGACGGCCGGCGTGTGGTGGCTCAACAACCGCATGGACATTCCCGCGGAGCGGATGGACGCTGCCCGCTGGGTACTGCAGTGCGCCATGGGCGTGCTGGTGGTCAACCTGCTGGCCGTCCCCTACAACGCCGCCATCATCGCGCACGAGCGGATGTCGGCCTTCGCCGTGATCAGCATCGGCGAGGCGGTGCTCAAGCTGACCGTGGCGCTGCTCCTGTATTTCTCTTCCTACGACAAGCTGATCACCTACGCCGTGCTGATGGTCGGCGTGGCCGTGCTCGTGCGCGCCGCCTACGGCTTCTACTGCCGCCGGCACTTCGCCGAGTCGCGCGGCCGGCTGGTCTGGGACGGCGCGCTGGTGCGCGAGATGACCGCGTTCGCCGGCTGGAGCTTCTTCGGATCGAGCGCCTACGTGTTCAATACGCAGGGCGCCAACCTGATCGTCAACCTCTTCTTCGGCGTCACGCTCAATGCCGCCCGGGGCCTTGCCCTGCAGGTCGAGAACATCATCAAGCAGTTCGTGACCAATTTCCTGACCGCGCTCAACCCGCAGATCACCAAGAGCTGGGCGGCGGGCCAGAAGGACTATTGCTTCGAGCTGGTGCGCAAGGGCGTCAAGTATTCCTGGCTCGTCATCCTGTTCTTCGCCGTGCCCATCCTGGGCGCGGGCGAGCTGTTGCTGCACTTCTGGCTGGGCCCCGACAAGGCCCTCCCGCCCCATACCGCCACCTTCCTTTACCTGACGCTGGCCTGCCTGCTGGTGGACCTGGGCAGCAATCCGCTGCTCACGCTCGTGCAGGCCACGGGGCGCGTCCGGCGCTATTATCTGCTCACCGGCCTGACCTCCTACCTGGGCCTGCCGCTCGTCTGGCTGGCCTTCAAGCTGGGTGCCGGCCCGGAATGGGCTTATCTGGTCTTCGCCGTCGTCTACCTGGCCGTGTCCGTGGAGCGCGTCGCGGTGGCCCGCAGGCTCGCCGGATTCCCGGTGCGGCCGTTCGTGGCGCTGTCCATCCGCCTGTTCGCCCTGAGCGTCGTCGTGCTGGAGGTACCCATCATCCTGATCAATATGATCGCGGCGCCTGGCTTGCGCCTGTTCTTCGGTTCCGTGTTCGGATGGACGCTGATGGCCTTTGGCACCTGGGAATTCCTGCTGACGCCCGGCGAACGGGCCGTGGTGTTCAACAAGATCGCGAAATGGCTGCCTGACGGCGCCTTCCTGCGGATGAAATACAGGATGGTTTTCGGCCGGCCCCTGTTGGTGGACGGGCCCTTGACCTTCACCGAGAAGATCCAATGGCAGAAGCTGCGCGACCGCAACCCGCTCTACCACACGCTGGTGGACAAGGCGGCCGTGAAGCCCTACGTGGCGGAGCGCATTGGTGCGGAGCATGTCGTGCCGACGCTCGGCGTGTGGGAGCGCCCGGACCAGATCGACTGGGAGGCGCTGCCGGCGCAGTTCGTCCTGAAGTGCACGCACGACAGCGGCAGCACCATCGTCTGCACCGACAAGGCTTCGTTCGACCGGGAGGCCGCCTGCGCGAAGCTCGCGGCGGCCCTGGCCTGCGACTACTGGAAGCGGGACCGCGAATGGGCCTACAAGGACGTCCCACGCCGCATCATTGCGGAAGAATACCTGGGCGCCGGCCTCGCCGACTACAAGATCTTCTGCTTCGGCGGCAAGCCGGAATTCCTCTTCGTCGCGACGGACCGCGACAATCCGGACACGGAGACCAAATTCGATTTCTTCGACACTTCCTGGCAGCACCTGGACATCCGCAACGGGCATCCCAACGCGGCGACGCCACCCGCGAAGCCGGCGCATTTCGAGCAGATGCTGGCCCTGGCGGAGGCGCTCGCGGACAAGTTCCCGCAGGTGCGCATCGACTTCTACGAGACGCCGGACGGGCGCGTGCTCTTCGGCGAATACACCTTCTACCACTGGAGCGGCTTCGTGCCGTTCGACCCCGACCGGGCGGACGCCATGCTGGGGAAATACTTCAAAATCCCGTATAAATGATGGAAAAGATAGCGATCTACACCTGCATCATCGGTGGCTACGACGAGCTGCAGCAGCCCGCCGTGGTCGAAGAAGGATTCGATTTCATCTGTTTCGTGGGACCGGGGGAGAAGACGGCCGACCGCGTCGGCGTGTGGGAGATCCGCGAGCTCGCGGAGCTGCCCGCCGGCAACCCCCGGATGGCCTCCCGCTGGCCCAAGATGCATCCGCACGTCCTCCTGCCGGAGTATGAGTGCAGCGTCTGGATCGACGGCAACATCGCCCTGCTGGACGGGACGCTCTACCGCGCGGCGCGCATCAAGGCTGCCGCGGGCGTGAAGTACAGCGGCGTCACGCACCCCGACCGGGACTGCACGTATGCCGAGGCGCGCAAGTGCTTCGACATGAAGTATTTGAACATCTTCGAGCTGATGTGGGTCTGGGCCTATCTGCGGGCCAAGGGCCTGCCGCGCCACGCCGGCCTGAATGAGAACAACGTCATCTTCCGCCGGCACAACGACCCGGACATCGTCGCCCTGGACGAGATGTGGTGGAGCCGCCTGCCGCGCCTGGGCCGCCGCGACCAGCTGTCGCTGATGTGGTGCCTGCGCCGCTGCGGCATCCCGCGCGACTACCTCCTGCCGCCGGGGCAGAACACGCGCAACCATCCCGGGTTCCGCTACCTGCGGCACAAATAATTTTTGCGTAAGGTATTGTGTATTCCGGAGTTTTGACCTATCTTTGCCGTCCATTCCTCGGGTAGGAATGCATTTAGGTTTAATTATTTAAAACAACAGATTCACAATGGCTGTTAAGATTCGTTTACAGCGCCACGGTAAGAAGAATTTCGCATTCTTCCACATTGTTGTGGCTGACTCGCGCTCCCCGCGCGATGGTCGTTTCATCGAGCAACTCGGCTCCTACAACCCCAACACCAACCCTGCTACGATCATCCTCAATTCTGAGCGTGCTCTCGCATGGCTGAAGGTGGGTGCCGAACCGACCCTCACCGCCCGCCGCATCCTCTCCTACGAGGGTGTGATGCTGCGCCACCACCTCGACGGCGGTGTCGCCAAGGGTGCCCTCACCCAGGAGGCGGCTGACAAGAAGTGGAACGACTGGAAGGCCCAGCGGGACGCCAAGGTCGAGGCCAAGAAGACCGGCATCAAGAATGCCGCCATCGAGGCCCGCAAGGCTGCCAAGGCTGAGGAGACCAAGGTCAACGAGGCCCGCGCCGAGGCTATCGCCAAGAAGGCCGCCGAGGCCGCTGCCCAGAAGGCTGCTGAGGCCGCTGAGGCCGCCGCTGCCGAAGAGGCCGCCGAGGCTCCGGTCGAGGAAGCTGCTGCAGAGGCTCCTGCCGAGGCATAATGCTCCAGATCGCCAAGATCCTTAAATCCAACGGCACCGATGGAGGCCTCCTGATCGGAGTGCGCGACATCGAGGTCGGACAGATTGACCTTCAGGAACCGGTGTTCATCGAATTTGATGGACTGCCGGTTCCCTTTTTTATCCAGGATCTCCAGCAGCGCGGCAGCTCCAAGGCCATCGTCCATCTCAACGACATCACGTCCCTGGAGGACGCCGAGGAGGTGGTTGGCCGCGCCGTCTATATCGAGGGTGAATGGGAGGAGGAAGAGGAGATGGATTTCACCGGCTGGACCCTGCTCAACCGCGGAGAGCGGGTGGGGGTCGTGACCGGTACGGAGCCCATTCCCGGCAACCTCTGCATCTATGTCGGGGAGACGCTCGTCCCCCTGCATCCCGACTTGATCCGCTCGGCGGATCCGGACAGACAAATTCTGGATCTTGACCTTCCGGACGGCTTGCTCTAGCCGTCTTTTTTTTATATTTGTAATATGGATTCCCCGCTGGTCAGCATTGTCATCGTCTGTATGAATCGCCTGGACAACCTGTACCCTTGTCTGAAGGGCCTGCAGGCCCATACGAGCGTGCCCAGCGAGACCTTCGTGGTGGCGTATCGCTTCACTCCCCAGAATCTTGCGAAGGCGATCGCGGACTTCCCCTGGGTCCATTGGATCGAGAGCAACGAGATCCGCGGTTTCTCCGAAAACAACAACCTGGCCTTGCGCAAGGCCCGCGGGCGCTATTGCTTCGTGGTCAACGACGACACGGAGATCCGCGAAGACCTCGTCGGCGCACTGGTCGCAGACCTGGAGCGCCTGCCGCAGGACGCCGCGATCGTCAGCCCCCGGCTGCTCAACGCCGACGGCTCCCTGCAGCTCTGTGGCCGCCCGCCTTATCCGGCGCGCTATTACGTGCTGCAGCAGTGGCACCTGCACCGCGAGCCCGTCGACGACACGGCCGGCAAGACCCCGCTCTTCGGCGAGGTCTTCCGCACGTCCAACATCACCGGCGCCGCCTTCCTGATCAAGACCGATGTCTTCCGGGAGCTGGGCTGGTTTGACGAGACCTATTTCTTCACGCCGGAGGACATCGCCCTCTCCACGCTCGCGCGGAGCAGGGGCTACGGCGTCTATGTGGACCGCGCCGCCTGCATCACGCACAAGTGGCGCACCACCGCCACGCGCATTTCCCCGGCCGTCCGTCCGGCGGCCGTCCGCGGCTCGCTGCTCTTCTTCAGCGGCGGGTCCCGCGTCAAGTATTTCCTGCTTGCCCTGCCGGTCTGGCTCGCCGAGAGCGCCAAGCGCGCCAAGGCGTCCATCCGGATGCGCTCCACCCGTTCGGAGGCGGACCGCATCGCCTGGGAGACCTACCGCAACATAACCCGCAGCATCTTCACCCGGCTGACTCCGAAACAGCTTTTCATCAAGTACTTCCATGCCTAAGATTCTCGTCATCGTCGTCACCTACAATGCCCAGAAATGGGTCAAGAAATGCTTCCGGAGCCTGGCCTGTTCTTCGGTCCCGGTGGATGTGCTCGTGGTCGACAACGGCTCTACGGACGAGACGCTTCCGATGATCCGCGCGGACTATCCGGACGTGCGCATCATCGAGACGGGCGAAAACCTGGGCTTCGGCGCCGCCAACAACATCGGGCTGCGCATCGTCCTCGACGAGGGCTACGATTTCGCCTACCTGCTCAACCAGGACGCCTGGCTGGAGCATGACACGGTCTGGCGGCTCGTGGAGGCCTACAAGCCGGGCTGGGGGATCCTGAGCCCGATGCAGCTGGGCGCCTATGGGCGGCGCGACCACCGCTTCAACATCAAGTGCGGGCCGTACATCGACGCCGCGCTGCGCCGGCACTACAGCAAGACGATGGTCGTCGAGGTGCCTTTCGTGATGGCCGCGCACTGGCTCGTGAGCCGCGAGGCCATCGAGACCGTGGGCGGTTTCTCGCCCGCCTTCAAGCAGTATGGCGAGGACGACAACTGGATCGACCGCCTGCACTACCACGGCCTGCACTGCGGCGTGGTGCCGGAGTCGCGCGCCGTCCACGACCGGTCTAGCCGGTATATGTCCCGCGACAAGCGGCTGGAGCTCAAGTGCATCGCCGCGGTCGTCAAGGTCAGCGACCCGAACCGCAGCTTCGGCTGGATGCGTTTCCGCGAGGTGCTGGAGCTGATCGGGATGGGGTTCAAGAACCATTCCTTCGTGCCCTGGCGCTTCATCCACGAGCTGCGCACCCGCCTCCCGGAACTGAAGGCCTGCCGCGAAGCCTCCCTGCAGAAGGGCGCTTTCCTGTCTGAATAATCCCCATAAATTGGGATTGCGCATTTCGCGCGCGCGTACCAACTTTGCAGGTTGGTTAATGAGAGTTAGATGACACTTCGAGAATTACCTGTAGGCGGACATGCCGTCATTCTGGCGGTAGGGGGCAAGGGCGCCCTGCGCCAGCATTTCCTGGATATGGGCCTGATCCCCGGCGCGCAGGTCAAGCTGATCAAATACGCGCCGCTCGGCGACCCGATGGAATTGCGCATCAACGGATACGCGCTTACGCTCCGCCTGGCGGATGCCGCCAAGATCACCGTCGCGCAGACGGACGGCCTGGACGAACCGGTGGCCACCCTTGCCGACGACACGTCGGTCCGCTCCGTCAATCCGGTCGCCCACCCGGGCTTCGGCGAGACCGGCAAGTTCCATGACAAGAAGCAGGAGAGCCCGCTCCCGGCCGGGACCACGCTCACGTTCGCCCTCGCGGGCAACCAGAACTGCGGCAAGACGACGCTCTTCAACCAGCTGACCGGTTCCAACCAGCACGTCGGCAACTTCCCCGGCGTGACGGTGGACCGCAAGGACGGCCAGATCCGGGGACACGCCGACACGCTCGTGACGGACCTCCCGGGCATCTATTCGCTGTCGCCCTATACCTCCGAGGAGATCGTCTCGCGCGAATTCATCCTCAACGAGAATCCCTGCGGCATCATCAACATCGTGGATGCCGGCAACATCGAGCGCAACCTTTACCTGACGATGCAGCTGATGGAGCTGGACAGGCCGATGGTGCTCGCGCTCAATATGATGGACGAAGTCCGCAACAATGGCGGCACCATCCGCGTCAACCAGATGGAGGAGATTCTCGGCCTGCCGGTCGTGCCGATCTCGGCTGCCAAGAACGAAGGCATCGAGGAGCTCGTGGAGCACGCGGTGCACGTGGCCCGCTTCCAGGAGAAGCCCGCCCGCCAGGACTTCTGCGACAAGAACGACCACGGCGGCGCGGTGCACCGCTGCCTGCACGGCGTGATGCACCTGATCGAGGACCACGCCGAGCGCGCGGGCATCCCGGTGCGTTTCGCGGCCAGCCGCCTCGTGGAGGGCGACGCCGCGATCGAGAAGGCGCTGGGCCTGCAGCAGAACGAGAAGGAGATGGTGGAGCACATCATCGTGCAGATGGAGCAGGAGCGCGGCCTGGACCGCAACGCGGCCATGGCCGACATGCGTTTCTCCTTCATCCGCAAGCTTACGGCGCAGACGGTGGTCAAGCCGCACGAGAGCAAGGAATACCGCCGCAGCCGCCGGATCGACAAGGTCCTGACGGGCCGCTGGACGGCCATTCCCATCTTCGCCCTGGTGATGTCCCTGGTGATTTACCTGTCGATCGACGTGCTGGGCGCACCCCTGCAGGACCTGCTGGATCAGGGGATCCAGTGGCTCGCGGGCGTGCTGGACGGCGCGATGGAGCGCTGGAGCGTGAGCGACGCCGTGCGTTCGCTCGTCGTGGACGGCGTGTTCGGCGGCGTGGGCACGGTGGTCAGCTTCGTGCCGATCATCATCATCCTGTTCTTCTTCCTGTCGATGCTGGAGGACAGCGGCTATATGGCGCGCGTCGCGTTCGTGACCGACAAGCTGCTGCGCAAGATCGGCCTCAGCGGCCGGAGCATCGTGCCGCTGCTGATCGGCTTCGGCTGCAGCGTGCCGGCCGTGATGGCCACGCGCACCCTGCCTTCGTCGCGCGACCGCAAGATGACGATCCTGTTGACACCTTATATGAGCTGCTCGGCCAAGATTCCGATCTATGCTTTCTTCACGAGCGCTTTCTTCCCGGGCCACGGCGGCCTGGTGCTGGTGATCCTGTATCTGTCGGCCATCCTGGTGGGCGTGCTGATCGCGCTGGTGTCCAAGCTGTCGCCGAAGAAGGGCGAGGCGGCACCGTTCGTGATGGAGCTGCCGAACTACCGGATGCCGGGCGCGAAGAATGTGGGACACCTGCTCTGGGACAAGACCAAGGACTTCCTGCAGCGGGCTTTCACCGTGATTTTCGTGGCTTCGGTCGTGATCTGGATCCTGCAGAGTTTCAACTGGCGCCTGCAGCTGGTGGATCCCGAGGGTAGCATGCTGGCGAGCATCGCCGGCCTGATCGCCCCGGTCTTCAGCCCGCTCGGGCTGGGCGACTGGCGCATCGTGACGTCGCTGGTGACGGGTTTCCTGGCGAAGGAGAGCGTCGTGGCGACGATGGAGGTGCTGGACGTAACGGCCTCGATGACGGTGCTGACCGCCATCCCGATGCTGGCCTTCTGTCTGCTCTACACGCCGTGCGTGGCCGCCATCGCCGCGGTGAAGCGCGAGCTCGGCGGCAAGTGGGCGTGCATCATGGTGCTGTTCCAGTGTGCCGTGGCCTGGGTGGTTGCCTGGCTGGCGTATCTGGTGGCAGGTATTTTTATCGGATAAAGTCTATAGTTGTGATATGAATCTCCCCAGCCTGATCATCCTGTTGCTTGTGGCCGTGGCGCTGTTCTTCGCGGTGCGTACTTTCGTGCGCGCCGGAAGGGTGGGCGGTTGCGGCAGCTGCGGGACGTCAGGCTGCAGCGGTTGCAGTGGCGGGGAGAGCTGTCCTTTCTGTAAGGACAAGTCCCTTTAGAGTTTCTTGCGGATCAGGAAGTAGTAGACCGCGAAGCCGACCCAGCTGAAGGCCAGGACCGCGATGGAGAGAAGGACCTTGTAGAGAGGCTCCAGCTTGTTGGACTTGAAGATGTCGAGCACGCACCAAATAGCGGCGACGATACCCAGGATGTAAATGACTGTAGATAACATACCCTATTGGTTTTTGGTGGTTAGTTGTCGTTTCGAAAATTCGCAGCCGCACCAGGTCTGGTTGTAGAATCCCTGTTCGCGGATGATCTCGTTGCGCCGTGGCTGCAGTCCGCCCTTCCGCCAGTTCTGCGCCCAGAATACTACCTCCGCGGCGGCAGGGCTCGACCCCTGCAAAACTTCGCGCTTCGCGCTCATCCCCCCCAACCTGACGGTTGGGTCCCCCCCGTTCACGAGGCCACGGGCGGCCACGGTTTTGCAGGGGTCGACCCTGCCGCACGCGTCAAGTCCGGCGGCGTTGACCTGGTCGAGGTCTTTCCAGCGGGAGGAGGCGAGGGTGGTGGCGACGACGGAGAGGCCGCGGGAGGCGGCGTAGCGGGCGGCGCGCGCCAGGCGGAAGCGGAAGCAGGCCGCGCAGCGGGCGCCCCGCTCCGGCTCGCGCTCGAGCCCGCGGACCGCCGCCAGCCAGGCGTCGTGGTCATATTCGTCGGCCACGACCTCCACGCCCATCACTTCGCCGTAGCGGCGCAGCTCCGACAGGCGCAGTTCGTATTCCTCGCGCGGAGCGATATTCGAATTGCTGAAGAAGACGACCGGCCGGATGCCGCTGTCCCGGAGACATTCGAGCACCGCTCCGGAACAAGGCGCGCAACACGCGTGCAGCAGGATGTCCCGGGCGCCGCCCGGCGCTTCGACCGTCATTATTCGATGGAATTGATGTCGATCAGGTTGTTGAGGATGGCATACACCGTCAGGCCCGGCACCGTGCGGATGCCCGTCTTGCGGGTGATGTTCTTGCGGTGCGTGATCACCGTGTTGATGGAGATGTTGTGCTTGTCGGCGATCTCCTTGTTGAGCAGGCCCTGCGCCACGCTCACCAGGATCTCCTTCTCGCGGTCGGACAGCTCCAGGCGCTGCTCCGGCTCCTCGTCCTGCTCGTGCGTGCGCTCGTGGAGCCGCTGGGGATTCTCCAGCAGGCGCACCATCGGCACCAGGACGTGGTCCTCGATGTAGGTGTGGCATTTCAGGTCCTCCTGCAGGGCGTAGATGCGCACCAGCAGGTCCAGGCGGATGTCGTTGTCGCAGACGGCGGGCAGCGACTTCATCACCAGGTTCTTGAAGTCGCCCAGCTTCTCGTCGATGTTGGAGTGGTTCTCCTCGAAGCGGTCGATCGAGAAGCCCGGCCGGGTCTGCCCGATGATCAGGCCCTGGACATAGGGGATGACCTCCTGCTCTTCGAAGCCGAAGTGGTTCTTGACCTCGACCTTGTAGCCGCGGAAGAAGTTCCACACCACGTCCTGCTGCTTCTGCTGGCAGGGTTCGAGCAGTTTCGTGATCGATTTCTCCATCTCGGAAATCGCCCGGTTGAGGTAATAGTCGTGCGACTGGTGCATGTAGCGGAGGATGTCGCCCACGTGGCACCGGCGCAGCAACTCCATCGACGGCTTGAAACTCGGGAACGTGTACACTTCGCAGAGGAGGATGATCGTGTCCGGATCCAGCCCCGAGGAGATACAGACCTCGGAGACCGTCTTCTCGCCGAAACTGCCGTCTATGCCAACGCGCGCGAGTACGCCGAGGAGTCGGTAGTTGGCCTCGACGAGGCGCGCAACTTTCATGTTGCTCGTAAACTTATCCATACACACAAATTTAGCAATTTTTTTTGCGAATTCCAGAAATATCCCTATTTTTGCAGTCCCAAACAACTGCGGTAGTGGTGAAATGGTAGACACGCTACTTTGAGGGGGTAGTGGGCATTGGCCTGTGTGAGTTCGACTCTCACCTACCGCACGAAAGACAAGTTCGAAAGGACTTGTCTTTTTTTTGTCCAGGAATCTAAGTATCTTTGTTCAGACCCTTTATCCTGATTGCGCCATGAACTATAGAAACTTGGGATTATTCATCTTATCCATCCTTCTTCTTTCCTGCTCTCCCGGGACACAGTTGACTTTGAATTCTTCTTTTAAGGATACGCGCGCGACAAACACGAAAGTCATTGTCCCCAATAACGATCTGATCGATGCCTATCAAATCAAGGAGGGCCGTGTCGCATACACGGTCGGGGTAAAAAACGGGGAAATCGTATATGTACAAACTAACGACAAAGCTTTCACCGTCGGCGGCCTGCGGGTAGGCGACCCGCTGCCCAAAGCATTTGCTGACAGGGAAATGGGATACCGCCAGGGCTGGGGCTATTATGTCGAGATAGATGCGGGCTGGTATGCCGGCTTCGAT